>CAJTJA010000052.1 GCA_910576845.1 uncultured Oscillibacter sp.
CCCGCTGCTTCCTGGCCCGCTCATTCTCCGTCACCTTTGCGGAACGGCCCATCATCGCCTTGATAAAGTCGTCCTTGCATCCGTTCCCGGCTCTTTTTCAGTATTCCCGATTTTCAATCAGCGCCTTGGTCAGGTTCTCCGCGGTGAAGGTTTGTTCCTCCACATAAGAATGCTTATCCGGCGTCCGGCCCGCCTCCATGTCCTGGATCACCGCCTCTACCAGCGGCCCCAGGAGGGGGTTGCACTCCACCGCCAGGGTGATCCTTCCGTTCAGGCACTCCGCCAGCGCCTCCCGGGTGGCGTCGAAGGTGATGACGCTCACGCCCTCCCGGCCGCAGGCATATCCCCGTTCCTCCAGGGCCTGAAGGGCTCCAAAGGCAATGTTGTCGTTCTCGCAGTAGACTACGTCGATATCCCCGCTCCCCGGCAGGGAGGAGAGGTATTCCGTCATGACCTCATAGGTTTTGGCCTGGGTGAAATCCCCGTCCAGCTGGGTCAGCAATTCCCAATTCTCGTGAGCCTCCACGGCCTCTTCCAGCGCCGCCGTGCGGCCAAGCTGGGCGGTAGAGCCCAAGGTTCCTTGAATGTGGATGATGCGGACAGGGGCCTCCGCCTCCCGAAAGGCGTCTTCCATCCAGGCGGCGGCCAGCCTCCCCTCCTTTAAAAAGTCGGAGCCAATGTGGGCGGCATAGAGGCTCTCGTCTCCCACGTCCGCCATGCGGTCCACTAAAATGACGGGGATTTCCGCCTCCTTCGCCTCTTGGAGCACGGAGTCCCAGCCGCTTTCGCTGATGGGCATCAGGACGATATAGTCCACCTGCTGCTGAATAAATTTTCGGATGGCGGTAATCTGGTTTTCCTGTTTCTGCCGGGCATCCTCGAACAGGAGGCGGTAGCCGCGCTCCTCGGTGAACACCGCCTTCATCGACTCGGAATTCGCCACCCGCCAGTCGGACTCCGCCCCTACCTGGCACATGCCGATGACCGTCAGGTCCTCATTGGACGAATCGCCCTGGGGATTTGTCCCGGCTCCGCAGGCGGAGCCGAATAAAAGGCTCAAAGCCAGCAGCGCCGTCAGGAACGCGCGTTTCATGCTTCCTCCTTTCCCCGGCGGGGAATCCGCACCGTCACGGTAGTCCCCGCGCCCTCCCGGCTGGAAAGCGTCAGCCCATAGGGCGGGCCGAACAGCAGCCGCAGCCGCTCGTGGACGGTCACCAAGCCGAAGCCCACCCGTTCTCCCTTCTCAATCGCCCGGTTCAGCTCCTCCAGCCGCGCCGCGGTCATCCCCGCGCCGTCGTCCGTAATCTGGAGGAGCACGGCCGTTCCCTCCGCCTGGCTGGCAATGCGGATGCAGCCCCTGCCCCGCTTGAGCTTGATGCCATGGTACAGGGCGTTTTCCACCAGGGGCTGGAGGGTCAGCTTGGGCAGGCGCGTCTCCCGCAGGGCGGGGTCCATCCGGATGGTGTAGTCCAGGATGTCCTTGTAGCGGGCCTGCTGGATTTGAAGATAGCTGCGGACATGCTCCTCCTCCTCCCCAAGGGTGATGATATCCTCCCCCCGGCTGAGGGAGTGGCGGAAGAAATTGGAGAGGTCGGAAACCATCTCCACCGCCGCCTGAGGCCGGTTCGCCTCAATGAGCCAGATGATGGTATCCATGGTGTTGTATAGAAAATGCGGATTGATTTGGGCCTGGAGCAGCGCCAGCTCCGCCTTGCGGAGGCTTGCTTGTTTCTGAGTAGTCTCCTGGATTTGGGCGTTGAGCCGGGCGATCATCTGCTCCATGCCCTCGCTGAGGGTCCGAATCTCGTAGGTTTCCGAGCGGACCGGCTCCCGGACCGTCAGGTCTCCTCCGATAACGTCCTCCGCCCGGCGGCTCAGGTCCACCACCGGCTGGGCCACGGACCGGCTCAGCCGGACGCTGTAGCGGACCAGCAGCGCGATCAATACGGCGGACAGGAGCAGCACCAGCAGAATTTCCGCCGCCATCTGCCGGGAAATCTGCTGTTGGAGCAGGTTCAGCTGCACCGACTCATAGTAGAGGTAGTTGTACATATATTCCTGAATCAGGGCGGTGAGGACGTAGACGTTGTTTTCCAGCTGCATCTGCCGGCTGTCATAGCTTTGGGTCTGCTCAATCTGATAGATCTTCCCCTCCAGATTTTCGCACAGGTCCAGCACGCTGGTGACGGCCTGGAGGCTGTCCTTTTGGCTTGTGCTGTCCAGCAGGTCCTTCGCCAGGGCCTGGGCGTCCTGAACCTCTTGGATGGGCAGGCCCTCGGAATACCGGCTTTCGATGACGTAATAATACATCTTGAGATCGATGTTTTCCTTGAAATCCTGGTTGAATTCCGAGGCAGTGGTCACATTGTAGAGAAGGTCTTTGTATTGGCTGTTGTAAACCAGCGCCAGCGCCAGCGTCACCGCCAGGACCGCCGCCATGAAGCCGCAGGACACCACCGCCATGCGGCGCATCCGGCTCTGGATGGAATCCGGACGGCTCATAAGCGCTTTCCTCCCCGATAATCCCGGGGCGTGCAGCCCTGGGTTTTTTTGAACAGGAAGCTGAAATAATGGGGGTCCTTATATCCCACCGCCGCCGCCACCTCGCCGGAGCGCTTGTCCGTGGTGCGGAGCAGTTCCTTGGCCCGGTCCATCCGTTTCCCGGTGACATATTCGGTGAAGGTGGCCCCGATCTCCTGGCTGAACACCGCCGAGAGGTAGTTGGCGGAGATGTTCACCTCCCGGGCTACTTGGTTCAAGGAGAGGGATTCCTCGGTGAAGTGGCCGTCGATATAGGCCACCGCCTGTTTGAGAAGGCTCCGGCACTGGCTGCTGGACGCCTGGTCCCGCAGCTCCACCATCCGCAGCAAAATGGCGGAGAAATAGCTTTTCAAGTCCGCCGCCGTCACGTTCCTCCCCACCAGGTCCAGGCAGGTCAGGGGCGCGAAAGCCTCTTGCCGTCCCACGCCCAAAGAGGCGGCGAAGCGGTCTGCCGTAAAACGGACGGAAAGCATAAGGTACTGGCAAAACGGCTTGGACCCCAGGGCCTCTTCCACGCTGTGGATGTATTCGTCCGCGAAGCTGGGAATTTCCTGGGCGCTGGCGCTCTGCATCACACCCAAAAGGATGGCCGGGTCCACCTTGCCGGCGTCCAGCCGGTCCAGCTGGCTGTTCCCGCCGCCGGTGCCGGTGAGGAAGCTGACGGAGTCCGCCGTCAGCACATGCTGCTGGGGCAGGATGTGCCGGTAGGCCCAGAGGCGGGAGACCTCCTCAAAGCAGGCGGGCAGGGTGCTGAGCCGCTGGGTGGGGCGGCCGATGGCCACATACCAGTTCTGCTCCGGCGCATAGGCGGCGTATTGGTTCCGCACCGTCTCCACGCAGCGCCGGGCCAGCTCCTCCATTCGGGCGGTCTCGCCCTTGAGGAGCACGGCATAGGTGGTCAGGTTCCAGCGCAGAAGGATGTATTCCGGGTATTTCAGAAAATACTCCAGCAGGGCGTCCCGCAGGCGGGCTCCCGGTTCGGAGTAGACTTCCGCCGAGCCGGAGGACTCCGGCAGAACGGAGAAAAAGGCGATGGTATAGCACTGGGCCCGGAGGTCAATATCCAGCCTCGCCGCCGACTCGTAGATCTCCTGGACCGAGAGCTGCCCGGCCACCACCCGCTCGAAGAAGACCCGGCGGGTGTACTGCTCGTACTCCTCCGCCTCCCGGTGGAACTGGACCAGATAGCTCCGGTTGGCCCGCTCCCCCTCGATCTTCTTCTTAAGCTCCTCCAGCACGTCCAGCAGGGCCTTTTTCGTGATGGGCTTTAAAAGGTACTGGTCCACACCGATGCTGATGGCCTGCCGGGCATACTCAAAGTCGTCGTAGCCGGAGATGATGATAATTTTCATCTCCGGAAATTCTCGCCGGACCAGCTCACTGAGGGCCAGGCCGTCCATGAAGGGCATACGGATGTCGGTGATGAGCACGTCGGGCTTTACTTGACGGATAAGGGGCAGGGCCATTTCTCCATCCCCGGCCTCTCCGGCAAAGGTATAGCCATATTGGGCCCAGGGCACGGTGTCCCGCAGAGTTTCCCGGATGATACTCTCGTCCTCAACTAAAAATACGCGCAGCATGATGGTCCCCCCTCCGCGCCGCCGGTCCGCGGGGCTTCGATTATTTTGTATAGAATACCATACCGCGCCAGGAAATTCCACATGGAATTTTAAATTGATAACAGACGAATGAGGGCTGATATTCCTGCTTGACAATCTTTCCCATCGGTGCTATGCTTTTCATCACAGCAACGTATTGGGAAAAAATATTTTATTAACTGGTTTTATTCTAACAGGCTTTCTCGAAAGAGATTGGACATCATCGACAGTTCTATCGCTGTACCCCGAGTGCCTCTGCGCTCGGAGTAAAAGTATATGACCGTCCAATCAGATACTTTTACGGGGAAGCCTGCCATAACTTCAGTTTGAACGAGCGGGCCAAGAGAAGAAACACGACACAGCACCGAGCAGGGTTGCCTGTCAGGAACCGGATTGGATAGAACGGCAAACTTACGGCGAAGGCTCACAAAAACAAACTGAAGGAGATGGTACTCTGCAAAACACAAAAATCGAATACAATAGTTCCGAACGGACGCTGACCGTCCTGCCGGAACTGGAAGGACTGCTTCCGCCTCTCAGCGGTGAGCAGTTTTCTTCTTTGGAGAGCGATATCCCGGAAAACGGCTGCCACGCCCCCATCATTGTCAACGCGGACATAATCGTTATTGACGGACACAATCGTTTCCGCATCTGTGAAAAGCATGGTCTGCCCTATAAAATGCTGGCATTTTCGTTTACCGATCTGCTGGAGGCCAAGCAATGGGCACTAGATACACAGAAGGGCCGCCGCAATCTGGATAAGTGGGAATTAGGCAAAATCGCGCTGAAACTGAAACCGGAAATCGAGGCCAGAGCACGGGCAAATATGGCCGCAGGAGGCGGCGACCGCAAGAGCGAGCATGTAAAATCGGGTTTGGTGAATTCACCAAACCCGATTTTGCCTGTGGATACCAGAAAGGAAGCGGCCCTGGCCGTAGGAATCGGAGAACAGACCATGGGCAGGGTCGCACAACTGGCGGAAACCGCGCCCCAGGCCCTGAAAGACGCTCTGGACAGGAAAAAAGTGTCCATTAACCGGGGCTGGAAAATTCTGAAAGCGGTTCGGAAGCTACCTCTGGAAGAGCAGGAATCCGCCGCCGCCGAGATGCTGTCGGCTGTGCGGGAAATTGACCAACTGGACGCTGAAGCGGAACGCAGAGGGAAAATTGCCAGCCTGTTCTGCAAAGCCTATGAAAAAGCTGTTCTTCTGACTCCTACATTGGAAAATGTTCGCATTTGGGTGGAAAACACCCGCATGAGGCCGGATGAGATCGAGGACTCTATGCGGGAATCTTATGAATTGGCCCAGACGTTTCAGGCCATTGGAGATTTGCTCAAAAATGAAGTTCTGCATGATTGTCAACAGGCTGTACATTCGGATAGAGCTTGAGTCGCTAAGAGTACGGGCGAGGGGGTTATGTATGCGCACCCAGCCTCCGCTTTTTGAGGATGCAAAGTAGGAGCAGGTGCATACATATGCCCCCACCATCGAAGCAAAGGCTGTCTGCCAAATCATTTGGACATTGCCGGAACAGGCTGATATGATGTGGCCTACCCAATAACAGGAGGTACGCCCGATGGAAGTAAGATTTTTCTTTGATAAAGCTGCAGCAGAGCGGCGCAGCTACACATTGGAGGCTGTGCATCAGACGATAAAAAGCCTGTTCGCCACCCACGACCTCCCCTGCGTCTCTGATGGAGATACCCTCGTCTTCAAGGATAACGGTCACAGCGATGACTTCGCCGCCATGTGGGATATCATCCTGTCCCTGCTGCGGGCGGATTGGTTCATGGACTGCGCCGCCCCCTGTGTCTGGCAGGACGAGGATGGCGAGGAAGACATACTCGCTCAGGCCGGGAAGGTGTGAGACACCATGTGGCAGTAATCTGGTGGGAAACATGCCTTCGCCCCTCCCTCGAATTTCAATCACCCTGCCGCTTGGAAAAGGCCCCGCTTCGGCGGGGCCTCGCTCTCGCCGCCAGGGGCTGCGAGAGCGCAAGCATCGCAAAAATGTACATTTTTGCGGCTTGCAGGGGAACTCCCCTGACCCCAATGCCGCCTGCGGGCGGAAGATTGGCGGTTACAAGCCGCGAAAGGAGTTGACGCAACGTAGCTGTTACAAAAATCCTGGCCAGAAATACCCGGCTGGATCAGGCCATTCGATATGTGCTGAACGGAGATAAAACCGACAGCTGGATTCTGACATATCATCAAAACTGCGATCCCGGCTTGGAGTACCGGGAGATGATGGATACCAAGCGGGCCATCGGAAAACTGGATGGACGCCAGTGCTATCACATCATCCAGTCCTTCAAGCCGGGAGAGGTTTCCCCGGAGCTGGCGCTGAAAATCGCAAAGGAATTCGCTGCTGAGTACCTGCCGGATTACGAAGTGGTCATCGGGACCCACGTTGACAAAAAACACATCCATTCCCACCTGATATTCAATTCCGTGAATGCGCAGACCGGGAGAAAATATCACATTTCAACCCAGGAGTATTACTGTCAGATTCGGGCAATATCGGACCGGCTGTGCAGGGAGCACGGGCTGTCTGTGGTTATGGAAGGCCAGCCCTCTCAGGCTGTCAGTTACATCGAATGGTTGCGGCAGCGCAAGGGCCAGCCCACCTTCCGTACTATGCTGGAGGCGGACCTGCGTTCCGCTATCGAGGATGCCAATGACCTGGGGCACTTCTTCATGCTCATGGAGCACATGGGCTGGGAAATCAGCCACGGGAATCGCCTGGGTTTCCGCCTGCGGGGGCAGGAGCGATTTATGTACCCTGGTCGTAAAAATCCGCTGTTCACCGAGGATGGAATCCGCGCCGCTATCCAAGGCAACCTGGAGGAAATTGAGGCCGGACGCCGCCCGGAGATTATCCACCGCCCTTACTATCAGCTCTATAAAAAGCATCCGAAATACACTGGATTTATGGCGTTATATGTTCACTATCTCTATGTTTTAGGGAAGATCGAGAAGCGCCAATACCCGCCCCGGATGACACCCCGCCTTCAAAAAGATGTCATGCGTTTTGAGCGGTACAGGGAGCAATTTGCTTTTCTTCGAGAGAATCATATCGCCAACCAGGAGGATATGACCGCTTTCCAGTCCCATGCAGAAGAGAATCTGGCTAATTTCATGAAGCAGCGCACAATCCTGAATGTGCGGAAAAAGAAGCGAAAAGGTTTGTATGACGCTCTGGCCGATGTGGAGGTATTGGCTCAGGCCAAGGCACTCTACGAGGAAGGGCTGTCCGGCATGGAAGCGGAGTTCACCCGGTACATGGATGCAGAGGCTGTTCTGGAGCGGAGCGGTGCTCCTCGGGAACGGCTCACAACAGAGAAAGCAGCGATATACGAGCAACTGGCACAGGTCAACGCTGACATCCGCGCGACGAGGAAGAAGCTGGCGCTGTGCAAAGAAATTCTAGACCGCCTGCCCCAGATGGAACGGACGACAGAGAAAATTGAATCCAGAGAAGCAGAACACCATGAGAAGCACAGGGGGCGGTAAAACCGCCCCCTGCCGGCTTTCAAAGCGGTCCGCACCCTGGCCCTATAAGGCCCCACAGGCCCATACACCGCCCCGTGTGGGCCAACACGACAAGAAAAGGAGACAATGCCTATTAAAAAGTTAAACCGCAGTCTGACTGACCAGGTATTTGGAATCGGTCGATATCGGTATACAAAAGATGGACAATTATACTTCATCCATGGAAAAACCCGTATTAAAGTTACAGAACATTTCTCTGCGAATGGAAAGCCCCTGCGCGCGCTGCTGGAGGATGTAATCCAGTTTTCCGCCAAACAGGAAGACGAAAAGAACCGCCCGGCCTGTTAGGGAAAAGCGCTGGATATCCGCCCACGCTTGTGGTATTGTGGTGCCGTAAGCGTGGGTTGTTTCAACCAAAGGAGAGTTGATTTTTGAAACAACCGATTTATAACACAGCGCTCTACCTCAGATTAAGCCATGACGATGAGCAACAGGGGGACAGCGGCAGCATCCAAACGCAAAAGGCCATGCTCGAAAGCTATGCCGCCCAGCGAGGATTTACTAGGGCCTGTTCACATAAGGCCAAACACACATCTTTCCGGCAAATTTTGCCGTCTGCGGCGTTAAAAATTTTTGACGCACGCCAGTGCGCCTGCAAATTTTTGCCTTGCAGCCGGCGAAAATTTGCTCGAAAATCTGCGCATTTGTCTTATGTGAACAGGCCCTAATATTTCCCAAAGTTTATCGGCAAGTTTGACGTGCCTTTGCTGGAGCCTGCGCCAGAGGAACTGGCCGAGCAGGAGAATCTGCGGCAGAAGCGGGAAAAGCAGAGGGAATACTCCCGGCGCTCCCGTGAAAAGAAGAAACGGGCGGCGACCCAAAGTTGAATATGTTGTACCGGAGGGCGGTCTGCGTCAAGCAGACCGCCCTTTTTGCACCTTCAATTTCAATCCATGTGAAATCAGCGAACAAAACAGCACCAACATTACGATTTTTCTTAAGAACACGCAACGCTGGACAGCGAATACGGTACGTTTTCCCTGCTGGCTTTTCATGGCTTGGTATGACTTCACGCTGAACGCTGAAATCCAATGTGCGCTCCTGTGACTTGGGCATGGTAAACGGCCTGCCCGGTTTGCTGGAGGCGCTTTCTATTTCTACGCCGGATCCGCCACCGTCATTCCTGCATTTGTGACATAAAAAGCATCGAAAGAGCCGTTACAATTTCCCTGATTGAAGTGTTCGTTGTATTGATACATAAATCATAATTGATACGATCACCCCATGTATGGTCCGTATAAAATCCGTAGTAACGGGACCTCTGTCTGTCAACATCCAAAATTCGTTTTCGCAGTTCTCTATCGGTCAGATTTTCATGTTCCGGCTCCTTTTCCCGGCATCTTTTAATTCTGCTCTCTATATCTGCGTAAACAAAAAAACGGAATGGGTGCTGCTCCCGCAAAATGTGGTCCGCACACCGGCCTACAATTACGCAGTTTGATTTTTCGGCCATCTCCCGAATTACTTCACATTGCTTTTGATAGAGCAACGTACTCTGTTCAAGCATTGGACTGGGAACTGTATGTAGCGTTCGTCCTATATGAATCGGGAAAGAGATGGTTGGCTTTCTTTCAAGTATCTGCTGGATATAACGCTCCGAAAAGGCTGTCCTGTCCACAATTTCCGAAACAATTTCTTGGTCACAGTAGGCATATCCCAATGTTTCCGCAAGGCGGCACCCAAATTCACGCCCTCCGCTTCCAAATTCGCGTCCTACCGTAATAATCTTGTTCATACTGTTCTATTCCCTTCCTTTGGCAATCGTTTTGTATAGTTTGTCATCATTGCAATCACATAGACGGCAACGAGTAATTCGGTCAGCGGCATTGCCAGCCAAATCGTGCTGGCCTCCGCTATGGCGGGCAATGCGCAGATCAGGATGCCGCTGATCAGCGCCCCTCTAGACACTGAAACCATGAAAGAGGCAAAGGGCTTCATAATTGCCTGGAAGTAGTAGGTGGAAAAGACATTCAGAGGAAGCAGCAGGAAAGACAGACCGTAACTGCGGATAATGCCAGGAGCTATGGCGAGTATTTCCTCTGTGGGTGTCATAAAAATGCGGACAAACAGGTTGGGGGCAAGCTCCGCCAGAGCGGTCCAGACCAGTCCAAACACAGCTGCGGTAGCGAACGCGTACTTCAATATCTCACGGATGCGCCCGCCCTTTTCCGCACCGAAATTGGTAGAGATCATGGGCTGGGACGCTTGCCCGATGCTGTAGGCGCAGCACTGAACAAAGGTGCTGATATTGATGATAATGCCATAGACGGACAGGGCGTTGGTATCCAGATACTTCAAAATCTGACGGTTGAAAAGCACAGTCAGAATCCCCATTGCCACATCAATAAAAAATGTGGAGAAGCCGGTAACGCCGATTGCCTTCAGCTTGGAGAGCAGCCGTGTGGGCCATTCCCAACGGAGCGTATTTTGTTTCTTGAGGAAGTGGGTCAGCATCATCAGCAAAGAGAAAACGGAACCCATCGCGGTGGCCAAGCCGGCCCCCATGATACCCATATCCAGAGTAAACACAAAGAAATAGTCCCCCAGCACGTTGAAAACCCCGCCGAATAAGACCGCTTTGGTTGCCAGACCGGGATTCCCGTCATTTCGCAGGAATGCGGACAAAAACTGCGTAAACAAAAAGCTGGGCACCACCGCCTTAATGGGAAGAAGGTACTGTCTTGCCAGCGGGAGCAACGTCTCCTCTGCACCAAACAGGGTCAGCAGCTCCCGATCCAAGAATACAACCCCCAGCCAGGAGAGGACCGCCAGAAACGCGACCCCGATCAGGGCGGCAGTAAAATATTCGTTGGACTGCCGCTGATTTTTCTCCGACACGCCGCGCAGGGTGGAAAACAGGACGGAACCGCCAATCCCCATGAGAAGCCCAAGGCTGTAAATGATGTTCCATATGGGAGCGACCACGGCCAGGGCGGCGGTTCCGTCCGGGCCCTGGTACTGCCCGACCATAGCCATATCCACAACACCGTAGATGGATGAGATCAAGGCGCTGCCAAAAGCGGCGGACAGATATTTGACATACATTGGTTTGATTCTGTCGGTGAGAAAGTCCATATCAAATCCTCCTTCCTGATATCATGTCCAGTTTTTATACAGTTGGACATGGGCGGCAGCTTTCTCAATTTGCCACACGAAAAGCAAAAGGGCTGGACAAGCCGCAGACATTTCAGTCTGTGCCTTATCCAGCCCGTCATTTCTGTTGAATGACCAGCCCTCCGAGCAACTGTCCCTATTATACAGAATGCAACCTCATTGTCAAGCCTTTTTCTGTACTTCGAGAAAACCTTACATTCCCCCTTGACAATATCTTTAATAAGCATCCGTTCCCGGCCCTTTGTCCAATTATCCGCTGCTTCGCGCCACCAGTTCCCATTCCAGGGATTTCGATCGGGCCGCCTCGCCCAGCAGAAGGCCGATCATCTGCTCCGCCGCCACCCGGCCCATGCGGCTGCGGTGGCTGAGGGAGGTGATAGGCACGGGGCCCAGCTGGCTCAGGTAGCTGTTGTCGAAGCTGACCACCGCCACATCCTCCGGCACCCGGCGGCCCGCCTCCAGCAGGGCTTGGATCAGGTGATAGGCGATTTCATCGTTGTAGCAGATTACCGCCGTGGCGTCCTCCAGCCGCTTCTGGAGAAAATCGGTCAGTAAGCGTCCGTCCCGCTTCTCCAAAAGATGGCGGCGGTCCTCGGTATCGTACCAGGCGAAGCGCCCGTCCTGAATGGACAGTCCCGCGTCCCGGAGGGCGGAGACGGCTCCATGGTAGCGCTGGGGACCTTGTACGTCGTCGCTCTTGAAAATCCCGGCGATTTCCCGGTGCCCCCGTCCTGCCAGGTAGCGGGCCAGCTGATAGCCGCCGCCGTAATTGTCGTCCGACACACAGGGAACCCGTTCCAGTCCTGCGTAAGCACCGTGGAGGAAGACGATGGGCGTGCCCGTCTGGAGGAGGCGCTGGTAGAGGTCGGCGTTCGGGGTGGGCAGGGCGGTTTTGGAGCCCTCCACCAGAAGGCCGCTCACCGGCTCCTCCAGCAGGCGGAGGAGGATTTCCCGCTCCGCGCTGACCCGGTTTTCCGTGGCGTAGACGGCGGTGGAGTAGCCCTGTCTGGAGAAGACATCGGAGGCGTCGTGGAGAATGGCGGGGAATATGTAATCGTCCAGGAAGGAGGTTACCACGGCGATCTGCCGGGGCGCCGCCCCGGGAAGGAGGCCGGTGGCGTAGGAGCCGCTGCCCTGCCGCCGTTGGATCAGCCCCTCCTCCTCCAGGAGGGACAGGGCGTGGCGGACGGTCTGGCGGCTCAGATGGTACTGGCGGCTCAGATCCTGCTCTGTGGGCAGCTTATATCCGGGCCGCCCGCTGTTCCGGGCCAGATCCTCCCGGAGCTTGTCTGCCAGAAGCTGGTATTTCGCCGCCATGCCTGCGCCTCCTCCCGTCATGGATTGCTTTCATTATACCAAGAGTCAATGGTAATTTGCCCAAAATAAAGGTTGATGTTTTTTGGAACTTTGTCGTTTTGTTCAAAAGAAAACACAAATTTTTTTGCCGCGTCCGGCGGGCTCCTGTTTGTCGGGCAAAATTTTTTACCTTTTTCCCAAAGAAAATCAACCGTTTCTTGAACGTTGGGCAATCTGCCGGAGAAAAAAATTTCCTCGCGCGTTTGAAAATCAGAAGAAAACAAACGAATCTATGAGACAAATCATAAAATTTTCAACTTAATTGGAAATTGTTTCTCTAAAAACACTAAAATTTGTACCACTATCTAGCATAATATATAAAATTTGTCCTATTTACTCATACAAAAGTGGATATAATAACCAAAAACGTGTTGACTTTGTGAGAGGAATCGTTTTTAATGCAGCTATGGAAACCGGACGGCCGTCCGGCGCGAACCCAAAATTTGAAAGCGAGGAATTGGTTATGAAGAAAGTCTTTTGTCTCCTGCTGACCCTGTGCATGGTTTTGGCTCTGGCCGCCTGCGGCGGCG
The DNA here is from genome assembly GCA_910576845.1 of uncultured Oscillibacter sp. GTDB lineage: Bacteria > Bacillota > Clostridia > Oscillospirales > Oscillospiraceae > Oscillibacter. Next base: position 12,693 of record CAJTJA010000052.1, read on the forward strand.
GCAATGGCGGCGGGGACTCCGCTCCCGCCGACACCGGCAGCTCCGCCCCCGCGGACAGCGGCTCCGACGCTCAGCAGCCCGCCAACGACTCCGGAGAACTGATTACGGTCGGTGTCATCAACAACGACCCCAATGAATCCGGATACCGGACCGCCAACGACGCGGCCATGCGGGCGACCTTCACCGAAGAAAACGGCTACAAGGCCACCTTCTACAACAACAACGACGCGGCCCAGCAAATCGCTACCGCCCAGCAGATGGTCCAGGACGAGGTGGACTTCCTGCTTCTCTCCCCCGCCTCCACCACCGGCTGGGACACCGTCCTTCAGGACGCCCAGGCCGCCGGCACCCAGGTCATCCTCTTCGACCGTATGCTGGAAGCTGACGAGAGCATGTACGTAGCCGCCGTTGTCTCCGACATGCCCGCCGAGGGCAAGACCGCCGTGGACTGGCTGGCCGCCCAGGGCCTGGATGAATACAACATCATCCACATCCAGGGCCACATGGGTTCCGACGCCCAGCTGGGCCGCACCGGCGCTCTGGACGAAAAGGTCGCCGCCGAGGGGAACTGGAACTATGTGACCCAGCAGACCGCCGACTGGGACGAGGCCACCGCCCGCACCATCACCCAGTCCGTCATTGACTCCGGCAAGCCCTTCAACGTCATCTACGCGGAAAACAACGGCATGGCCCGGGGCGCCGTGGCCGCCCTGGACGCCGCCGGCATCACCCACGGCAAGGACGGGGACGTCATCGTCATGGGCTTCGACAGCGACAAGTGGGCCTTTGAGGCGGTGCTGGAAGGCAGCTGGAACTACATGGGCCTGTGCAACCCCCTCCAGGCGGACACGGTCGACGGCATCATCAAGGACCTGGCCGCCGGCAACGCCCCCGCTCAGAAGATCATCTACACCCCCGAGCAGGGCTTTGACTGCGATACCCTCACCCAGGCCGATGTGGACACCTACGGCACCTGATTTCAAATATTCCGAATCGTAACATCACGTGACCCGGCACGCGGCGCGGCATGGCAGCCGCGCCGCGTGCCGCTTGTCGATTTGAAGAATGGAGGCGAATCCCTATGCAGGAAGGCGCGGTATTGGAAATGCGGGGCATCTGCAAGTATTTCCCCGGCGTGCGCGCCCTTCAGGATGTGGATTTTACCCTGCGAAAAGGGGAGATTCACGCCCTGATGGGAGAGAACGGCGCGGGAAAATCTACGCTCATCAAGGTGCTGACCGGCGTGTACCCCAAGGATGGGGGAGCGGTCCACATCGAGGGCGTGGACGGGGCCGCCGTGATCCGGTCTCCCCAGGACGCCCAGAACGCGGGCATCAGCACGGTGTATCAGGAGATCACTCTTTGCCCCAACCTGAGCGTGGCGGAAAATATGTACATCGGCCGCACAAAAGGGGCGGTCACCAACTGGAGGAAGATGAACAGCGGCGCGGGAAAGATCCTGGAGTCCCTGGGCATTCCCGCCAGCCCCACCCAGCAGCTGGGGACCTGCTCCATCGCCGTGCAGCAGATGGTGGCCATTGCCCGGGCGGTGGATATGGAGTGCAAGGTGCTGATTCTGGACGAACCCACCTCCTCCCTGGACGAGCAGGAGGTGCAGAAGCTCTTCGGCCTCATGCGGGACCTGCGGAAGAAGGGCGTGGGCATCATCTTCGTCACCCACTTCTTAGAGCAGGTTTACGAGGTCTGCGACCGGATCACGGTTCTCCGGGACGGCCAGCTGGTGGGGGAGTACGTCATTGAGGCCCTGCCCCGCGTCCAACTGGTTAGCAAAATGCTGGGCAAGGAGCTGGACGACATGGCCGACATCAAAGGCGAGTCCGGCGGCGTGGCCACAGATCAAGAAGGGGCCCCCGTGCTGGAGGCCGAGGGATTGTGCAGCAGCGCGGGCATCAAGCCCTTTGATTTTTCCATCCGTAAGGGAGAGGTCAACGGCTTCACCGGGCTCCTGGGCTCCGGCCGCAGCGAGTGCGTCCGGGCCATTTTCGGTGCGGACCACGTCACCGGCGGCACGGTGAAAATGGACGGCAAAGAGGTCAAAATCAAAAAACCGCTGGACGCCATGAAGCTTGGCATCGGCTACTTGCCCGAGGACCGCAAGGGCGACGGCATTGTGGGCGACCTCTCCGTCCGGGAGAATATCATCCTGGCCTATCAGGTGATGAAGGGCTTCTTCCGGCCCATTTCCCGGGCCCAGGCGGAGGCCTTCGCCGACAATTACATCAAGCTCCTGGAGATCAAGACCGCCTCGGCGGACACCCCCATCAAGTCTCTTTCCGGCGGCAACCAGCAAAAGTGCATCCTGGCCCGGTGGCTTCTCACGGACCCCAAATACCTGATTCTGGACGAACCCACCCGGGGCATCGACATCGGCACAAAAATCGAGATTCAAAAGCTGGTCCTGCGGCTGGCGGAGAAGGGCACCAGCGCCACCTTCATCTCCTCGGAGATCGACGAGATGCTGCGCACCTGCTCCCGCCTCATCGTCATGCGGGACCGCAAGGCGGTGGGCGAGCTTTCGGGAGAGGACCTCACCCAGACAAAGATTATGGCGACCATTGCGGGAGGTGACGAATGATGACGCCGGTAAAGAACCCCGAGACCAAATTGAAGCAGCCCGGTGAGAGCCTTTTCAAGCGGCTTGTCCGGCAGCAGCTCTTTATCCCCTTTGCGGCGCTGGCCCTGCTGGTGTTGTTTAATCTGATTGCCGACCCTTCCTTCTTCGCCGTCTCCATCAAGGAGAACAGCCTGGGCAACCCGGTGCTCAGCGGGAACATCATCTCCGTGCTGGACAACGCCTCGGAGCTGGTGATTCTGGCCATCGGCATGACTCTGGTGACCGCCTCCTCCGGCGGACAGGATATCTCCGTGGGCGCGACGATGGCTATTGCGGGAAGCGTCATTTTGCGAATGGTCTGCGGCGGGCAGGTTACCGCCGATACCCTCCAGATGCCGCTGTTCCTGGCCGTCCTCATCGGCATCGTGGTAACCGCCCTGTTCGGCGCGTTCAACGGCGCCCTGGTGGCCTACTTCAAGATACAGCCCATGGTGGCTACCTTGATTATGTTCACGGCCGGCCGCTCCATTGCCGCCTGGATCAATAACAACCAGCTGCCCATTATGAACGACATCTCCTTCAAATACGCGGGGACCTTCCTGCCCGGTATCCCTGTCCCCACGCCTATTTTTATCACCGCGTTTGTGATTCTGGTGTTCTGGCTGGTGCTGAAATTCACCACTCTGGGGCTCTACACCCAGTCTGTGGGCATCAACGCCAATTCCTCCCGCCTCAACGGCCTGGACCCCAAGCTCATTAAGCTGCTCACCTATGTGATTCTGGGCGTATGCGTGGCGGTGGCGGGCTTCATCCGGGTCAGCCGCAGCGGCTCCATCAATTACTCCCGCATCGCGGAGAACATCGAAATGGACGCCATCCTGGCGGTGGCCCTGGGGGGCAACGCCCTCTCCGGCGGCAAGT
>CAJTJA010000053.1 GCA_910576845.1 uncultured Oscillibacter sp.
AGGGCGGAGGGAAATAAAATTTCAAAAAAGGCCCTTTTTCTTGCAACAGAATTGCGTTATAATAAATTTTGTGAATTTCATATCTACGGAGGATGAATGCCATGCGGCAAAATGAAATGTTCCTGCTGAAACTTGGAGAGGTGGTCTTGAAAGGATTGAACCGCCGCTCTTTTGAGGATCGTCTGGTGGCCAATGTGGCCCGCCGTCTGAAGTCCTGCGGCAGTTTCCAGGTTTATATCCGCCAGAGTACCATTTATGCGGAGCCTGCCATGGACAGCTGTGATATGGAGGCGGCCTATGCCGCTGTGCGGCAGGTTTTCGGGGTGGTCAGCGTAGCCCGGGCAGTGCCCTGCGAGAAGACGGTGGAAGCTATTGTGCAAACAGCCAAAGACTATCTGGCGGATGCCTTCAGATCGGCCAAGAGCTTCAAAGTGGAGAGCAAGCGGGCGGATAAGAATTACCCATTGAACTCCATCCAAATTTCTCAGGCTGTTGGCGGTGAACTGGCGGAGGCTTTTCCCGATGTGGCTGTGGATGTCCATGACCCAGACCTGACCGTCCATGTGGAGATTCGGGAGAAGCATGCCTATGTGCATGCGCCCGCGGTTCCCGGGGCGGGAGGGCTGCCGGTGGGCATGGGAGGGCATGCGGTCAGCCTGCTCTCCGGTGGATTGGACAGCCCTGTATCCTCTTGGATGATGGCCCGGCGGGGCGTGGAGCTGGAAATGGTTCACTTTGTCTCTCCGCCCTATACCTCCCGGCAGGCTGAGGACAAGGTACTGGAGCTGGCCCGGCTGCTGACTGTTTACTGCGGCCGCCTGCGGGTGCACATCGTTCCTTTCACGGAGATTCAGGAGGAGATTCGGAAAAACTGCCCCGAGGAATATTTTACTCTGATTATGCGCCGCTTTATGATGCGGCTGGCCCAGGCGCTTGCCAGGCGCGCCGGCGCCAAGGCGCTTATTACAGGCGAGTCCCTGGGGCAGGTAGCCAGTCAGACAATGATGGCTTTGGGTGTCACGGATGATGTGACGGAGCTGCCGGTTCTTCGGCCTCTGATCGGCATGGATAAGGTAGAGATTATTAAAATGGCGAGAGAGATCGGCACCTATAACACGTCGATTCTGCCCTATGAGGATTGCTGCACCGTGTTTACCCCCCGGCACCCCGCCACCCGGCCCAAGGTGGAGGATGTCCGGGCGGCGGAGGCCAAATTGGATGTGGAGGCTCTGATGGCCCGCTCCCTGGAAGGGGAGAAATGGATATGGGTAAAGCCCTGAGAGCAACGGGAGGAGAATTTTTATGCCATTCGATCTGCCGGGCTGCTATAAGCTGTTGACCGGCCACTATGAAGACTGCCTGGAGCGGCAGACCGCTTGTCTTAAGGAAAAGATGGACGGCCACCTTCTCCACACGAAGCGCGTTTTGACCATTTGCAGTGAAATTGCGGAAGCTCTGCCGCCTGAAGGGCGAAGCCTGGTGAATAGGGAGCTTCTAAGCAGCGCCGCCGTGCTTCATGATATTGCCAAATTTGACGATAGAGATGATCACCATAAAATTGCCGAAAAGGTAATTGCAGGGCATATTGACTGCCTGAACTGGGAGGCGGACGGCTTCGCGATGAAAACGCTGGGCAGTGTAATCAGGGCCCACAAAGGGAGCTTCGAACCGGAAGAGGACTGCGCCTGCGAAGCTGCGATTCTGCGCATGGCGGATAAAATCGATATGCTCCGCTGGGATGGCGATAAAAAGAAGGAGTACAAAAGGGGCCTGGAGAAAATAGAGGAGTACTTTAAGGGGCATTTTCCAAGCGGCTCCCCAAAGGCGCTGTTTCTGGATGACTTTCTGCCCGCAGTTCAAGCAAGCCTGAGAGACTGAAAAAGAGGAGGCTGTTATGTCCCATACCGCTGAGCTCATTGCCGTGGGCACGGAGCTGCTTCTTGGCAATATTGCCAATACCAATGCCCAAGTGATTTCGCAGAGCCTCTCTGCCCTGGGAATCAACGTGTTCTGGCACACCGTCGTAGGTGACAACCCCAAGCGTCTGAAAGAAGCGCTGGACATTGCCCGCCGCAGAGCGGATATCATTATCACCACCGGCGGTCTGGGTCCTACCTATGATGATCTCACCAAGCAGACCATTTGCGCGGCATTCGGCAAACCTTTGATTCTCCACCCGGACATATTGGAGAACATCCGGGCGTTTTATGAGGCTGCCCTTCATGTCCCTATGCCGGAAAACAACATCCAGCAGGCGGAGCTGCCGGAGGGCTGTGCGGTTTTTGACAATCCGGTAGGTACGGCCCCCGGCTGTGCCTTCGAATGCGGCGGCATTCATGTTCTGATGCTTCCCGGCCCGCCTCATGAGATGGAGACAATGCTCCGCCGCCATGTGGAGCCCTATTTGCGGAAACTGTCCCATGAAGTGATTGTTTCCCTTGACATTATGACATTTGGAATGGGGGAGAGTTCTGTAGAAGAACTTCTCCACGAAAAGATGGCTCTTATGACCAATCCCACCCTGGCAACCTACGCCAAGCCCTGCGAGGTTCGTCTCCGGGCCACTGCCAAGGCTGCCACAGAGGCGGAAGCCCGATCCATGCTGTTCCCGGTGCGGGATATGGTTTATGAGACGTTGGGGGACGTGGTCTATGGGGTGGATGTGGCTGATCTGGCAGAGAGCTGTCACGCCCAGCTTATCCGCCGAAAGATGACATTAGCTACCGCCGAGAGCTGTACCGGCGGTCTGGTTGCTGAAAAACTTACCGCCATTCCCGGGGCTTCGGCAGTGTACAGGGGCGGGGTGGTTAGCTACTGGACATCGGTCAAAGCGGATGTGCTCCATGTGAATCAGAGTATTTTGGATACATACGGCCCCGTTTCTAAAGAATGTGCCAGGGCTATGGCAGAGGGCGTCCGGAAGATTACCGGAGCGGATATTGGCGTTTCTGTCACCGGGGCAGCCGGGCCGGACCCTGACGAGCGGGGCACGCCTGTGGGTATTGTGCATGTGGGCCTCGCCACGCCGGAGGGGACATTCTGCCGGTCCCTGGATATGGGGCGGCGCCGGCGGGACCGTATCCAGGGTCTGGCTGCAAACCACGCCTTTGATGTAGTGCGGCGTTATTTGCAGGGACTGCCCATAGAACAGGTGTGAGAAGGCGTTTTCCGGTTTGCTTTCTGAATGAACACTCTCTGGAAAGGAATTTTTGCGCAGAGGCGCTTTTCTGTATGGGCCTGCGAAGGTTTCCTCATAAAGGATGCCTGCTGACGGCTGAAAAGCAGGCTCCCATGTTCCGGGGAAAGAAAATGCAGGCGTTGTGAAATGCGGTATGAATCGCTTATGTTCGGTGTTTTTCGCTTGCGTTTCCGTTGAAAAGCTGATATACTGAACTCTCTTGGCTGCCTAGACCGCCAGGAACCATTTTTTTAATGAAAATACGATACAAAGGACCAGATTCATGAAAATGATTTTTCTCGTTGACGGAGACAATAACATCGGCACCGGACTGAAAGGCATCGACATGCTATCGGATCAGGACACGGTCCTGATTTTTTACCAGAAGGGGCTGACGCTGACAAAGATTCAAAAGCTCTGTACTGGGACGGCGGCAGATGTGCAGTATATTGAGAGCGTCCGTGGAGGAAAAAACTCCATTGATTTTCAGATCATTACGGAGCTTGGGGTTTTGGTTGGCAAGCGGGAAGCGGACTATGCCTATGTCATCAGCCAGGACAAAGGCTATGCCGCTTCCATTGATGCGCTTCGGGCCCGGTATGCAAGCGCCTTTCAGGAGGTGGACCTCCGCGCGTCTATTGAGAACTGTCTCCACCTGCCGTTTGTCCTGCGGGCGGCAGACCGGCAGGAGCTCTGCAACGCTCTGGTGAAGGAGTATGGTTCCGCCCAGGGCTGTGCATTGTATAATCATCTCAAGCGCATTTTTCAGGCTGCTGAGCCGGAAACGGAAAAGCCGGCGAAGACGGCCCGTCCCCGCCGGAGCAGCCGCCGCAAGAAGGCTGCTGTGCCGGAGCCGGAGGAATAAGCTTCCTGTTCGCGGCTGGCTGGGTTCATGCTGCGGAAAGCCGCCCCATCGGGGCGGTTTTTTTATCCCTTCAAATTCAACAGTATTCGACAGGATTCGACAAATTTCTTGCGTTTTTCCTATGCGCTTGCTATAATATTTCCGAAGGAGGCAGTCTTTTCCTTGGCTCAGACGATCTCCCGCCGCAAATGCTACCCCAGAAGCTCCTGGAAAGAGAACGCTGGGAGCTTCATTGGAAAGGAGACGCTCATGGACCTGGATATCTCACTCCTCCCGCAGGCTGCCGCCCAAATGAGGGGAGCGCTGAGCAATTTGTATTTTGCGGCGGCCCGTCTGGCTCCCGCCGCCGCCAGAGAGCGGGACCCTGATTTGGATGCGAAAGCGGCTCTTGTGGATCAAAGCTACTACCAAATTATCCGGCTGGTAAATAACCTGTCCTCTGTTTACTATCTGAATGATAAGCCGCTTCCTCTTCGGGATCAGGATATCGTAGATTTTGTAACGGAGATTTTTGCGGGAGCCGCTTCCCTGGCGCCGCTGCGGGGGCTTGAGACCCGTCTGATCTGCGCTGCCAGCCGCCATATCTGTGCTTTCTGCCCTGATGCGCTGGAACAACTGCTTTGTCAGCTGCTGTCCAACGCTTTTAAATTTACTCCCCCCGGCGGGCTTATTACGGTGGAATTGAAGCTGGCAGGGGAGTGGGTTTTTTTGTCGGTAGAGGATACCGGCAGCGGCATTTCTCCGGAGAGAATGGAGACATTGTTTGACAGCTATCACAGCGGTGCGCTTCCGGCTTCCATACCGCAGGGGCTAGGGCTCGGTTTGGCTTTATGCCGGGGAATTGCCCGGGGACACGGTGGAACCATTACGGCAGAATCCCGTCAGGGGAAAGGAAGCCGCTTCACCTTCTCCATGCCGGACCGGCTCAGCGGAACGACACTTTCTGATGTGCGCTTTGACTATAGCGGAGGCTTTAACCACATTCTGATGGCCCTGGCGGATGCTATGCCTTCGGAGGCTTTTGGAATTCGGAATCATTAGAGAGCTTGTTTGATGGCATTTGGTAGGTTCCGCAGAAAAGAGCTTTCGCAAAATTTGCGAAGAGTTCGGCGGAATCAACAAAAATCTCCTTGCATATCTGAACGTTTCTTGCTAAAATAAAACTGTTCATGTTTGCAGCGGAGGAGGGGCCGTTTTGCAGAACCGCTATAAAAATTTATTTCCGGCCACATTGGCCTTTTCTGCCGGTTTGATGCTGCTGGGTCTATGCCTGGAGGCGCCTATGGATATTCTGTGGGGGCTGTGGCATATTGTCACCATGCAGGATCTGCTGATTACAGACTATGTGTCCATTGGCGGTCCCGGAGCGGCGTTGGTCAACGCGGGACTGGTGACAATAATTTCCATCTGTATCATCAAGTTTTCCGGTGATCCTTTTAACGGCTTTACCATTGTGGAAATGGGCCTTATGGCGGGCTTTTCCCTTTTTGGGAAAAACTTTATCAATATATGGCCCATTATTTTAGGCACCTGGCTTTATGCCCGCTATCAAAAGGAGCCGTTTTCCAAGCATGCCTCTGTGTCCCTGCTGGCTACTTCCCTGGCGCCGCTGGTCAGTTACATGTCTTTGGGCAGCATTCATGCCAGTCTCCTGCTGGGACTTGCGACGGGGATTGCGATCGGCTTTATTTTGCCGTCTCTCTCCTCCTACACCTATAAAGTGCAAAACGGCATGAACCTTTATAACATGGGGTTTGCCTGCGGACTCTTTGCCATGATGGTGGTTCCGGTGCTTACCGCTTTTGGAGACAGTCCGGATTCTGTCCTCTATTGGGCCGAGGGGTATAATCAGGGATTTATCGCTGTACTTGGACTTCTTTGCACCTTGCTGATTCTGCTGGGATTCTTTGCGACCAATATTCCTGTATGGTCTGTCTGGACAGGATACTGCCGCCTTTTGTCCACTACCGGCCGGGCCCCTTCCGATTATCTGCGCATGTTTGGTTATGGGCCGGTTATGGTGAACATTGGTGTCAACGGTCTGCTGGGCATGGCTTATGTACTCTTGGTTGGCGGTGATCTCAATGGTCCCACAATTGGCGGTATTTTTACCATTATGGGTTTTTCCGCTTTTGGAAAGCATGCCCGAAATATTCTCCCCGTTATGCTGGGTGTTTATATTGGTGCTTACGGGATGCACCATACCCCGGACTATCCCGCTCTCCAGCTGGCGGGCCTTTTCGGAACGACGCTGGCTCCTATTTCCGGGCACTTTGGCTGGCCATACGGTATTTTGGCGGGTTTTATTCATGCGTCTTTGGTGCTTCAAACCGGCGGCCCAGTGGCGGGACTGAATCTTTACAACAATGGTTTTTCCGGCGGACTGATTGCGATTGTCCTCTATCCCACCATTACCGCCATTGCGCGGAAGCGCCGTCCCACTCTTCAGGATGAAGATTATTACGACCTCTTTGAGGAGAGTGCTCCCATTGATACATCCGCCCTGGAGGAAAACCGCGGAGAAAGTGCTGCGGAAGAGCCGCTGGAGGGAGCGTAGGTCCTGTTTTGCCCGCTTGCCAAGCATATCCCGCAAACCCGCCGGATGTTCTTTCCGGCGGGCTTGCGGCATTAAAAAACAAGAGGCGGCCAATATGAGAAAACCGCTCTAAAAGAAACAAAAAAGTATTTCGCTTTATAATGGCGTGAAGTGTGCTGTAAAACCGTCAGAGTGCCGCTTTGGGCCGCCTTTTATAAGCGAAAAACGTTTAAATTCCGAAAATTGCGTGACTTAACCAAAACTGTCTAAATCCAGTATTCTGCCATTCTGACGGCTTTAAAACGGATTCCCTATCTGGCCTAACTTGGTTTTTTCTGCGGGAAAAATTGCCGTTATTTTGGTTTAAAAAATGGAAAATTTGTCCATCCTTTGAGAAAAGGCTCCGCTGCGGGGCAGAAAAGGGATGGAAGACATATGAAGGCGGGAAAAATTGGACGGCTGAAACTGGTGGAAATAATACTGCTGCTGGTTTTGGCAGGATTTTTGACATCCGGTGCCTTGGCACTGCAGACGGGACAGGAACTGTCGGACAAGGTGGTTCGGCTCCATGTACTGGCAAATTCCGACTCTGAGGAGGACCAGGCTCTGAAGCTGAAGGTACGGGACCGCCTCCTGGCTTGTATGGAGCCCCTGCTGGCCGGTGCGGCGGACCGCCGGGAGGCGGAGGCCCTCCTCCGGGGACGGATTTTGGAGCTGGAACAGCTCGCCGCCGAGGAAATCCGGGCCAACGGCTATGAATACAGCGTCGCCATAGAGTTGGAAGACACAGTATTCCCCACGCGGGAGTATGATGGATTCACACTCCCTGCGGGTAAATATCTGGCCCTGCGGGTTCTTATCGGTGCGGGAGAGGGACAGAACTGGTGGTGTGTTGTTTTCCCGCCGCTGTGTGCTGCGGTGTCGGCGGAGGTGCCGGAGACAGCTCTGGCCGCCGGACTGACGTTTGACCAGGTGGGTCTCATTACCGAGAAAGACCAGGGCTATGTGCTGAAGAGCAAGCTGGTGGAATTTTGGAGGGAGCTGGAAGGGATGCTGGAAGGATAAATACGAAGAGGTGCTTCAAAAGCGGCGTTCCATAGAAAGTTAAGGGCCGGACAAACCGTTTGAGTTTGTCCGGCTTTTTTATGTCCATAAATATAGTCAACGCAGTTGAAAAGGAGTAGAAGCTCTTTTTCAACCGGCAGGCCTACGGCCTGCCGGGGCGCAAAGCGCTCGTGCGTTTCCTATGAAGTCAAGCACAAAACACCGTATATGCGGTGTGCCGCACTGTTATACAGCGCGGCGTTGAAAAGAATCCTTTGGATTCATTTCAACTGTGCTGACTATAACATCCGCTGAAAAGCAAGCAGCTTTCAGCGGATGTCGGTTTCTCTGCGGTGTATTCTTTCCTAAGAGGATGCGGCGCTTTTTATGCCTCCCGGGCCCGTTCTTCCATCCGCTTGGGGTCCACGCGGAAATAAGTGAAGGCTCCCGTGGCAAGCAGGGCTCCAGCCTCGTCGGTGATCTCAACGTCCACCAGTACGATAGACCTGCCGCGGCGGCGGACCCGCCCCGTGGCCAAAATAGTTCCGCAGGCCCGGTTGTCCAGGAAATGCAGGTCACCATGCCGGGTGACGTAGTGCCGCCCGTCACTGTGGGCGGCGCCTCCGGCAGCATCGTCTGCCAGGGTGTACAAGGCTCCGCCGTGGACCATGCCATAGGGGTTCCGGCTCTCTGGGCAGATGTCCAGGCGATAGACCGCACAGTCCGGCTCTACGGATTCCAGCCGGATGAAATTATGAGCGGTAAAAGCATTGGCCCCCAATTGCAGGGTTTCCAGCCGAAGTTTTTCAATGTCTTCCATAAGAGGCCTCCTGATGAAATTGAATGCTGAAAAACAGCGTCAGTATAGCATAAGTTTCGGTTTGTTTCAACGTTTTTGAAAAAGGGCTTGACAAACGCCGCGTCTTGCATATAATGAACATATGAACACTTGTTCAATTGTTAACGCGAAAGGCGGCGGGATTATGGAGGACTGCTACAATGTGGAGTGCTGTGATTTCATCCATGCCCACGAGGATGTTGTGGAGAATGTCCGGCGGGAGCTGCCAGGGGAGGATACGCTTTACGACCTAACAGAGCTGTTCCGTATCTTCGGGGACTCCACCCGGGTCCGCATTCTCTATGTACTCTTTGAGGCAGAGATGTGCGTCTGTGACATCGCGGCTCTGCTGGGGATGACCCAGTCGGCTATCTCCCATCAGCTGCGGGCGCTGAAGAATGTCCGGCTGGTGAAGTCCCGCCGCGAGGGCAAAACGGTGTTCTATTCCCTGGCTGACGATCATGTGAAGACCATCATCGACCAGGGGCTGGAGCATGTCCGGGAGTGAATTCGTGTTCCCTATGCGAGGCATATAAACATATATATTAGGAGGATTTCATTATGAAAAAGCGTTTCAAGCTCACCGACCTGGACTGCGCCAACTGCGCCGCCAAAATGGAAGAGGCCATCAAAAAAATTGACGGCGTACACGACGCCACCGTCAGCTTCATGGCCCAGAAAATGACCGTGGACGCGGACGACGCCCGGTTTGACGACATTATGAAAGAGATTGTGGCCGTGTGCAAAAAGGTGGAGCCGGACTGCATTATCAACCTGTAAGATTGTAGGCCCGCCTTCGGCGGGCCCGTTTTTTAAGGAGGCGTTTCCCATGAAAAACCTCACCCGCAAGCAGCGGAAGATGCTGTATCGGATTCTTCTGGCGGCTGTCCTGCTGATTGCTGTCAAGCTGCTGCCCAGCCTGTATCTGCCGCCCCGGTGGATGGAGGGCGTGCTGTATCTGATTCCCTACGCCGTCATTGGCTGGGACGTGCTCTGGAAGGCCGTCCGCAACATCCTAAACGGCCAGGTCTTCGACGAGAACTTCCTCATGGCCCTGGCCACCGTGGGGGCCTTCGCCACAGGGGAATATGCCGAGGCCGTCTTCGTTATGCTCTTCTACCAGACCGGCGAGCTCTTCCAGGATTACGCTGTGGGCAAGTCCCGCCAGTCCATCGCCGCCCTGATGGACATCCGGCCCGACACCGCCAACCTAGAGAACGAGGACGGTTCTCTGGAAGAGGTGGACCCGGAGGATGTGGAGGTAGGCGCTGTGATCGTGGTGCGCCCTGGCGAGCGGGTTCCCCTGGACGGCGAGGTTGTCGAGGGCGTGTCCGCCCTGGACACCGCGGCCCTCACCGGAGAATCCGCACCCCGGGATGTGGGGCCCGGGGACGCAGTGATCAGCGGATGTGTGAACCAGTCCGGCCTGCTGCGGGTGAAGGTGACGAAGCCCTGCGAAGAGTCCACGGTGTCCAAGATTCTGGATCTGGTGGAAAACGCCGGAGAAAAGAAGGCCGCCAGCGAGAACTTTATCACCCGCTTCGCCCGGTACTACACCCCCTGTGTGGTTATCGCCGCCACGGCGCTGTTCCTCCTGCCAACCATCGCCCTGGCGTTGATTCCTGCGGAGGCTCAACCCGGCTTCCTGGCGGGGACGGACTGGACCGGCTGGCTCCACAGGGCGCTGATCTTCCTGGTGATTTCCTGCCCCTGTGCCCTGGTGATCTCCGTGCCTCTGAGCTTCTTCGGCGGCATTGGCGGGGCCAGCAAGTGCGGTATTTTGGTGAAGGGGAGCAACTACCTGGAGACTCTGGCGAAGACGGAGACCGTGGTTTTCGACAAGACGGGCACTCTGACCCAGGGAAGCTTCACCGTCACCGCTTTGCATCCGGCGGAGGGCGTCACGGAGGATGCCCTGCTGGAGGCCGCCGCCCTGGCGGAGAGCTGGTCCAGCCACCCCATCTCCGTCTCTCTCCGGAAAGCTTGGGGGAAGGAGATCGACCCCGGCCGGGTGACGGACTTGGAGGAAATCGCCGGACACGGCGTGACGGCCAAGGTAGACGGGAAAACGGTCTCCGCCGGAAACAGCCGTTTGATGGAGAAAGAGGGAGTGCGGTGGGAGCCGTGTGAACTGCCGGGAACAATTGTCCACGTGACGGTGGAGGGAGCTTATGCCGGGCACATCCTGATTTCCGACCTGCCCAAACCCGAGGCGAAAACCCTGGTGGAGGGCCTGAAGGCGGCGGGAGTGAAAAAAACCGTCATGCTCACCGGAGATGCCGAGGCCGCCGCCAAGGCCGTGGCCCGGGAACTGGGAATTGACGAGTACCACGCTCAGCTCCTCCCGGCGGATAAGGTGGATCGGGTGGAAGCCCTGCTTTCGGAAAAGTCCCCTGGAACGGCCCTGGCCTTTGTGGGAGACGGCATCAACGACGCGCCGGTCCTCACCCGAGCGGATATCGGTATCGCCATGGGAGCCCTGGGTTCCGACGCTGCCATCGAGGCTGCGGACATTGTGCTGATGGACGACAACCCGGCTAAAATTGCCGCTGCCATGCAGATTTCCCGAAAGACCCTGCGGATTGTGAAGCAGAACATCTGGTTCGCCCTGGGGGTCAAGGGTGCGGTGCTGCTTTTGGGAGCTTTCGGCGTGGCGACCATGTGGGAAGCGGTGTTCGCCGACGTGGGTGTGGCCTTTATCGCTATCCTCAACGCCATGCGGTGCCTCCATGTGGATAAGTTTAAGAAGTGAAGAAAAAGGCCGGACGGAGGAATCCGTCCGGCTTTTTTTGTATTAATCCGGTTCGACGCCGGTCAGCACGATGGGAACCGATGGGTTGGAGCGTCCCTCGCGAACGATATTTGTCAACTCGTTTTCGTACCAAGCAACTCCGCTGGACATTTGGGACATCAGACTGTGCATGGGAATGATTTCAATCCCTACGTCAATATCTCCCCGGCCATAGAAAAAGGTGTGCTTTACGTGGAGATCATATTGAACGGAAAAATATTTCCCGAATTGTACTTCTGCGGCGACCCGGTCCTTTACAAAATCAACTTGATTATATGTACTATACGGCTGAAAGCCCCGGGAGAGGATGGCTTGCTTTTGCAGCTCTAAAGCTCCAAAACTATCTGCCTCCTAGGGCCTGTTCACATAAGGCCAAACACACATCTTTCCGGCAAATTTTGCCGTCTGCGGCGTTAAAAATTTTTGACGCACGCCAGTGCGCCTGCAAATTTTTGCCTTGCAGCCGGCGAAAATTTGCTCGAAAATCTGCGCATTTGTCTTATGTGAACAGGCCCTAGCTCTCTTGAAAATACCGTCTCGTCGTCTCCGCGTCGGCGGCGATCTGGGCCCGGAGGGCGTCCAGGGAGTCAAACCGGATTTCATCCCGCAGGTGCCGATAGAATTCCAGCCGAAGAGTCTGCCCGTAGAGATCTCCCTGGAAATCCAGCAGACACGCCTCCACGGTCACATCATTCCCCTGGTTCACCGTGGGCCGGGTGCCTACATTGGTGACGGCGGGACAGCTGGTTCCATCCTCAAAGTATATCCGCGTCACATAAACTCCGTGGCTGGGAACCAGCACGTGGGGCGGCACGGGCAGGTTGGCTGTGGGGAACAGCCGGGAAGAACCCAGACCCCGCCCATGACCCACCGTACCCGTCAGGGTGTGGGGATGGCCAAGAAAGCGGTTTGCCCGCTCCACCTGCCCCAGCTCCACCAAGCGGCGAATGTAGGTGGAGCTGACGGTGACGCCGCCCACCACCACTTCCGGGATGATGTCGCAGCCCAGGCCCAGGGCGGCGCACTTCTCTTTCAGAAGCTCCGGCGTGCCCTGGTTCTTGTGGCCGAAGCGATGGTCGTGGCCTGCCACCAGGTGGACGGCGTTCCATCGGCCCACCAGCAGCTCTTCCACGAAGGCCTCCCAGCTGGTAGTCATCATTTCCTGGTCGAAGGGGGCTAGAATGACATCCTTGATGCCGTAGAGCCGCTGCACCAGGCCCCTGCGGTCCCCGGCAGAGTTGATCAAGGGGCAGGGAACTCCGGTAACCACCTCCTTGGGGGGGCGGTCAAAGGTAAATACAGCGGGGGTGCAGCCACGCCGGGCAGCCTCCTCTGCCGTCCGGCGCAGGAGAGCGGCGTGGCCTAGGTGGACCCCGTCGAAGAAGCCCAGAGCAATGACGCGTTCTTTCCTCATGGTGTAAAATCCTTCCATTCCCTGAGATGGTCGTTATGCAGGCACGGTCTCCTCAGAAAAAGTTTTTCACGGCGGTCAGCGCCTCATTCCGGGCCTGAGACAGACAGAGGAAGTCTCCGGTCTGCCCGTAAATCCGGTAGGTCCCGTCGGCGGTCCCCGGCAGGGTGATGGGGTTTCCGCAGCGAACGCGCTTCTCCTGTCCCGGGGACCGGACCGTCAGGGCGGGATATTGGGCAAAAAGCCCGTCCAGGGGCAGGAGGAGGGCCTCTCCCTGTTCCTGTATGTCCTCGATAGTGACAGCCTCCTCCAGAGTATAGCCCGCCGCCATAGTCCGCCGAAGGCTGTACAGCGCCCCGCCGCAGCCCAAAGCCTGTCCGATGTCGTGGCAAAGCGTGCGGATGTAGGTCCCCTTGGAGCAGAGACAGCGGAAAAGACAGTCTGTTTCGTTCTCTGCCTCCAAAAGCTCCAGCTCGTAAATGGTGACAGGACGGGGCTTCCGCTCCACCTCTTCCCCGCGTCTGGCCAGCTCGTAGAGCTTTTTTCCATGAACCTTCACGGCGGAATACATGGGAGGAATCTGAGAGATATTTCCCTGAAAGCTCTCCAGGGCAGCCTCCAGTGCCTCCCGGCCCACGGTTACGGGATGGGTTTCCAAAACTGTGCCGGTGACGTCCTGGGTGTCGGTGACCAGCCCCAGGCGGAGGCCCGCCAGGTACTCCTTCCGGCTGTTTTCGGCGAATTCAACCGCCCGGGTGGCCCGGCCCACAAAGACAGGCAGGACGCCGGTTGCCAAGGGGTCCAGGGTGCCGCCGTGGCCCACCCGCTTTTCGTGGAGAATCCCCCGGACTTTGGCGCACACGTCCATGGATGTCCATCCGGCGGGCTTGTCGATGATGAGGATTCCGTTGGGCATGGGGACCTCCTGCGTTATAGAGTAAAGTCCGGGACCACCTGGGCGATGGCCTCCAGCATTTTCCGCTTTGCCTCCTCAAGGGGGGCCTCTATGGTGCAGCCTGCTGCTGCGGCATGCCCGCCGCCTCCCAGCAGGGCGCAGACTTTTGTGGCGTTAACCCGCGGGCCGGTGCGGAGAGAGAATTTCCAAACGTTCAAATGGAGTTCCCGCATGGTGACAGCGCAGTCTACGCCCCCGATCTGTGCGCCCAAGGCGGAAATATCCTCAGCGTCGGTCTCCGTGGCCTGTATGCGCTCCATCAGGGAGAGGGGCACTGCCAGCACGGCCAAACGCTCTTGGTCGTGGTACTCGACACCGCTGAGCATGGCGGCTTCCAGAGCCAGCCGTTTCCTGGACTTGGTGCGGAAGAATGTTTTATTGACATTTCGAATGTCGATACCGGTTCGCAGGAGGGCGGCGGTCACGGCGTGGGTGTGAGAGGTAGTATTGCTGTAAGCGAAGCAGCCGCAGTCTGTGGCGATTGCCACATAGAGAGGAAGGGCCATCTCCGCCGTAATAGGGCCCAGGTCCGCCAGAATATCGTAAATGATCTCCCCGGTAGCGGCGGCGGAGGGACGGACATAATTGGCGGCTCCGAAGTATTCAAAGGACGGGTGGTGGTCGACAGCCAGGTCCACCCGGCCTGCGTAGGGCCTGGCATTTTCCGGGAATAGGGCTGTGGCGGCGATGTCCGTGGAAATTACTCTGTCCGGCCGGAAGCCCTCCGGCGCGGCGTAGGGGCGGAAATAGGGGGCGGTGGTATCCGTCAGCTCCGGGTTAGGGAGGAGATATGCCGTCTTTCCCAAGGCCCGCAGACCTGCGCACAGGGCAGCGGCGGAGCCAACCGTATCCCCATCGGGGCGGAGGTGGGTGAGAATCAGGATGTTGTCAAAGGACCGCAGGAGCCTGCTGGTTTCCTGGATGGTGAGCATGGTCATTCCTCCTCCGGGTGGTTTCGGGCGGTGTCCTTGGCCTCCTCCTGGCGCAGGAGCTCCAGGATATGGGCGCCGTGCTGTATGGAGTCGTCGCCGATGAATTGGAGCTCCGGAGTGTAGCGGAGCTGAAGGGCATGGCCCAGCTTCCGCCGGAGGAAGCCGGAAGCGGACTTCAGGCCCTTTAAAACGTCGGATTCTCTGGATTTATCCAAAACGCTGACATAGACTTTGGCATAGCGCAGATCATTGGTGGTGTCCACCCTGGTGATGGATACCATGCCGGTGCCAGAGACGCGGGGATCCTTTAAACCGCGAATCTGTGATGCCAGCTCCCGTTGAATTTCATCGTTAATGCGGTTAATTCTGTTTGAAGACATAGGTGCTCTCCTGTTCTTGCGCCAGAGGCGCTGTAAAAGGGCGGCGGCACCGCCGCCGCCCTTATTTTGTGCTTACTGAGGGATTTCCTCCATGGTATAGCCTTCCACGATATCGCCTTCTTTAATATCGTTGAATTTTTCGATGGTCAGGCCGCACTCATAGCCGCTGGCAACCTCCTTGGCGGCATCCTTGAACCGCTGAAGAGAAGCCAACGAGCCCTCGTGGATAACGATGCCGTCCCGGACCAGCCGGATAGAGCAGTTGCGCACGATTTTGCCGTCCTGCACATAGCAGCCGGCAACCGTACCCACACCGGAGACTTTGTAAGTCTGCCGAACCTCCGCATGGCCAAGCAAAGCTTCCCGGTATTTGGGAGCCAGCATGCCCTTCATGGCGGCGGTGATCTCGTCAATACAATCGTAGATGACCCGATACATCCGCATATCCACATTCTGCCGCGCGGCGCCGTCCCGGGCGGCGGCGTCAGGCCGGACGTTGAAGCCCACAATGATGGCGTTGGAGGAGGAGGCCAGCATGACATCGGACTCGTTCACCGCGCCCA
>CAJTJA010000054.1 GCA_910576845.1 uncultured Oscillibacter sp.
TCAGAGGCTTTGGTGCGGCCACCCAGGGCCTCGCCGTCCTTCACAAACTGGACATTGCCCAGGCCAGCGGCGATGCCGCGGTTGCCATTGCTGTTGTAGCCGTAGAAGGTGACGCTGACATTGCAGTAGCAGCCGCTGTACACCTCGCTCTGGTCGATGATGGGCTGCACCTTGCGGTCCACCACCTGGGGAGCCTGACGGCTGTTGGCGTTGAGGAAGAAGCACCCAGCATACGCCTCGTCATCGGGCCGGTCGGTGTCGCCATCCCGGAGCGGGGTCTTGAGGTTGGGGGGAATCTTGCCGCCCCACTTGCCCACCGAGTCCTTCTTGGCCTGCTCGATGGCGTTCTTGATGGCGGTGAGGGTCTTGGTGTCCTTCTTGGACACAATTGCTGAAAGGCCGTACTTGGGGTCGGAGCCGTTCACGCTGGTCGGCTCGAACAAGTGGGCGTAGCTGATGCGGCAGGGAATGATGACCTTGGTCGGATTGATAGCAGACATAACTTATACCTCCTGAAATTCCGCAGATGCGGTGTCCTTGGTGACTTCTTGTCGTTTGTCGGATTGGGGAACGAGGGTCAGCTTGCTTTGGGGCTTATACACATAGGGGCCGAGGATGCGGTTGAACTCTTCCTTGCCCATGAGCCGCTCCATGTCGCCGATCCCGATGAGGGACTTCTTGAAAATGTCGGTGTAGCCGCTGGCCTGGGCCGCTGCCGCCACCTCGTCCTCGCTGCTGTACTTTCTGACGCTGCGGCCCTCTACCAGCTTGTATCCAGGCCACTGCTTTCCGTGGATGATGGCCTCGTCCTGGGCGAAGGCATACACGTCTGCCGCCCACTTCGCCAGCTCGTCCGAGCGGCGGAGGACTTCGGCGACCTCCTCATCGTCCAGCAGGGCAGGCTGGCGGAACTCCATCTGGGCCAGCTTGAGGAACTCCTCGGCCCTGGCTCGGCACTGGTTTCGGGCCTTGCAGAACCGGCACCAGGAGCCAGCGGCGAACTCCCCGGCCCCCATGAGGGCCATGGCCCCGGTGGGGCGGAGGACCTCCTCGCCCCACTTCTTCAGCTCCTCCGGGGTGATCTCCCAAGTGGAGCAGTGGCAGAGTCGGGGCTGGAAGATGGTCAGCCGCACCACCTTGGGATCGTAGAGCAGCTCGGCCTTGCTGAGAACACCCAGGCCGTAGATCATAAGCTGGGGGTTGCGCTCGGCATCCACCTGGACACCACGGCCCAGCTTGAGGTCAATAATGTGGACGTAGGAGTCGGTCACGATGACCATGTCGGCGGTGCCGAAACAGCCCTCCACATACTCGGAGGCATCGACCCTCTGCTCTACGGTGAAGACGGGGTCCTTGCAGACCCGCTGCGCGTCCTCGATCTCGCCCTGGACGAAGGAAACGTACTCGTCCACAGCCTCCAGAAGCTCGTCCGAGTAGTAGTCGGACACGGGGCGGCGGGTGCGCTGCTTGAGGTACTTCTTGATGAGATGTTCGGCCATTGCGTGGCCAGCGGTGCCCTCGGCGGCGTAGGCGCTCTCCTCATCCTGGAACTGCTCCTCCAGCATCAAGGAGGGAGGGCAGTGCAGGCGGCGGTTCGCTGCCGAAGGGGAAAATCTCGCATGAGTGGAAGGCATCAGAGCGCCTCCACTTCTTGGAGGAGGTCGGCGTAGTCCTCCGGCTTGACGCCAGACAGCTTGCCAGCGTCATACTTCATCAACAGGGCCTTGACCTGGGCGGTCTTGCCCTCATCGCTCTTGGCGGACATGACGGCGCGGACCTGCTCGATGGTGATCTTCTTGGTCGGCTCCGGGGCCGCTTCGGGGGTGGCCTCCGCTCCCTGTTCAGCCAGGGAGCGGTAGCCTGCCGCCAGCAGCTCGAAGCCTTCAGCCAGTTGGCTGTAGACTTTTTTATCCATTTGTGGCATCCTTTCTTCAGACAATGTTCGCACCCTTCAGCTCGGCGAGGAACTCGGCATCCACCCGGTCATCGATGGAAAGCGTGTCCGGGGTGATGCGGTTGAGCTTCTCATCGTAGCAGCGGATGGGGATGCGCATCTTCTTGGCGATCTCCAGCTCGTACTTCATACCCTTGGTGATTTTGGTTCCGATGAGCCACATCATGTCGCTGACCTTCAGCAGCTCGGCCCCAAGCTGGATGCCGAGGATGCGCTCATCGGGGCTGTTGTCATCCAGGAACTGCGGGTAGAGCAGATGGGGGATGACGGGGACATAGCCGGTCACAGCGGCGATGTGGCCAGCGTACCTGGCGACCTCGATGTTGTGTTCGATGTCCCCGCGGTAGGGGGAACAGATGAAAACTTTCTGCATGGTGTCTATCCTTTCTGTCATTCGGGAGCATCCCGTTCGGTTGATGTTTCCTGCCGCCGCCACCCGGTCAGGCGGGCGGTGGCTGTATGAGTGGCCACCTCATGGCCCTAATAATAGCCGTCCAGACCCCGTTTGCCCCGGATGTTGAGAACCCGAAAATGGGCCGATTTTCAAGGCTTTGAGCGGGGCAGAATTTTGAAAAGCGACCTATTCCAAGGGGTGAGCAGCCGGACTTTGAAAACCCGGTAGCCGGGAAACTTTTTATTTTTCTTTTGCCAGCGGGGGGACTCCTGTGTTGCGGAGCAGTGCGTTGCAGTCGTAGATACTGCACCCCGTCATAGTCGAGAGAATCGTCAGGTAGGCAATATCGTTCGGTTCACCGGCAAAGGTGTGTCCGGCCTTATGTACCAAATCGAGGCTGAACGGCAGGGGAAGCTGGAGGCCCACACACAGCGCGACAACGGTCTGGATGTTGGGCTTCGATTTATTGGAGCCGTTCCGATATTTGCGGATCGTGTCCTCGTTGATGAGGCACAGACCAGCCAGAGCCTCGTTAGTCAGGCGGAGCTTGTCCATGTGGTAGGCCAGGGTTGCTCCGAACTTACCGGGCAGCTCATCCATGATGGCGGAAGTCTGCTCCACATAGGTCTTGAACTCTGGCGTGTGGGCGGGGATGTCACTGACCGCCTTATTGAATGCGGTATCTTGGTAGGTGGCCTTGACTGCTGGATTGGCCTTGGCGGTGGTTTTTCCTGATTTCTTCATTTTGGTGTCCTTTCCGCCTGGGGCAGCAGGGCGGGGACACAAAAATGGCCGAAGCGTATCAGCCCCGGACCATGCACAGCCAAAATGGGCGCACAGGATCAAGGGTGCTGATAACGCCTCTCCCGGTAGGGAGGGTCGGCGATTATAGCATCCTCGCCCGTGTGCGCACACAGGCTACGGTATTTTGTTATCTCAACGGCCAGAGCCGTTTTGACCTTATTGCTGTATATAACGATTCGCGTTAAAAAACAAAAAGGCCGGAGCAGCGCAGGTATGGTAATACCTGCATTGCTCCGGCCTTAGTGGTGGCATTCGGCCCCAGTGGTCAGTCAGCAACAGTTATGCTGTGCGGCCTTTGCGCCGCTGTGGTTTTGCTTTCTCGGTTATCAGTTTGTCCAAGTCGGCAAGATATGTGTTTCCGCACTTCTTACACTGGACAGAGATTGTGACCTTTGCGCGTCCATCGGCAAGGGTCTCACCCTTCCCGCACCAAGGGCAGTGGAGGTGGTGGCACATTTCCCGCAGTCTATTCATTTCAGAGGCTCCTTTCAGATTGTACGCTTGAACGCTAAATTGCGAACGATTTGGGTAAAATTATAAGCGGGGAAGTCATCCCCGCTTATAACAGGGTCAAAGCCCAAAGGCTGATGCATCGTTGACTCTCTCCAGTTCGTCCGCATAGACCTCGATAAAGTCTATTCCAGCATAGGGGACGGAGAAGTCTTTACCTACGATCCCCAATTCCTTCAGCCGATAAGTTGCGGCCTCCAAGGAAACATCGAAGGTATCGACCACATCATGTACGATGGCAATGCTGCGAACCAGGCTCCGTTCCTTCCTGTGCCGCTGCGCCACCAACTCTACGGCGGACTTTGGCATGAGAATGGCCGATGAGAACCGATTGGCCTGGAACTCCATGCGGTCGTGGTCGTTCCAGCTCCTGGAATTCGTCTTGCTCATTTTCGTGTTGTCACGGCGGCACTGAATCATAGGGGCCATCGTTGAGCCAAAGAACGACATCTGGTCTGGGTCGTATCGGAAGAAGGCCGAGTGGAAAATGTCATGTCCTCCTTCATGCCCAAGGGTGAACCGATACCGATGTTTCTGGCTCTCTTCCAAGAGGCTGTTGTCCACAATGACGGTTCGGGCCTTTGCGCTAATATACTCAGCCCGGTTAGTCTCAGGCGACCACACGATCACCCTGTCCGTATCATTGAACACCGTCATACCTAGATAGATGCCGTTGTGGGAAAGATACTGGTAGTCCGTAGTCATTCCAAGGTAGCACTCGATAAAGCCCTCTATGTCTACGGGCGCTGGGTTTCTCAGAACCTCTGGCTGGAAGTCCCGTACATACTCTTCTCCGATTGTGTCGATTTCTTCTTTTCTCAGAACGGGGACTCCGTTCTTCTGGGTCCTGTACGAGGGCGTGTACATAAATTGCTTTTACCCCTTCCGCTTCTTCAGCTCGGCAACAAACTTCATCCACTCTTCCTCTCCCGCATCCAGGTCACGGGCGGTGCGGAGAGCGGCCGACACATACTCCCGCTCCATGATGTAGCCAGGGAGGTCCGGCGCCACGGAATTACGCTTTCTGCCTGCCAAGTCAAGCATAGTAGATTTTTCGTCTTCCGACAGGAGGAGAACCTGGGAGATAAGTTCCAGCTTGTCCATTTCAGGCGGGTTGCGCCGATCCTTCTCGATGTCGCTCAAATAGGGCGCAGAGATGCCGATACGCTCCGCCATCTTGCGGAGGGGGATTTGCTTTTCCACACGTTTCCGCTGGATAAACTCTCCGAAATTCTGATACTGTGCGTTCATAATGGTTTCACCTTTTCTTTTCAATTAGGCCATCCTTCGTCATATCTTGTCACTTTTCAGACTGCACTTTCGCCTCATAGCGGCTTGCGTCTCTCATTTGACTGCTCTCGACTGTACTCGGCCCTTCATTTTCAACACTCGGTGAATACGGCAAGAAAGCGTGTACGCTAACTTGCGAATAAAAGTATAGCACAGCCTATGCAACTTTGTCAAGAGTGGGAATGTGTCTTTTTTTGATATTTTTCGGGGAATGCAAACGCTGGGAAGTCCCGCAGGCTTCCCAGCTTGATTATTTTGCATTCATCGCCCGGATCATATGCAGCGCCGCTTGTTTCTGCTCCGGGGTGAGCGACACCCAATTGTCAAACAGTTCTTTCAGTTCTGGAGTCAATTCCACCATCTCGCTCTCGGCGAAGAACTGGGCCAAGGAGATGCCGAAGGCGGAACATACGGACTCCAGAGTTGAAATGGAGGGAACAGTGTTCCGCTTAAAGATGTTCGCAAGCGTGGACTCGGAGAGGCCGCTTTCTTTCGCCAACCGATAAGCCGTCCAGCCCCGCTCCGCCATTAACTGCCGCAGCCTGGAATGTGTGTCCATAATGCCACCTCCCTCTGGTCAATATTTTACCGTTCACTTAAATGGTTTTATACAGTTGACTTGTACGGCATATACCGTTATATTAAACTGTATCAGCCATCACAGGAGGGCGGTAAAATGACGGAACGAGAACTGCGGCAGCATCGGTGCTGCTTTACTGGACACAGGCCGGAAAAGTTGGAACAGCCGGAGCCAGTGGTCGTGGAGGCACTAAAAAAAGAAATCTGCACAGCGATTGCTGACGGATTTCAAACATTTATTTCAGGAATGGCGAGGGGTGTGGACCTTTGGGCAGCGGTGGAAGTGCTGACTCTCCGAGATGAGGGCGCAGTAATCCGGCTGATCTGCGCCAGCCCTTATCGAGGGTTTGAGAACCGCTGGAGCCGGGATTGGCAGGAGAAGTATCGGTGGGTTGTGGCGCGGGCCGATCTGGTGCGGTTCATTTGCCCCAGCTACAGCCGGGGCTGCTTTCAGCGGCGCAACGAGTGGATGATAGATCATTCGGCGCGGGTCATTGCCGTTTACAGCGGAGGGTATGGGGGGACGAGGAACACGGTGGAGTACGCCAGGGGGCATGGGGTGCCAGTTAAAATTTTGTAGCAGCAGTGGATTTTTTAAGTCTACGCTATATGTCAGCGGCAAATAAGTGACTTTTATTCCCGGCGGTATCTGGAATTTTGGCGAAATTTGTGGTAGAATTTAATACTGGTGAGATGTGTCTACAAGAAATGGAGGGATGTCTATGGCAATCCTTGAAGATGTCACCGTAGGCGCAAGCGTATCTGGAATAGCTGGTAACAGTTCAGCGGTTCAGATTGTTGCAGTCAAATGGCATGGATCAAACGCTTTGACTGTTACATATAGAACCACTGATGGTAATGTTTCAGAGCAGGTCCTTTTCCGGGAAGACGAGGTTGGACTCAGTGTGGTTGAGGGGAGCCTTCCCTGGAGCTTCGATGCGGATGCCGGTTTGATGCGTCTGGCCTCCGAAGCCTATCGAATTAACCTGGCTCACATTTTCGACCCCTATCTTGCGGTACATACTTCAGTGGTCGAACCGCTCCCACATCAGATTTCTGCCGTCTACCAGGAAATGCTGCCTCGTCTGCCGCTTCGGTACATTTTAGCGGATGACCCCGGTGCAGGCAAAACCATCATGACGGGCCTGTTCATCAAAGAACTGATGATTCGCGGTGCGCTGAAGCGGTGCCTCATCGTGTCGCCAGGAAATCTGGCCGAGCAGTGGCAGGATGAGCTTTACCGGAAATTCGGCCTTCGTTTTGAAATACTGACCAATGATCGTTTCGAATCAGCGGTTTCCGGCAACGTGTTCTTGGAGAACAATCTATGTATCGTGCGCTTGGATAAACTGGCCCGCAACGAGGATATCCAGGCAAAGCTGAAAATCACATCGTGGGACCTAATCGTCTGCGATGAGGCCCACAAAATGTCCGCCACCGTATGGGGCGGAGAAGTGAAGTACACGAAGCGTTTTCAGGTTGGACGCTTGCTGTCATCTATTACAAATCATTTCCTGCTTCTGACCGCAACACCTCACAACGGCAAGGAAGAGGACTTCCAGCTTTTCATGTCCCTAATCGATCAGGACCGTTTCGAGGGGGTAGCCCGTAGCGGAACACAGGCCGTAGATGTAACAGATGTGATGCGCCGCCTGGTCAAAGAGGACCTACTGAAGTTTGACGGGACTCCACTGTTCCCGGAGCGGCGGGCATACACGGTTAACTACGATTTATCTGACCGTGAGGCCGCTCTGTATAATGCTGTGACGGATTATGTCCAGGAAGAGTTTAACCGAGCGGACAACCTGGAAAAGGATCGCAAAAATACAGTGGGCTTTGCCTTGACCATTTTGCAACGGCGATTGGCATCCTCGCCAGAGGCAATTTACCAATCGTTGAAACGGCGCAGAGAGCGGTTGGAGGGTCGTCTTGCCGAAGAGCGGCTGGGGCGCCGAGGCGCGGAGTATTCCTCCGTGTACTATGATGACTTTGATGATGACGATCTTCCTTCGGCTGAGTTGGAGGACGAGGAGGAGAAGGTCGTTGACCAGGCCACCGCAGCACGAACGATTACAGAGCTGGAGGCCGAAATCACCACTCTGAAAAAATTGGAGCGCATGGCGAACGATGTGCGTCAGAGCGGCGAGGACCGCAAGTGGAGCGAGTTGTCCAAGCTGCTCCAGGATAATGACAGTATGTTCGGAGCCGAGGGCGAACGGGAAAAGCTGATCATCTTTACCGAACACAGGGATACGCTCCGCTATCTTCAAAGCAAAATCTCATCCCTATTGGGCAGTGAAGATGCTGTCGTAACGATTCACGGCGGTCTGCTCCGAGATGAACGGCGCAAGGTCGAGGAGCGCTTCAAGCAGGACAAGGAGGTCCGCATTCTCATCGCCACCGATGCCGCAGGCGAAGGTATCAACCTGCAACGGGCGCACCTCATGGTCAACTACGATCTGCCTTGGAATCCCAATCGGCTGGAGCAACGGTTTGGGCGGATTCATCGTATCGGCCAGACAGAAGTCTGCCATCTGTGGAATTTGGTATCCAAAGAAACCCGCGAGGGCATGGTGTATGGGCGCTTACTGGAAAAGCTGGAGCAGGAGCGGGAGGCGTTGAAGGGCAAGGTTTTTGATGTCCTTGGCAAGCTGTCCTTTGACAACAAGTCGCTCCGGGAGCTACTGATTGAGGCGGTTCGTTACAACAATCAAGAGGATGTTCGGCGGCGGCTCTTTGAGGTGGTAGACCATTCTCTGGACAGGAAAGCACTACAGCAGCTTCTGGACGAACAGGCCCTAACCCCGGACGCGATGGATGTCCGGCAGGTCATGGCTATTCGAGAGGATATGGAGCGCATGGAGGCCCATCGGCTCCAGCCCTACTTCATCGAATCCTTTTTCCTAGAGGCGTTCCAAAGCGTGGGCGGCAGAGTCCGTCAGCGTGAAAAGGCCCGCTATGAGATTACCTCCGTACCGTTTGCCGTCCGTAGCCGGGATATGCAAATCGGTACCGGCACCCCGGTTCTGGATCGCTATGAGCGCATCTGTTTCGACAAGTCCTTCTGCAATGTGCAAGGGAAACCCCAGGCCGATTTGATTGCTCCGGGCCACCCGCTTTTGGAAGCAACCATTGACCTCGTCCGGGAGCGGAACATGGATGTGCTGAAACGCGGTGCGGTATTTGTAGATGATAACGACTATTCTTCTGAGGCCAGACTTCTGTTCTATGTGGAGGACTCTGTACAGGATGGAATCATCCTCCCCAGCGGCAGTAAACGTGTGGTATCAAAAAATCTCCATTTTGTAGAGTTGAAGAAGGACGGCTCCGCCGCCAATGCGGGGTATGCGCCTTATCTGGATTACCATGGGGCAACGGAGGAGGAACAACCGGTGATCCGCTCTTTCCTGGAAAGCCAGAAATGGCTCACAGAAAATGTGGAGGACACCGCCACCAGCTACGCCATTTCTGAGATCGTCCCGGCCCATGTGTCTGAGGTGCGCCAGCGTACCACGAAGCGGGTGGACAAGACTGTCAAGGCAGTGAAGGATCGACTGACCGCTGAGATTCAGTTTTGGGACTTCCGGGCGGGCGAGTTGAAAACAAAGGAGGCCGCAGGCAAGGTCAACGCCAAGTTGAATTCTGATATGGCAGCCCGCCGCGCTGACGATCTGCAAGCCCGGATGCAGAAGCGGCTGGCCGAACTGGAGCAGGAGAAACACATCTCCGCCCTGCCTCCTGTGATCGTAGGCGGCGCGGTGGTTATCCCACGAGGTCTGCTGGACAAGTTGATGGGCCGTCCGGCGCTGTTCGGCGCGGACGCGGCGGCGCGGCGCAGAATTGAACTTGCCGCCATGAAAGCGGTGATGGACATTGAGAAGTCCCTTGGCTTTGCCCCCGCTGACGTGAGCGCACAAAATAAGGGTTATGATATCGAATCCAAAATTCCTGCCGAGTTGCGGGATGCGGATGGGACCACGCTCCGCTTCATCGAGGTCAAAGGCAGGGCCAAGGGCGCAATCAGTGTGACCGTCACTAAGAATGAGATTCTAACTGCGTTGAACGAGCCGGAACAGTTCATTTTGGCAATTGTGGAGGTGGATGGAGAAACCACCCACACGGTCTACTTAAAGAAACCTTTTCATAAGCAGCCTGACTTTGCTGCCACCAGTGTGAATTATGACATCATGGATTTAGTAGGAGGTGCAGAAATAGTATATGAGTGCAGATGATAACCACATGAGCGAAAGCCCTCCCAAACTTCAAAAGTATGTTGTTCTATACATTGACTTTCTTGGCACCAAAGATGCAATGCTTAAAGATGAAAATAGAATGTTGCAAACCTTTTATGAACTGTACCACTCTGCAATATCAGTCGTTTCACAGTTGGAGGCCGCAAACTATACCGAGATGAAAGCTCGGATATTCTCAGATAACCTTGTGATTGCGTTCCGAAAGCACATCCGCGAATTTGACGATGAAATAACACTTTTTGATATAGTTGATGCGCTGAATTTTTCTGTATTTTTTCAGACAGAGGCAATGAAACGGGGGTTACTCATTCGGGGTGGAATTACCATTGGCAATATGTACTTTGATGATGTGTTTATATATGGAGAGGCTCTTGTTCGTGCATATGATTTGGAGAACCATAAAGCACGATTCCCGCGCATCATAGTTGACAACTGTGTCAATCGATTTATAAAGAACAATAAAAGCTATTTTGATATGTTCCCTAAAGAACTTTTTTGTATATCAGCAGACGAGGATACTGAATGCTTTGTTGATTATTTGTCTGTTGCTGGAATGGATGCTTACGACCGCGCAGAGATTATAAAATCTGGTCGAGAGATTGTGAAGCGGACAGAAAGACTTCCAGAATATACAGGTGATATACGGCTTCAAGAAAAAATGAACTGGCAGACAAGATACTTTTCGTACATCGAAGAAAAGTATAGAGAAGGAGCAGAAAATGGGAGTGAAGAAACTGATCGAGGTGGCCCTCCCCCTGGAGGCCATCAATAAAGAGGCGGCATATGAAAAAATGCCGGGTATAGGGCCACATCCAAGAGGGTTACATTTGTGGTGGGCAAGGCGACCGTTCACTGCGGCCCGTGCGGTAATTTGGGCATCGTTGGTAGATGATCCCTCCAGCCATCCAGATCAGTTCCCTACAGAGGAAGATCAGAATACTGAACGGGAGCGTCTGTTTAAGATTCTCAGCAATCTTGTAGCATGGAAGAACTCTAACAATGCAGACATATTGGAAGAAGCAAAAGCCGAGATCATGAAGTCCACGGGCGGCAACCCGCCCGCTCTGCTGGACCCCTTTGCGGGGGGCGGGGCCATCCCGCTGGAGGCCCAACGGCTGGGGCTGGAGGCCCACGCCCACGACCTGAACCCTGTGGCGGTGATGATCAACAAGGCCATGATCGAGATACCCCCCAAGTTCTCCGGACAGCCGCCCATTCATCCGGGAAAGTCTGACCTGGACGATGGTCGCGGCTGGAGCGGAGCGGCGGGCCTTGCGGAAGATGTGCGCTACTACGGCGAGTGGATGAAGCGGGAGGCATTCAAGCGCATCGGATATTTGTATCCGAAGGTGAAAGATGAACGAGGGAAAGAACATACAGTTATTGCTTGGATTTGGACAAGGACGGTGAAGTGCCCTAACCCGGCCTGTGGCTGTGAAATGCCTCTCGCCAGAAATTTTACCCTTGCTAAGAAAAAGGGACGAGGGGTATATATTCGACCAGTTATTGATGGCAAAAAAATACGTTATAAGGTTCAGACAGGAAATGACGCACCAGAAACTGGTAAAACAGCGCAGGGAGTCAAGTTTAAGTGTATTATATGTGGGAATGCTGCTACATCTGACTACATCAAAGAGCAATCTTTGCAAGGAAAAATGAAAGCAGAAATGCTGGCTATTGTTGCTGAAGATACCCATGGAAAACTCTATTTATCTCCAATTGATGAACACATCCAAGTAGCACAAGTTCCTGCACCTGATTGGGTGCCCCGTGGTAATATAATTCGTCGCATTTCTGGTGGGACTTGTGTTCCTTATGGCATGGACGAATGGTACAAACTTTTTACAAATCGGCAACTAAATGCACTTACCACATTCAGCGAATTAGTGGCTACTGCTCAAAATCAAGTGATTCAGGATGGCGGATCAGAAGAATATGCCAAGGCCGTGAGTATTTATCTATCGTTTGCTGTTGATCGTCTCGCTGATTTTTCCACCTCTGTGTCACGTTGGGCCGTAACAAACGAAAAGGCCATGAATTGTTTCAATAAACAAGCGATTCCAATGACATGGGATTATCCCGAAGTAAACGTTATGGGCAATTCCGTTGGAAGTTTCTCCCAAATAATCGAATATATATCTTCGTGCCTTTACACATTACCTACTAACGTACAAAGCGGAATCACTTTGCAACATGATGCGCAAACCGATTCTGGCTTGCGCAATATCATGATTTCCACTGATCCGCCCTATTATGACAACATTAAATATGCTGACCTTGCAGACTTCTTCTATGTATGGTTGCGGCACAGCTTGAAAGAATCTTTCCCAGACCACTTTCGTACAATGCTTGTACCCAAGACCGAGGAACTCATTGTTGCGCCATATCGTTTTGATGGGAGCATGGAAAAGGCGCGTGATTTTTTCGAGTCAGGAATGTTTAATACCTGCAAAACACTCTATACTTATGCCCGAGAGGATATTCCTGTCACAATTTATTACGCATATAAACAAAGCGAAACCAGCGATGATCAAACGGCCTCCACTGGTTGGGAAACTATGTTGTCTGCTATAATCCGAGCAGGGTTTTCTATTACTGGAACGTGGCCACTTAGAACAGAGCAAGCCTACCGTACTGTCAGCATGAATACAAATGCCCTGGCCTCCTCTATCGTCCTGGTCTGCCGCAAGCGCCCTGCGGACGCCCCCATGTGTACCCGCCGGGACTTTATCAACACCCTGAAACGGGAACTAAAGCCCGCCCTGCAAAAGCTCCAGGACAGCAACATTGCCCCCGTAGACCTGGCACAGTCGGCCATCGGCCCCGGCATGGGGGTCTACTCCCGCTACTCCAAGGTCCTGGAGGCGGACGGCGCCCCCATGAGCGTCCGCTCGGCCCTTCAGATCATCAACCAGGAGTTGGACCTCTACTTCAACGAGCAGGACGGGGAGCTGGACAAGGAGAGCCGTTTCTGTGTAGAGCTGTACACACAGTGCGCGTTCAACGACATCAAATTCGGCGAAGCGGACGTGCTGGCGCGGGCCAAGAACACCAGCGTGGACAAGCTCCGGGCAGACGGCGTGCTGTACTCTGAAAAGGGCGTGGTGCATCTGCTGACCCGCGAGGAAATTCCAATGGAAATAAGCAAGGACAAGGGAATTTGGCTGCTGACCCAGCAGCTTACCCGCGCAATGGAGACGGACGGCGTGATGGGCGCGGCAAAAATCGTAAAGGAGTTTTTTACATCCGAGCCGGAGCGGGCCAAGGCCCTGGCCTATCGGCTGTTCACTCTGGCGGAGCGCCGGGGCTGGGCAGCGGAGGCGTATGCCTATAACTCGCTCATTGTTGCGTGGCCAGACGTGCAGAGCAAGGCGGCGGAGCTGTCTGCCGCATGGAGCAACGCAGAACAAATAGAGATTTGGACAAGCGGAGAAATATCTTGCGGGGAGGTTTGACGATGGCTGATAATTCATTAAAAATACAACAGGCATTTCGCATATTACATCCATTTCTGGCCGGCTATGTGGCCCAGGAGCTTCGGCAGGAATATCGGGATAACTGGTGGCAAGAGGTGCTGATGACATTGAGCGACCAGGTACGCGATCTCCCGGACGGTGGCGATTATGGGGTTCTGGTAGATTCACTGGACGTTGCCAACTGTCTGCGGCTGTTTGACCGCAAGTGGAACGATCTGTTTCGGAAAAAGCTGTCGCTGGATTACCGAACCTGGGGAAAAGAGTTGATGGGCGTTCGGAATAAACTGGCGCACCTTGGGGGACAGGATTTCAACGATGATGACACCTGGCGGGCTCTGGACACCATGTCCCGGCTGTGTGAAGCGTTTGACGCAGAGGCCACCGAGGAGATTCGCAAATTGCTGCGGGAGGCGCGTTACGGTTCGGCAAGCGGCTCCACCGCCGTAACAGAGACACCAATGGCAGCCCCCGTGACCGCAAAGAAAAAGGTGGGCATTCTGGATGCCACACCCATCAGCGGACTTCCTTGCTGGCGGGATGTGATCCAGCCCCACCCGGACGTGGCCCAGGGCCGGTATAAGAACGCTGAGTTTGCCGCCGACATTGCCCAGGTTGCACGGGGCGAGGGCGCCTACGAATACCGGGACCCTGTAGAGTTTTTTGCCCGCACCTATGTGACCGAGGGCATGACCGGTTTGCTGGAGCAGGCCCTCCGGCGGGTGTCCGGCAAGGACGGAGAGCCGGTCATCCAGTTAAAGACGGCCTTTGGCGGCGGCAAGACCCACAGTATGCTGGCACTCTACCATATGCTCCGTGGCCGGACTCCCATCGGGAAAATTCCGAACATCAAGCCCGTTCTGGATAGGGCTGGAGTAGCATCCATCCCCAAGGCTAATGTTGCCGTCCTGGTAGGCACAGCACTGGACCCCACCAAGACCAAAAGGCCACAGAATTTCCCCGGTATTACGATTAGCACACTGTGGGGTGAGATGGCAGCGCAGCTTGCAGAATCAGCAGGTGATCCGAAACTCTATGACTATGTAAAAGAGGCCGATAAAAAGGGCGTGTCTCCCGGCTCCGAGGCGCTGAAGAACCTGTTTGACGCCTGCGGTCCCTGCCTGGTGCTGATGGACGAGCTGGTGGCCTATGCAAAGAAACTGTATGGCGCACACGGCCTGCCTGCCGGAACCTTTGACAACTTCATCTCCTTCATCCAGGAAATGACCGAAGCGGCGAGAGCCAGCCAAAACAGTCTTGTGGTGGCCTCTATCCCAGAGTCCGATATCGAAATCGGCGGCGATGCGGGAAAAATTGCCCTGGAAGCCATCGAGCATACCTTTGGACGTATGGAGTCTATCTGGAAACCAGTAGCGGCAAACGAGGGCTTTGAAGTAGTTCGCCGCAGACTGTTCCTGGACTGCAAAGATCCGGAGGCCCGCGATGCGGTCTGCGCGAAGTTCAGTCAGATGTATAACGAGAACCAGGGAGATTTCCCGATGGAATCCCGCGAGGTGGAGTATCGGGAACGAATGATTTCCTGCTACCCGATCCACCCGGAGGTGTTTGACCGTCTGTATGAGGATTGGGCCACGCTGGAGCGATTCCAGAGGACCCGTGGTGTCCTGCGTCTGATGGCAGCGGTCATCCATGAACTTTGGATGGGCAGTGATGCCGGACTGCTGATCATGCCCGGTTCCATCCCGATGGATGTACCCACAGTCCGCGATGAACTGACCCGGCATCTGTCCGAGGGCTGGAATGCGCTCGTTGACCGGGAGGTCGATGGCCGGAACTCCATTCCCTATCAGAAGGACCAGGCGAACCAGCGGTACGGCGGAAAACTGGCCTCGCGCCGTGTGGCCAGAACTGTTATGCTGGGGTCAGCACCTACTTCCCGCGACCAGAATGTGCGCGGTATAGAATCTTCTCGTATTCGCTTGGGTGTGGTTCAGCCCGGTGAGAACATCTCCGTATTTAATGACGCATTGAGTACACTGACAACATCTCTGGCATATCTATACACAAATCCATCCGGCGACCGCTTTTGGTATGATACACGGCCCACCCTCCGCAAGACAGTAGAGGATCGTGCCACTCAGGTTGCGGCCTCTGATGTGGACTATGAGATTGAAACCAGGCTCCGCGCCGTAAAAAAGGAGCAGCCGTTCGCCGGTATCCATGTTTGCCCGTC
>CAJTJA010000055.1 GCA_910576845.1 uncultured Oscillibacter sp.
GTCGTCGTCTGCATGGTGGTCATGAACCGCTTCGGCGAGGGCGAGGAACAGGCGGTGATGCTATGAAAAGGCAAAACCGTGTCGGAAGCCGGGTCCTTATGGCCTTGGTGTTTCTCTTTCTTTACGCGCCCATTTTGCTGCTGATCGTCTTCTCTTTCAATAAGGGCAACAGCAACACCGTCTGGACGGGCTTCTCTCTGGACTGGTACAGGTCTCTGTTCCAGAACAGGCTCATTATGCGCAGCGTGTACACAACGCTCCTTGTCTCCCTGCTGGCGACTGCCATCGCCACAGTGGCAGGCACCTTCGCCGCCATCGGCTTTTACAGCCTGCGGCGGCGTTCCCGGACGGCATTGAGCACGGTGAACAGCATCCCCATGATGAACGCCGACATTGTGACAGGCGTTGCCATGTGCCTGTTTTTCGTGGCTTTCTTCACTTTCTGGAGTGATTTCTCCTCCTGGTTCAACGGCGTGCAGAGTATGATCGTTCTCCCGGAACGGTTGACCCTGGGATTCGGCACCCTGCTGATTGCCCACGTCACCTTCAACATTCCCTATGTCATTCTCTCCGTAGGCCCTAAGCTCCGACAGATGGACAAAAACCTGGTGGACGCCGCCCAAGATTTGGGCTGCACTTGGATGCAGGCGTTTTGGAAGGTGATTCTGCCGGAGATTAAGCCCGGCATCGCCTCGGGAGCCCTGACGGCCTTTACCATGAGCGTGGATGACTTCATCATCAGCTATTTCACAGCGGGCTCTTCCAGCTCTACACTGGCCATGACCATTTACGGTATGACGAAAAAGCGGGTAACGCCGGAGATCAACGCCGTGTCTACCCTGCTCTTCGTGACAGTGCTGGCCCTGCTGGTCATTGTAAACCTCCGGGAGGCCCGGGCAGAGCGCAGTGGTGAAGAGTGCCGTTCCCGGCCCATCTCTCAGAAGCTCTCCCGTCTGCTGGACTCCCCCAAAGGCCGTATTCTCCGGCGGAGCACAGCAGCAGCTCTGGCCGCCTCCTTCCTAATCGCAGTAGCCCTTCTCACCGGAGCCACCAATGCTCAGCCGGTGGTGAATGTGTGCAGCTGGGGTGAGTATATTGACGAGGACCTGATCAGCCAATTTGAGGAGGAAACGGGCATTATCGTCAATTACCAGACCGCCGAGAGCAACGAAGCCCTGTATTCCCTGCTGAAAAGCGGCGCGGGGGATTACGATGTCATCGTTCCCTCCGACTATATGATTTCCCAGCTTATTGAGGAAGACATGCTGGCGGAGCTGGACTACCGCCAGATTCCCAACTACGCTCTGATTTCCGAGCGCTTCAAGGGTTTGACCTACGATCCCCAGGAGCGCTATAGCGTCCCCTATGCCTGGGGCACCGTGGGCATCATTTATAACGAAACCATGGTGGACGAACCCATTACCAGCTGGTCCGCTTTGTTTGACCCGAAATACGCCGGAAATGTGTTGATGTTCCGCAATTCCCGGGACGCCATGGCCACGGCCCTGAGCTATCTGGGCTATTCTCTGAATACTACCGACGAATCAGAACTCCGGGAGGCGTTTCAGCTTCTCAAAGACGCCAAAGGCCAGGGCGTATACCAGTCCTTCGTTATGGACGAAATCTTCCAAAAGCTGGAGGGCGGCAACGCCGCTATCGGCGTATATTACGCCGGGGACTATCTCACCATGCTGGAGAACAACGAGGACCTCCGCTTTGTAGTCCCGGAGGAGGGCTCCAACTGGTTCATGGACGCCATGTGCGTATTGAAGGAAGCTCCCCACTACGAGGAGGCTCTGGCCTGGATCAACTTCATTGCCTCTACGGAGGCAAATCTTGCCAACATGGACTATATCTGGTACGCCTCCCCCAACCAGGAGGCGCTGGAGCAGTACCCGGCTTATTACGAGGAGCTGTACGAGGAGGAATTGGACCAGGAAACCTACGATATCATTGCCGCGCCTCAGGAAGTATTGGACCGCTGCGAGGCCTACCTGGTCCTGCCCCTGGAAACACGAAAGCTGTACAACGACCTTTGGACAGAGCTTGGTATTTGAGAGGAGCGTATTTATGATTCTGATTGGAACAAAGTGCCAGCTGGAGCAGACCGTCACCCAGGAGCTCACCGCTGCATCCATCGGCTCCGGAGCCCTGCCGGTGTTCGGCACGCCCTTCATGGCCGCTATGATGGAAAACGCCGCCCTGACGGCCCTCCAGTCCTTCCTGGAGGAGGGACTGGGCAGCGTGGGCACCCGGCTGGACATTACCCACGACGCACCCACTCCCATTGGAATGAAGGTTTTTGCCGAAGCGGAGATTGTCTCCGTGTCCGAAAACGGGAAAATGGTGGATTTCCGCGTCTCTGCCTGGGACGAGAAGGGCCCCATTGGAAAGGGAACCCACACTCGGGCCATTATTGGAAATGAGAAGTTTCTGACAAAGTGCAATTCCAAGCTGAATGGATAGCCACACGAAAAAGATGCCCGGAGGAGAATTCCTCCGGGCATCTTTTCTGCACTTTAATCCGTGCTTACAGCACCAGGGACGGCGCGTTATATACACGGCCCGCCAGCTCGCTGTTCAGCATGTACAAGCTCTTGGGATCGGAACCGAAGAGCTCCATTTTGGAGATCAGATCGCTGGCGTTGTCCTCCTCCTCTCCCTGCTCCTTGACGAACCAGTCCAAGAACTGCATGGTCCGGAAGTCCTTTTCCTCATAAGCGGCGGCATAAATGCTATTGATAAGGCCGGTGACATACAGCTCGTGCTCCAATCCTGCCTTCAGCACTGTCATATCGCTATCCAGAACCTTATCCGGCTGGGCAATGGCCCCCAGAATAACCTTGGCGCCATTATTGTGGAGGTACTGGTAGAAGAGCATCGCGTGATCCCGCTCCTCCTGCGCCTGAATTTTATACCAGTTGGCAAAGCCATCCAGCCCCCTGGCCTCAAAATAGTTAGAGAAGTCCAGGTACAGATAAGCGGAATAAAACTCTTTGTTGACCTGCTCATTCAGCAGGGCGGCAACTTTTTCACTCAGCATAATTTATGCTCCCTTCTTTACGTTAGGGTCTGTTCTTAATAACCCAAGGCACAGGCCTTCCCGACCCATTCCGCTGGCTTTTGCTTTGAAAATCTCCGCGCGGCCGGTATTTTGTAAACATCCATTGCAAATCCAACAAAACCTGTCCCAAAATACACCTATCGTCCTTGTGTGAACATTCCCCCAAAAAATAAATTGATTGTACACCCCTTCATCCAAAAAGTCCATTGCAAAAGCATCCAAAAAAATCAAACCTTTTCGCTTAAAACACGACAGCCGGACAAAGCCGGTCAATTTTTCCAGAAAACCAAAGCATATGTCCGCAGGTCCACTATACGGAAAAACCAGCCCAAAACCGGTATCGTCTCCAGCATATCGGCCAAAGCGGGGACACAGTTCAGAATCACCAGGCACAAAAGGCCAGCCAGAACAGCCGCTGCCTCCCAGTTTGGGCGTTTTTTCTTTACACAGATATCTTGTTCTACCGGCGGCATCAGCACAACCCGCAGAATAAAACGCTCCTGCTCCCACTGGCAGCGAAACAGGCCTCCATGCTTACGCGTCACATTCATGACGCTCTGCAGTCCTAAGCCGTGCCCCTCCCGCTTCGGAACATCCGGCAAGCCGTCCGCTCTAAAAGACACCGGCCAGGGGCAGGGATTTTCCACAGAGATTATCAGGCGCTGATTATCCGTCAGTTCCATTTTCAGGTCAATCCGGCGCTGGTCCTCCGGCAGCTTCTCACAGGCGTGAATCGCATTTTCCAGCGCATTGGCCAGGATAATACTAATATCCGTCTCCTCAAAGGATAGCTTTTCTGGAACCCGGAGCTTCGTCTCAACAGTACAGCCCACTTGACCCGCCTGAACGATATAGGCCGTCAGCACAGCATTAACGGCGGCATTGGCGCACCGGGCCGGTTCTGTAATCTCCTCCAAACCGCCGCTCAGTGAGCGGACATACTGCAGCGCACCGCTGTTGTCTTCATACTGGAGCAATCCTTCCATGGCCGCCAGATGATGCCGCATGTCATGACGGTAAATGCGGCCCACCTCCATCTTCTGGCAAAGAGCATCATAGTCCTGCCTCTGCACCTCCATCAGACGAATATTCTCATATATCTGCATCTGCCGCCACAGGGAATGCAGAATGGCCATATATGTCAGAGGCATCAAAAGCATCACCAAAAGGATGCGCATGAGTCCGACAGCGTCAGGCATGGCAACATCCACCGGCACGGCGGTGCACATAATCAGCAGATAATATATCAAACCGATGGCAGTAAACAGCCACCAGCCCTGGGTCAGCTTTCTCTGCAGTTCCCGGTAAGGCCTCCGCAGATAGTGCCAAATAAGATACTCCGCCAACGGAAACAGGACAAGGCGGCTGATAAAAAGCACCACGTATGTATCTCCTGTCAGCCTGTCCAGAAAATTCGTAAGCTGGAGCAGCCAGAAGCACATGGTATCCGACAGGCAGAAAAGGAAAAAGAAACGCCCGTCCCGGTATTCAGAGAGCCAAAAAAACAGCAGCATAGTCGGGATCGTACAGGTGAAAAAAGCAACGCTCATTATGATGCCATGTCCCAGCCAAAACATCAGCAGCACATTCAAAACCAGCAGCGTCCCCGCTCCGGCGAAGCTGAAAATTATGGTGCTTCTCCAGGAATGCCGGGGCTCAAAGAAGATTAAAAACACAAAAACAACATGGAGCATCGACCACAAAAAAGAGGCATCCCGCAAAAGCGTCATATAGTCTTCCCTCCCGGTGAATCCAGCCAATAATCACTCCACAACCGCTTTGCCTGGGCAGCCAGTCCCCGCGCCAAAGGGACCCGCACTCCACCATCCATGCGGAGAAATCCCCGTTCCACAGCAGCAACATAAAAGAAGTTCACCGCAAAACTGGCTCCGCAGAGGAAAAAGCGGGCATCCGCCAGGAGCGGCGCGATTTCCTCTTGAAAGGGACTCCTCACCGTCACACTGTCCAAATATGTCCCTTCGGCCAAATGATAGCGTACTACCCGGCCAGACAGCTCCGCATAGAGAATTTCATCCAGCCGCAGCAGCTGCAGCCCGCTTTTGGTCCGAACCGTGACACAGGCGGCTTTTTGCTTTTCCAAGGCCGTGGCAGCCTGATCCAAAACCCGATAAAGCTTAGCAGACTCCACCGGTTTCATCAAATAGTAGAAAGCTCTGGCCGCATAAGAATCCACTGCATACTCCGGTGAGACGGTCAGATAAATAATCATCCCATCGCTGTACAGCTCCCGCAGGCGCACGCCCAAATCGATACCGCTGAGTCCCGGCATTACAATATCCAGCACATACAGATCAAAGCCTCCGCACTCCGCCGCTGCGTTCAGCAGCTCTTGTCCAGAGGAAAAAACCGACAGCTTCACTGTTTTCGCGGGCCGGGCCGCCGCATAATCCCTGAGCAGCCCTCCTATAACTTCCCGCTGCTCCGTCTCATCGTCGCACAATGCCAGCTTAATCATAATGTCCCCCTCCCTCTAAGCAAATTCTACGCAAAATAAAACCAAATTTGCGCAAAGTATCAAATTAATTATTTTTTTTGCTACAATGAACATATCACCCCCAGTGCAAATTTGTCAAGCTCTTTAAAAATGGAGCTTTGGGCAGGCAATATAGAACCTGTTCCTCCAACTCCACAGCATTTTCCAAACTACCCGTTTGAGAAACAGGAGGCTGAAGATGGAAACGCAGATACACTCTCACCTATTAGGCGAGGCGGCAAAAACCAAAAGCCTTCGAAAGCCCATGAGCGGCCGCAGCGTTTGGCCGGGACAGCACTGCCCCGCTTTTACCGTGCGAACGGTGGGATTGGTCTGCGGAAGCGGCTGCTGGTTCTGCCGGTATGCCAACTTCCATCTTCGGGAACAGAAAGCCTTGGATGTGGGTGTTTGCTGCTGGCCGAAAATTCAGACCGCCTGACACTATTCGCTGAATTTCAGTTTTCGAAGATTTTCCTTCAGCGTTCGAATGGTCTCCATAATGATTTTCAGTTCCAGATGAGAGCAATCCGACAGAACGCGGGCCGCTTCACTTTCAAATACGGACCGGGACGCCGGCAGACTGTCGCACAAAAGTTCATCCACCGTCACTCCTAAAGCGTTGGCAATGCTGACCAGAGTCGGGAGGCTGAGCTTTGTGGCCCCCCGCTCGATATGAGAAATGTTGGACGGCTCCTGGTTGGAGATTTCCGCCAGCGTCTGCTGCGTCAGTCCCTGTTCCTTTCGAAGGCGCCGAATCCGAACACCAATAGCCTGATAGTCAAGTTCCATAAACGTCCCTCCTCTCAAGGGCTTTCCTGCCTTCCAGTAAATACTTGTAGATTTTTTCTTAATATGTATTGTATATCCGAATCGGATATGTTAAAATTCCCTGTATATCCGAATCGGATATACAGTAAAGTTTTTGCCGCAAGGCATAAGTTTGAGGTAAACCGATGAGTAAACGCGTTCAAAACAACAGGAGCAGCGGCTTTTCATTTGTGGAGACACTGGCCGCAACGGCCATTCTTGTCATCCTTCTCAGTCTCTCCGCGGTGGCCGTAACTTATTACCGGGGCTATTTAAAAATTACCGAACTGGATAATGCGGCCCGGGAAATTTACATGGCTGCGGAAAATCGGGCGGTGCTTCTGAGCGGCGGCAAACAGCTTGGCCAACTGGTGGAAGCGGAAAGCCGAAAGGTTCAGCTGTCCGATGCCTCTGCTCCCAACGCCGGGGAAGGCGCATCCTTGCTGGCGGCTCCGGAGACAAAAACCGGCTATTACATCCGCAGAGGCGCCGCGGAGCTGAAGGAGCTGCTGCCCGGCGGCAGCATTGACCCCGCTCTTCTCGAAGGCGACTTCTATATTGTCTATGAACCCGTCAGCGGCTCTGTCACAGACGTATTTTACTCCGAACAGCCCTTGGACAGCTTGTTGTCCGAAAATACAGATTTCCAGGGCTTCTACAACCGGTATACCCCGCCCTCCTCCGACGCAGCCAAAAATATTCGGATGCGGCTCAGCCCCATGCTGGGCTATTACGGCGGCGGCATGTCCGACAATACAAATTACACTCCCCTGCCCTCCCCGGAGGTCATGGTCGTTATCCGCAATGGAGAACGTCTCACGGTAGATGTCACCTTCCAGATTCCCAAAACCGCCTTAGACTTAATGGGTCCCAACTGGGAAAACAACGCCAAACGGCTGGTAACACTTGAATATTTGCATCCGGACGGCCAGACTGCCTCCCAAAAAGTCACACTCTTCGGAGCGCCCGAGCCTGACGCGCCATTCGCCGTCGGGCGGCCCATGTCCGTAAGGGGAAACCTGGCCAGCGGCTCCGTCACTTATACCTGGGTGCTGGATTCCCTGGAGTATACATTAAATGCCGCCGGCAAAAAGGAATTTAACCAGCGCTTCTGCCAGCTCTTTGGCGGCAGCGGCGATTTCGGCGGCGATTTCCGGGTCAACGCTGAAATCGAACTG
The DNA here is from genome assembly GCA_910576845.1 of uncultured Oscillibacter sp. GTDB lineage: Bacteria > Bacillota > Clostridia > Oscillospirales > Oscillospiraceae > Oscillibacter. Next base: position 7,544 of record CAJTJA010000055.1, read on the forward strand.
TCGGCCAAAGGGTACAAGTCCACCAGTGCCAAAGGCTCCGATACCAATAACAGTCTTTTCGCCATGTCCAGCGGTGGAGAAGCCGCACGGATCGAATGCTTACGCCATCTTCAAAACCTGGATCAAAGCTTCTCCATGGTTTCTGGAAAAACCACCGCCCTGCAGATTGCCGACATCCACTGCTACGACAACACGGTCTACAGTGAATACGAATTTATTCCCATCGAAAATTCTGAACTGTCTTCTTACAGCGGCGGCTGGAGCGCCGAAAAGCTTCCGGACGGCACGAAACGGCGAAACGAAATTCAAAGTCTCCGCGTTACGGAAGACAGCTCTGCGGGAAAAACCGCCGCAGGTCTCTTCTCCACGACAAAGGACGGCACGGCAGAGGCCCCAACTGTCTTCAGCGGCATTCGTCTTATTGATGCCGAGATAACATCTTCCAAACCCGCCGGAGCACTGGCAGGAAATACCGGAAAGTATAATACCTTCACCGATGTCAGAATCAGCGGCGCCAGCGTGAATGCTTCCGGAACAGCTGCCGGAGGAGTAGCGGGCACAGTTGGAAACCACACCGATTTCAACGAAATCCATATCATCAACTCCGCGGTAGGTTCCGCAACGGAGGCACCGGAATACTCCGGCGGTGTGGCGGGTTATATCGGAAGCCCTGAAAATTCCGGCAGCGTCCGTCTATATGACTGCTGGGTCTATTGGGAGGCGGAAGCAGGCGAGCAAAATCTCCGTCATCTCCTGGTCAACGATGACGCAAACGAATCCTACCGGTATCAGGTCATCGGAAATTACGCCGGTGGGCTGGTAGGAAGGCTGGAATTGAACCTTCCCACAACAGAGGGTACCACCCCTGCCGAGATCCGCAGCTGTTTGTCTGCCACCATGGTCGATGGCAAAACAGCTGCCGGCGGTCTGATCGGTTCTGTTTCAGGCGGCTTTGCCGGTAATTTTGGGGGAATCCTTTATTATAACTATGGATCGCTCAGAATGTCCGGTTCCTACGCAGACTGCTATCTGACCGGAAAAGCCGCCGCTGGACTAATCGGCAATGCTTATTCCGAAATCAAAGCATCCGACTGCTATGCGGCAGGCTTTATCGATATGGCAAAAGCGGAAACCGCTGCCGGACTGTGTTTGAGTGCGGACGCCAAAGTCACAACGCACCGCTGCTATTCCGCCATGTATTATGCGGGACGGAATCCTGACGAGAGCTACAAGAACCGCATTTTTGAGCTGACTCAGACACAAAGTCTGTCAAACAACGATTCTTTTTACAGCACATATTATCTGAACACATATCAGGGCGAAGGCTCTGTGGGCAGCAGCGGCGCAGAAGCCCAGCCCTTGGCCTATCCCGACATGACGTCCCACGATTTCGCCATAGATTTAGGCTCCAGTTTTGCGTTCAAAGCCTACAAAACCGACGAGGCCAAGCAAAACACTTATCCCTATAATCTGCAGGAACGCCAAAATCTGACTGCCTATAGTTTCCCCGGCCTGGCGGGGCTTCCCCACTACGGCGACTGGCGCGCGGAATTCAAAGAACCCAGCTTGGTCTATTACGAGCAGTACAGCGACGGCAGCTACGGTTTCTCCGGCGGCAACGCCAGATATCTGGTTGGCCAGCTTGAGGACCGTACCGTTCGAACGGACGGCTATTCTGTGGCTCTTCTGCGAAGCGACCTCACCGTCAATGCAGACGGGGCATTTGAGCCGTTCAGCATTACGTACACCTATCTTGACGCTTCCACTCAGACAAAGCGGGAGATTACCAGATCCTACAGCAATACCAGCCAATTCCTCCCGGCGGAATGGGAGCGTGAGGAAGGCGGACAGAAAAAAACAGAGTACTATTACCTGCTCCCCCTTCCTGAAGAACTCATCCCCAATGTGTGTGTCCCCGGTGAACTCGGCCCGGATATCTCGATCAGCAACGATTTTTATCAGTACCTGCGGTTTGACTTCAGCCGGAAAGTCAGCAGCGGCAGCGAAAACTCTCCCTCCGGCGAATACTTTTACAACCCCCATTTTGCGGAAACAGTCAATCCCTACGCACCTGGAAGCGACACGCCTCTCATCAACTGGAGCAGCACCTCCGGCGAAGAAGCGGCCGCCCAGATTAAAAACCATATCACCGATAAGCTGATTCCCTCCCACAATGTAATCAGTGTCAATGTCCGCACACCCAGGCATTTCTATGCCCTCAGCAAATGCGAGGAGTATTACCACAATAACGTTCACAGCCTCGCTTTCCAGCAGACGCTGGACCTGGACTACAGCGCCTATGACTTTTCAGCGGTATCCGGCAGTCTTCCCATAGTAAACGGCTTTGCAGCCCAGCTCCCTGTCGGCCATCAAACCGCTCCTTTCCGGGGTTCCTATGACGGCGGCTGCAACTTTATCCAGAACGTGGTTTTTCAAAAACCTGAAAATGACAATAACCGCATCTGCGCAGGACTGTTCGGCTATTCTACCGGAACATTGAAAAACATTGTTTACAAAATGGATCCGGAGAAGGCCCTCCCCTTTACGTTCCCCAGCAGCGAAAAGGAAACCTACCTGGGCGCGCTGGTGGGTGTCAACAGCGCCGGTACGGTGGAAAACTGCGCTGTTGAGGGCGTCAATCTCAGTGTGCATGTCTTTGACTCTCATGTTTACATCGGTGGCTTGGCCGGCCTGAACAACGGCACCATCCGGAACTGCGCCGCCGAGCTGTCCTCCTTGTTTGTCGACGCCTCCAACCACGCAGAGGCTTACGCAGGCGGTTTGACCGGCTGGAATCAGAGTGTTCTCGGCATCAGCACATCCTATTCGGTAGGGAGAATCTCCGCCAACGCGTCGGAGACTACCGCTCCGATCTTCCTCTGCGGCTTCACAGGCCGTAATTCCGGCGCAATCCGCAATTCATACACCGCCATGGACCTGCGGCCGGACGGTGCGGGAGCTTCGGCATACAGCTTCTGCGGCAGGACCGACGGCAGCGGGCGGCAGTCCGGGACTTCCTACTTAAACCAAGGCAATTTCACCTATCGTGACATATCCTTCGTCGCCGATTACCCGTCCGACAACGGCGGCGCTCTGCCGCTGCGCTACTCGGAGCTGACCGCTTCCGGCAGCGTTGCCGGGATGGATTTCAACAAAGGAGTCTCCCCCTATCCAACCGCAGTGAAAAATGCCGGTGGAGTTATCCACTACGGCCAGTATCCCAAGCCCATCGAACTTGGTGAAATGGGTGTGTACTACTGGGAGGAATTGGAGATTAATGGCAAAACCACCTATCATGTCAATTTGCTGGCAGTAGATCCCAATCAAAAAACCATCGACAGGCAATCCACCCTTTCAACCGCCCATGACGACAGGGGCGTGGTAACACGCTACGGCTACGGCTGCTACAGCGAAAAGAACCGCGGCATTTCTCTCGCTTCCTCTGGTCTCCTCTACTCTGCCGACGGCCAAGAGGAAAGAGAATTTACCGACACTCTCTTCAAGGAACTGGAGGCAAACAAAGCTGCCAACCCAACCCAACCCGACAAGCAGGTAGATGTGCAGCTTGCCCTGCTGATGGACGGTTTTGACTTCCATTCCTTCCACAGCTTCGGCCTGAATAAACCCCTGGGCGGACTCTATCCCAACAGCGACCCCAACACACCCAACTGCACCCTGACGCTGACACAAAACGGAGCCAGCGAAGCAGAAAACGTCAGCGTCACTTTCACCCTGAATCCTCTTTTTGCAAATGCGCTCTCCGTAGAATACCCTTCTGTCAAAAACCCATCCGAGAAGCAATGGGGGCCGAAGCCCTCCCCTGATGGCGGCACACCCAATCCGAACAGCGTTCCCTTTGAGACCAAAACCAGCTGGCCGGGCAGTGCTGAAAATCCCTATGGCGTCCGCTCCATCGAGCAGCTGGAGCTGATTAATTGGAACACCCGGAACCGGGACACCCGCACAAGGATCATGCAAAATACGAATATCGTACAATTTCCCTATCTGTCCTCGTCCTCCAATACCGGGAAATACCATTGGGAGCAGAGCCACGACATCATGGGAGAAAAGAAGCCAAACGGGGACTATGAGACCTACACCCCTATTGCCGAGTATTACGACAATGTGGGCGGAGGCACCGGAGATCTCTACGGCTGGTTTGGCGGAACCTACAACGGCGGCAACTATGTGATCGAAAACGTCAATATCGAAGGGCAGCAGTCCTCCTGTGCGGGTCTGTTCGGCGTGGTGTATGACGGCAGCCTGGACAGTATCATCCTCTATTCCTCCGACGGAAACGGCCTGATCACCACCAGGGCCAATGAAGCGGGCAGCAAAACCCAAAGCCGCTGGTACGCCATGGGCGCACTGGCCGGCGTAGCGGGAACAAGGGACCCGAACAGCAATGCGATCAGCAACTGTTCCGCCGCCGGCTATACCCTTAGAGCGGAGGTTTACACCCACAGCCAGAAGATGTCCGACGGCTCTGTCGACGGTTGGGGAGGAAGCAACATCGGCGGCTTGGTGGGCGCCTCTCATATGAATCTTTCCAACTGCTCCGCAATCGTGGATATCGAAGTCCAAAACGCTGAGGAAAACGACAATATGCGCGTCGGCGGACTGGTTGGAGCCTGCCAGGGAAATGTTACCAACTGTTATGCCGGAGGAAGCATCTCCATCCAAAAGGAAACGGTCATACTCAAGCGAGACAACCGGGGCATCTATATCGGTGGACTGGTGGCCGGAACCTATATGAAGCCTCTCCGAATCAGCGGGAAAAACAATCAAACCATTGGTTTTGCCGATGACCCCGGTGCCGGCAAAGGAAATACCGAAGGCTATGTTGACTGCACACTCAGCAATTGCTACAGTTTTGTGCGGCTGCCCGCGTATGTCGAATACACTCCCACAGCTGCGAATGCCTATTTTCACATCAAGGGCATATTTGCCGTGGGCGGCGCAGGCGAGATTGAGAAGCCCAATGTCGGCACAGAGCACAACCATGGCACTTGTACCATCAAAAACTGCTACTATTTAGGCAGTGAAACGCTGTATCACAACAGCGGTGACGAGAATGCCATTATTCAGCGCGGGGTTAAAACCGACTTGGGAAGCGCCAACTCAATCGCCCTTGGCAATTCCTCCAACTTTACGGTAAGTACCGTACTCAGCAAGGATAACACTCCTTCCAGCACGCTCGTAACGGGCTACTACATAAGGTCCGGTTCAACAGAGGGCGTCGGAGCCGCACTGTTCAGCCGGACAGAGCAAAGATGGAACAATGCCTATACCTTTGCCGGCTGGCTGATCCAGACAGAAGGCGGCCAGTGGGAACTGACAGTGAACAGAGATGACCCTCGTTTCAAAACATTTACGCGCTCTGCCGACCCAACCGGCCTGACTTATGAACAGCTGACAGGAGAGCTGCCCATTGGAGACAAAACCATCTACCAGCTTCTGAACCTTCAGAACGGAACAGACGAAGAGGCCCGGGAAAAAGGCCCCTTCAGGCCTGTCACCGTTAAGACAGCGGAGGGCAATCCCGTTCCCGGCAAATACAGTTACCCGCCGGACACATCCCCGGAGCTGAAGGGCAGGGATTTCCCCTTCCCCACTATTCTGACAAGAGAGAGCAAGGCATTCTGTGTGCATTACGGCAGATGGCCCGTTAACGGATTCCAGCGTCAGGCCATGGAACCTGATGAAACCGGAAAGCCCGTCTATCTCGGCGGCGCTCCCATTCAGGCGGACCTCTTTGTATCCGCTGAATACAAGGAACACCTGGTACTGACGGAAAAGGTGGCCGCAGGCGGCACCTGGAATCTGAGCAGCGGCGACCCTTTGATCGCCTCGCCCAGCATCATCAGCCCGGACGTCTCCAACGGTGAGAACCCGAAAACTTTCACTCTGGCCGTAACAAGCCAAAGCATCGGCTCCACCGCTCTGGACATCTCCTATACGGTGGACGGCGTTACCTATTCCCGTTCCATCTCCGTCCATGTCACTGCCGATGTGGAGCTTCAGCCCTCTAAGGTGTTCCTCTTCCCCAGCGATGAGGTAACGGTAAGCATAAAGCCCGCCAACAAAATGGGCAGCCTGTTGGAAGAGGGCGGCTCACTGGAACTCAGCAGCAATCCTGCCTGCGGAAGCGATCAAATCACAGCGCAGAAAGTGCAGCATGCGGACACGGCCCCCGGCATCCTGTTCACCAGCAAAAACGCGCCTGCCGGTCCGGCAATGGCCAGCGCCAGCTTCGTTTATACCTCCTCCGCCGGTAAGCCATACCCCAGCGCCGCTCCAATCCATATCACGGTTCTGGAGCTCCCGCAGCCCGTCTATGAGACAACGGAAGGCGGGCAGAAGATCTGCACCCTCACCTTCGGTGACTTTCCTGTAAGCGACGAAGCAGGAGCTGCGCCGGATACACTGACATTCCTGATCTCCGAAGCCGAGCTCAAAAACAGATACGAGCTGGGCGCGGCCGCTCCCAGTTTGGAAGTGAATGGAAATGCTCTCAAACTGATTTACCCAACGGATGAGACACCGGAATTGGAACTGTCCGTCACCCTGACCATGAGCAGCCTGAACCACAAGCTGATTCCGGAAGACGAACCTCAAATCCACGCGCTGACCCTGACGGTGCAAAAGCCAGCTGATGAAGCCAGTGTACAGGCGAACATTCAGCCTGTGGAGGCTCTGGTCCCGGAAAACAGGCAGGATGACCCGGAACGGCGGAGACGCTGGAGGAAATGCCGGCGGGAAACCCACGCGCCGGACCAAAAACCATAAAGAGAGGAGTGACGCCCTGTGAAGCGCCTTCGAGAAAAACTGAACAGCCGGAACGGGGCGTCCATTCTCCTGGCCCTGCTGTTTTTCCTGCTGTGCATGATGGTGGCGGCCTCCATCCTGATGGCAGCCGTTTCCAACGCGGGAAAAATCCGCAGCAATTATGAGGAACAGCAAAAGTATCTGGCCCTGTCCTCTGCTCTCCGTCTGATCTGCGGTGAACTGGAGCAGGCAGAATATCAGGGAAACGTCAAAATGGTCCAATGGACGGAACTTGCCGTGGACCAGGACGGCGAGGAATTCCCAATCTATTACTACCGCGTCTGTCAGGAGCAGGGCTCCTTCACCTGCGGAGAGCTGGCCAGCCAGTCGGGAGATACCGCCCCGTTAAGCTGGGTCAAAGTTGTCCCGCTTCTGGAGGAGCTGGACGATATCCTCGGAGAAGAGGCCTCCGGCTCTCTTCACGATTCCCTTTACGATCCCAGTCGTCCCGTTTCCTCAAAAACACACACACTGACATTGACCGTGGACGCCACCTCTCCCTTTAACGGCACCGCTCTCAGAGAAGAACTGAAGGGCATTACCTTAACGGTGCAGATGAACCGGAGCCGCCGCATCCATCTGACAGCCACACTGGAGGATTCTGACGGCAAAATTTACAGCATGGAGGCGGAACTGAGCGCCAGCGTCATTCCCACAGTCCATTACACGGCCCCGGCCGGCGAATATCTCGGCATAGACCCTCCGAATTCAGCCGTGCGGACGCCGCTCTCCATTCCCCTTGTCACATGGAAGCTGGACTGGATTGCCAAGGAGCAGGCGGGAGAAACGGAGGCGGGCGGATGAGAGAAAAACTGCGGAACACCCAGGGAGAAACCCTGGTGGAGGTACTGGCCTCTATTTTAATCTGCGCACTGTCCATTGCCCTGCTCTTCGGCGCTGTTATGGCCTCCGTCAACATTAACCAGACCGCCCAGGGAGGGCATATGTTCCGTGGCGGTAGGCCCCGGGGGGAAGGAGACGC
>CAJTJA010000056.1 GCA_910576845.1 uncultured Oscillibacter sp.
TGGACCGCACCGCTGAATGCCGCCGCCATAACGCGGACTATCGGGGGGCATCTGGCTGTTCTGGACCCGGCTCACACCACAGATTACACCGCCAACGCGGAAGCCTGTGCCCTGGAGATGGAAAGCCTGGACCGGGACTTTGCCGCCTTTTTCGCTGGACTGCCGGATCGGACCATCGTCTTCGGAGACCGTTTTCCCCTCCGCTACTTCGCCGGGGCCTATGATTTGGATTATTACGCCGCTTTCCCCGGCTGCGGGGCCCAGACAGAGCCGTCGGCGGCTACGGTGGCCTTTCTGACGGAGAAGGTGCGGGAGGAACGTCTTCCCACGGTATGGTATATTGAGTTCTCCAACCACTTGGTAGCGGACAGCATCGCCGAGGCTGCTGGAGTGGAAACGGCTCAATTCCATACCTGCCACAACGTCTCCAGAGCGGATATGGAGGCGGGAGTCACCTATCTCTCTTTGATGCGGGACAATTTGGAGACCCTGCGGGAGCATATGTGAGTTTTCAGAAAACATCTGTAAAAGGAGAGCGCGGCATGGACAGTGCCTTTGAGTTTCTGACATTGGATTTTTTTACCCGGGCGTCGGTGTTTCCGGGCAGTCTGGGGACATTTCGCTACCGCTTTCAACGCACCGGATGGATGGGAGACGGGCAGCTTCAGGCATGGGTTTATGAGAATGTCTGCTTTGAGCTGGCGGAGGACGTGGAGACAGAGACTTTTCCCTGGACGGAGGAAGGCGTCGCCGCATTGAAAGCCTGGCTCTGCCGGAAGCTGTCAGAGCGGGGAACAGAGGCTTACCGGATTCCCTACCAGCCTGCTGGGACAGAGAAGGAACGCAATGAGGGCGAATAATGCCGTTGTCTGCCGCGGGGCGGTCAACTGCTCCAGGCAGCCGCTATTTCCTTGGAGGCTGCCAGGGCTGGGTGTTTTGACTGGAATATGCGGGGAAACCTGCGTGAAATCTATAGCCATAACATTTCAAAAGTGTTTTGTCCATTCTTTTGAGGACTGCACAACGAACATCTTGGCAGCAGGCCGCAAAGCGGCCTTTGGTTGGACTATATAAACGCTGGGCAGGGCTGGGAAAGCTGACATTCTGTGACCGGCGCGGGAAGCTTCCATGCAGCCGGCATGACGGCTTGGACATTGCGAAGCACAGGGAGAGGATGAGGCCGGGCGGAACGCCCGGCGCGGCTTCGTTCCATTTATTTGAAAAAGTCAATTGGTAATCACGTTAATTCGTGCTTTTATAATATCAGAAAGGAGGTGAACAGATGGGGAGAAAACAAAAGAAGCCCCTGAGCAGGTTGGAAATCACGAAGATGATCGTTGAAATTCTTGCCGGAATTGCAAACATCATTCTGATTATCCACACGATACTCAAGGGCTGGGCACCGGGGAAGGAAAACCTCCCCCAACCTCATAGTAATCAATCCACCTGTAAAAGTCAAGGAGGTTCTATGAAAGAGTTTTTGACTGCGCTGGGCGTACTGCTGATTGCCTTCGGCGCTGTAAAATTAGTTCTCGCCGCAGTTCAGCGGAGAAAGGAGCAAAATGATGGCCGCGAGTGATTTTCTCTCCATCTCCGAATGGTGTGCCCTGCACGGGAAAGACCCGGGCAACGTCCGCAAGCTCATCCAGCAGGGCCGCATTCCGGCGGAGAAGATCGGGAAGCAATGGGTCATCCCGGCGGACGCCCAGCCCCCCGCTGACAAGCGGGTCAAGTCCGGGAATTACCGAAACTGGCGAAAGAAAAAGGAAGATTCTGCGGAGCCGGAGGCGTAACGCCTCCGCTTTTTGCCGGTCAATTTTTGCCGCTATATAGCCGCCGGAATTCTCCGCGGCCTGCTTCGCTACCATGTCTCCCGGGCCGCTGTGCAGATAGACTTCTGCAAAGTCCGGGCGGAAATGTGCATACTGCCATTCCTTCAAATTGCAATAAAATTATTTGATGCAGAACACCCTGGGTTCTTTTCGTGCCGCCGCCTGGACCGGTTCACCATCGGCATAGCCAAGGGCACAGTGGCCGATTCCCTCATATTCCTCCTCAATGCCCAGGGATTTCAGCAGTTCTTTCCCCCACGCTGTTTCAAATTCTTCCTTCGCACGGTGAATCCAGCAGCTCCCTATACCAAGCGCATGGGCGGCCAGCATGAGGTTTTCCATGACCACGCTGCCGTCGTAGACCCGGTTCGGCCAGTCCTTTTTGGCCAGGACAATCAGCATCGCAGGCGCTCCGTAGAAGGGATCGAAGCCCTCCTCCCACCCGCCGATTTCACGATTCATTTCCACGATCTTATTTCGCAGGACCGTGTCTGTCACCTGGAGGATAATGGTATTCTGCTGCCCCTTCCCGCTGGGAGCGTAAAGACCGGCTTCAATAATTTGATCAATGATTTCCTGAGGCACCATGTCCGCTTTGTATTTGCGGATGCTTCGCCTGCTTTTGATTTGCTCCAATATGCTGTCCAATTTTAATTCCTCCTCAAACTTTATGCTGTTGCCGCCGGTGCGCTTGAAAAGAACCGGCATGATTTTTTCCGTGCTCCGTGGCGTTTTATGGCGCCAAGGCCCGCAGCTTGCGGGTTTTCAAGTGGGCTGACGGCATTATAGCATAGGGCGGACGTAAAGTCCACTTTTGAAAAGCCCCTTGCCCTATAGGGGCTTTTGTGGTATACTGCTTTCGATTTTTACTCGGGAGAATAGGAGGCGGGGCATATGTTTACCGGCTTTAGCGATGAGACGGTGGACTTTATGTGGGGAATCCGTTTCAACAACGAGCGCACGTGGTTCGAAGCCCATAAGGAGATATACCTGACCCACTTTTACCGCCCTATGCAGGCGCTGGGAGCGGAAATCTATGACTTCATTCGGAGCAAACGTCCGGAATATGCCCTGGTCAATAAAGTTACCCGCATCTACCGGGATGCCCGCCGCCTTCATGGACGGGGACCGTATAAAGAGAGCCTCTGGTTTTCTGTAGAGGAGCCGTCGGAGCAGTGGACGGCCAAGCCCACTTTTTGGTTTGAGCTGATGCCGGAAGGGTGGACCTATGGAATGGGCTACTATCTTCCAAAAGCTCTGACGATGGCAAAGCTGCGCGCCCGGATTGACCGGGACGCAAAGACGATGGAGGCTCTGACGCGGGCTTTGAACCGGCAGGAAGAGTTTGCCTTGGAGACGGAGTCCTATAAGCGGCCAAAAGGCACGGCTCCCGTTCCTCTGCTGGAGCCGTGGTATCGGGCCAAGTCCTTCACCATCTGCCACGAGGAAAAGCTGACGGAGGAGCTGTTTTCCCGGGCCATTGTGGACCGGCTGAAGCGGGGGTATGAGTTTCTGCTGCCCTATTACGATTATTTTGTTACCCTGGATGGGGATGCGGACCCTCGGGAGAAGGGAACGGTTGCAATCTGTCCCCAAAAGCCGTATACTGAATGCAATTGAAACAAAGGAGAAATTTTTATGAGAGCCTGTCCCGACAGACCGGCGGCCTTGGCGCTGCTGCGGAAGTATAATAGCGAGTCCTTTCACATTCAGCATGCTTTGACGGTAGAGGCCGTCATGCGCTGGTATGCCCAGGACCTGGGCTATGGAGAAGAGGCGGATTTTTGGGCCATAGTGGGTCTGCTCCACGATGTGGATTTTGAGAAGTGGCCGGAGGAACACTGCAAAAAGGCTCCTGAACTGCTGGCGGAGATCGGCTGCGATGAGGACCTGGTCCATGCGGTGTGCAGCCACGGTTATGGCTTGGTCTGTGATGTGGAGCCTGCTCATGAGATGGAAAAGGTTCTCTTTGCGGCGGATGAGCTGACAGGGCTGATCGGCGCCGCGGCCCGGATGCGCCCCAGCAGGTCCGTCAGCGATATGGAGGTCTCTTCATTGAAGAAAAAGTTCAAAGATAAGAAGTTCGCCGCCGGCTGTTCCCGGGATGTCATCAAAGCCGGTGCGGAGCGCCTGGGGTGGGAGCTGGAAACGCTGATGGACAAGACCATCCAGGCCATGAGGGCAGGAGAAGCTCAAATAGCGGAGGAATTGGCCTCTTTTTAAGCGGGAGGCAGGTTAAAAAGACATGTGCGCACTCTGCCGGACTGAACAAGTTTTTGGAACCTGTGGAATGTTCTGAAAAATCTTTGATGGAAAACGAGAGGAACCCTTCCTGGGTTCCTCTCGTAACGCTCTTCCTTCCCGTTGATGAGACTTTCTCCGTTTTTTAACAAGCTGAGCGCCGGGGCTTTGCCCCGGCGCTCTTATTGGCTTACGAAATAACTTCCAGCTTTCCGTCCTCTCCAAATTTTACGGAGACGATTTCATTCCGGGTCTTCTGGGCAATATCGTCAATACGCATTTTAGAAGGATAATCCGCAATCAGCGACACCGCCACTCCCTGGCGCTGGGCCCGTCCGGTTCGCCCGATGCGGTGAACATAATCCTGATTTTCATCCGGCACATCGCAGTTGAACACGATATCCACATCGTCCACGTCGATGCCCCGGGCTGCTACATCGGTGGAGACGAATACTCTCAGCTTCCCGCTGCGGAACAGATCCATTACCTGTTCGCGCCGCTTCTGGGGAATGTCGCCGTGGATGCATTCCGCGTCAATACCCCGCATCTGCAAAAACTTAGTAATTCGTTCGGTGGATCCTTTGGTGTTGCAGAAGGCCATGCACCGGTCGAAACCTGTCTCTTCCAGAATCCGGGCAATGGCGTCGGCCTTTTCGCTTTGCGCGACATCCATGCGGAACTGCCGGATGTCCGGCTTGTTCTGCTCGTCCTCCCGGACCGTGATTTCCACCGCGTCTCTCTGGTAAACCCATGCGATATCCATTACTTCTCTGGAGATTGTGGCGGAAAACAAACCGAGATTTTTCCGCTTGTTCATCCTGTCCAGCAGCCGGGTGACGTCATGAATGAAGCCCATGTCCAACATACGGTCGGCCTCATCCAGCACAACTGTCTGAGCGCTCTCCACCCGGACGGTCCTTCGCTTCATGTGGTCGCTGAGCCGCCCGGGCGTGGCGACAACGATTTGGGGACGTTTTTTCAGCATCTCGATCTGCCTGCCGATAGGCTGTCCGCCATAGAGGCAGACGCACCGGACGCCGGGACGGAAAGCGGAGATATCACGCAGCTCATCCGTGATTTGAATGGCCAGCTCCCGGGTGGGCGCCAGAATAACGGTCTGGACGCTGTCATTCCCGGAGTCTACGTGTTCAATGATGGGAATGCCATAGGCAAAGGTTTTGCCGGTGCCGGTGGGAGCTTTGGCGATCACATCTTTCCACTCCATCATGGGGGGGATGCAGCCGGCCTGGACGGGGGTGGTCATTTCCAGTTCCCGCCGCCGGACGGCCCGCATGATTTCTGCTGACAGGCCCAAGCTGTCGAACCGGATGCCTTTTGTGTATTCCATATATTTTTTCCTCTTTTCGCATTGTAGGACATATGTTAAAATAGAAACATTACTTCAAGTATATTATACAGATAAAATCTCCGCTTGTAAAGCGGTCTGGCATTACAAGTTCTCTCATTTTGCGGAATTTAAAACTTTAATCTATTAAACTGTGCAGAAACCAACAAATTATACAAGGAATCCCGAAGAAATTGTAGTAAAATTGTGTATTGTGGACCCAACAAGCCTTGTTTTTTATGTTAAATTATACTAGAAAGACGAACTGGGTGAAAGTCAATAGGGGGGGTGTCGAACGTGGATGAGATGGAGTATGTACGTATTCTTCGTGATTTGCGCGAAGACGCCGACAAAACACAATCACAGATCGCCGAAGTCTTGGGGACGTCCCAGACGATGTACGCACGCTATGAGCGGGGAGCAAATGAGCTGCCCATTCACCATCTGATCACATTGAGTAAGTATTATGGCGTCAGCACGGATTATCTGCTGGGGCTCAGCAAGGAACGATGAAACACGGACAGGAAATCTTCCTGTCCGCGTTTTTTCATTTTCCGTCACAGCCGTGTCACAACGGGGATGACCATAGGACTGCGCTTAGTGGTCTTGAAGAGATAGCTGCTGACAGCGGATTTGACAACTCCACGGAGTTCTCCGTCGTCCCGCCCGCGCTTGCGGGTAACGGAATCTGCCGCGTCCATGGCGATGTTTTGCAGCTCTTTCATCAAATCCCCGGACTCTTTCACATAGATGAAGCCTCGGGTGACAATTTCCGGAGGGCTGAGGAGTCCGCCGTCGTGAGAGGAAATCGGCATCACGACCACCACCATGCCATCTTCGGCCAGACGCTTGCGGTCCCGCATGACAACGGCGCCCACGTCGCCCACACCGGAGCCGTCCACATAAACTTCTCCGGCGGGCACGGCGCTTCCCAGCTTCAGTGTTTTAGCGGTGATCTCAACCACATCGCCGTTGTCGGCAATGGCAATATGGCTGCGGTCCATGCCCATCTGCTGGGCCAGCTGGCTGTGAATCTGCAGCATTCTCTGCTCCCCATGAAGGGGGATGAAGAAACGGGGCCGCGTCAGGGCGTGAACAATCTTCAGCTCCTCTTGACAGGCGTGACCGGAGACATGAAGCATGTCTGCCCGGTCATAGATGACCTTCACGCCCTTGCGGAACAGCTCGTTGATGACCCGGCTTACCGTCACTTCGTTTCCGGGAATGGCGGAAGCGGAGATAATGACCTTATCGCCAGGGCCTACCTCCACTTGTTTATGAGTGGAGAAGGCCATGCGGTACAGGGCGCTCATCTCCTCGCCCTGAGAGCCGGTGGTGACAATGACCTGCTTGTTCTTGGGCAGGCCTTTGATTTTGTTGATATCTACCAGCGTATTTTTGGGAACTTTCATATATCCAAGTTCCGTGGATACCCGCATGATATTTTCCATGGACCGGCCTGTAACGGCCACCTTCCTGCCATGAGCGGCGGCGGCGTCCAGCACCTGCTGAATGCGGTGAACATTGGATGCGAAAGTGGTGACAATGATCCGCTCCTCACAGCCCTGAAATTGGCGCATAAAGGTCTGGCCAACGGCTCGTTCACTCATGGTGTATCCGGGACGCTCCACGTTGGTGGAGTCGGCGCAGAGGGCCAGCACGCCTTCTTTGCCAAGCTCGCCCAGGCGCGCCAGGTCCATGACCTCGCCGTCGATAGGAGTGGAATCAATTTTGAAGTCGCCGGTGTGGACAATAGTGCCCATGTGAGTGTGAATGGCAAAAGCCGCAGAGTCTGCAATGGAGTGGTTGACGTGAATAAACTCGACCGTGAATTTCCCGGCCCGGACAGACCGGCCAGGTTCCACAGTGATAAGCTTGGTGCTTTTTGCCAGGCCGTGCTCTTCCAGCTTGAGCTGGATAAGCCCGGCGGTAAAACGGGTGCAGTAGATGGGCATGTTTACCTGTTTGAGAACATAGGGAATAGCGCCCACATGATCCTCGTGGCCGTGGGTAATAAAGAGTCCCCGGATGCGGGCACGGTTTTTAATCAAATATGTCACATCGGGAATAATGCAGTCTATGCCGTACATGTCGTCTCCAGGGAAGGCCATGCCGCAATCCACAACGATGATCTCTCCGCCATACTCATAGGCGGTCATGTTTTTGCCGATTTCATTCAGGCCTCCCAAGGGGATGATTTTCAGTTTTTCTGCCATAGATAAAATAACTCCTTCAATATGAAAAGATGTACAGGCGGCGCACATACACGGTATATGGGCATAAGAAAGAAGAGACGTCCGCTGTCCGTCCGGCCCCGTTACGCCGGAGGAGGTTTGGTGTCGTCCTGTTGTATCCGAATATGAAAGGCCGCTTAAGACCTGGCCCATAAGCGCGGGCGCAGGTTTTCTATTATTTGACCAGCCGGGAAGCGCGTCCCGCTCTGGAAAAATACAATATCCAAGACCCTGGAAATTTTTCAGGGCTGTACATGTTGGCGCCCTGTCCGGGGCTGCCGAAAAAATAACTCAATCTAGTATAGCACAGAAATTCCTGTTTGTATACAAAAACTTTTGAGTATTTGCGGCATTAGAGAATCTGCGGCACTATTTAAAGATACATCGTTCTCTGAAGATTGACGGTTTCCCTAAAATATGCTATCATATTTTGCGATTATTTATAGTGAGCTTGCTGTGCTTCCGCCCTTTCCGAGAGAGATGAGGGACGGAAAGTTAAAATTGTGGAAGGTGAAGCAATGGGCATTCACGATCAGCACAGGGAGCGTGTGCGTCAGCGCTTTTTACAAAACGGCCTGAATGGATTTGCAGACCATGAGATTTTGGAGCTGCTGCTGTTCTACTCTATTCCCCGGCGGGACACAAATCCTGTTGCTCACGCTCTGCTGGACCGTTTCGGCAGCTTGTCCGCGGTATTTTCCGCCCCCTTGGAAGCATTAAAGCAGGTGGAAGGCGTTGGAGAGAGCACGGCGGTTCTGCTGCGCCTGGTGCCGCTGGCAGCGCACAGAGCCCGTTTGGCAGAGGCGGAACAGGAGCTGATTTTGAATACGCGGGAGAGCATTGGCTCATATCTTTTAGAGCTGTTTTCTCAGGAGCGGAATGAAGCGGCTTATGAAATCTGCCTGGACAGGAAGGGGAGGCTGCTGGCCTGTAAGCGTCTGGGGGAAGGAAGCACCTCCGCGGTTAATCTGGATATCCGTAAAGTGGTGGAGAATGCGCTTCTCCACCGTGCCAGTTCCGTAATCCTGGCGCATAATCATCCAAGCGGGATAGCACTGCCGTCCTATGACGATCAGGCGGCCACGAATCAGGCCAGGACGGCGCTGGAGGCAATCGGAGTGAGGCTGGAGGACCATATTATTGTGGCGGATCATGACTTTGTTTCCTTCTCCCAATCCGGTTATTTTGCATGAAGCTGAAAACGGGAGATGTATGAAGGGCCTTTTGAAAAAATACCGGAAGTCCCTGAGCCTTGTTTAAAAAATGACAAAACGCCCAAACGACGGATTTTTTTCTGCTGCTCTGCGTTAAATTTTTTGCCGGGCGGCAGCCCGCCTGTGAAAATTTGCCTTGCTTGAAAATTGGCAGAATGCTCAGCGGCGAAAATTTTTCTCCCAATTCGCTTTTGTGTTCCTTATATCAAAGATATTCAGCAGAAAAATCTCTCGCCGCGGGGCATTCCATCACGTTTCAAGCAGGTCCTGGAGCTTTAAAAAATGTATCGAACATATGTTGCGATTTTGTTTGGGCTGTGGTATGATAAAAGGCATCCGGCCCTTTCAAGCCGTTCCGACAGGAGGTTCCCATGCCGAAGTTTCAAGTTGTATCCGAATACCAGCCCTCCGGCGACCAGCCGGAGGCCATTGCCGCCCTGGCGTCGGGCATTGAGAATGGATTGAAGGAACAGGTTCTTTTGGGCGTTACCGGCTCCGGCAAAACATTCACCATGGCCAAGGTGATCGAGGCTGTTCAGCGGCCCACGCTGGTTCTGGCCCACAATAAGACTTTGGCTGCCCAGCTCTGCGCGGAGTTTAAGGAATTCTTTCCGAACAACGCCGTAGAGTACTTTGTCTCCTATTACGATTATTACCAGCCGGAAGCCTATATTCCCCATACGGACACTTATATCGCCAAGGATGCCTCCACCAACGACGAGATTGACCGCCTCCGCCTCTCCGCCACTTGCGCTCTGCTGGAGCGGAGGGATGTGATTGTGGTCTCCTCCGTTTCCTGCATCTACGGCCTGGGAGAGCCGGACGACTTCGCAAAGATGGTGGTTTCCCTGCGGGCCGGGGCGGAATGGGACCGGGACGAGCTTCTCCGGCGGCTGGTGGAAATCCGCTATGAGCGGAACGATATTGCCTTCGAGCGGAATATGTTCCGGGTCCGGGGGGACACGGTGGAGATTTACCCTGCCTATTACAAGGACAAGGCTATTCGCGTAGAGTTTTTCGGGGACGAGATTGAGCGGGTCAGTGAGTTTAACCCCATCACGGGGACGGTGAACCGGGTGCTGAACCATATTGCCATTTATCCCGCCAGCCACTACGTTACCACAAAAGATAAGATGGACCGGGCCATTGGCGAAATTCGGAAGGAGCTGGAGGAACAGGTTAGAGTATTCACAGAAGGCAATCAGCTGGTAGAGGCCCAGAGAGTACGTCAACGAACGGAGTACGATATGGAGATGATGCGGGAGCTGGGATACTGCTCCGGCATTGAGAATTATTCCCGCATTATCTCCGAGCGGCCCCAGGGTTCCGCGCCCATGACACTGCTGGATTTCTTTCCGGATGATTTTGTCCTGTTTGTAGACGAGAGTCATGTCACTTTGCCGCAGGTCCGGGCCATGTACAACGGGGACCACGCCCGGAAAGACAGCCTTGTCAAATACGGTTTCCGTCTTCCCTGCGCCTATGACAACCGGCCCCTGAAGTTTGAGGAGTTTGAGGGCCGGATCGGGCAGGCGGTCTTCGTCTCGGCAACGCCGGGACCCTATGAGCGGGAGCGGGCGGACCAGGTGGTAGAGCAGGTGATTCGCCCCACAGGCCTGCTGGACCCCAGAGTAGAGGTTCGGCCCGTTACCGGGCAGATTGACGATCTCATGGAGGAGATCAACGCCCGGTCTGCCAGAAATGAACGGGTGCTGGTGACAACGCTCACTAAAAAGATGGCGGAAGATTTGACAGAATATTTCAAGAGCGCCGGAATCAAGGTCCGCTACATGCACTCGGATGTAGAGACCATTGAACGGATGGAGATTATCCGGGATCTGCGTCTGGGAAAATTTGACGTACTCATTGGCATCAACCTCCTTCGGGAGGGATTGGATCTGCCGGAGGTCAGCTTGGTGGCTGTGCTGGACGCAGACAAGGAGGGCTTCCTCCGGTCCGAGACATCTTTGATCCAGACCATCGGCCGGGCGGCCCGAAATGCGGAGGGCCTGGTTATCCTTTATGCGGATACCATTACGCCATCCATGAGAGCGGCCATGGATGAGACGGAGCGCCGCCGGAGAATTCAGGACCGCTTTAATCAGGAACATGGCATTGTTCCGAAGACGATTATTAAGGGCGTCCGGGAAGTGCTGGAGATTTCCGCCGCCGCGGAGGACGAGACTGTCCGGGCCGGCCATCAGAGAAAGCTGAGCAAGGCGGAGCGGGACGCCGAAATCAAGCGCCTGGAAAAGGAAATGAAAGAGGCCAGCAAAATGCTGGAATTCGAGTATGCCGCAGTTTTGCGGGACCGGATCATCGAATTACGGGGTGAAAAGGGATGAAATATGAATGGCTGGACGAATACCTGCTCTCCCTGCCGGGAGCGGAGAAGGACTATAAGCCTGAATGGGCCTGGTTCCGTTACATGGTCCGCGGAAAATTATTCGCTGCCGTCTGTTCCCCGGAGGGAATGAAAGACGCGGCGTACAACGGTCACGACCTGATAAATCTGAAGTGCGCCCCTGCCCGGAGCGAGGCGCTCCGGGCGGCCCACCCGGAAATCCTGCCGGGGTTCTACTGCGACAAGCGGAACTGGATCGCCTGCCTCCTGGATGGGGAACTGCCGGACGATATCCTCCGGGAGCTCTGCGCCCAGTCTCACGAACTGGTTTTGAAGAAGCTGCCCAGGTATGCCCAGAGGGAGATATTGGGAGAATAGGAGAAAGTCATGGACCTGACATGGTTTCAGAAAATGCTGCTGGCAGTGCTGGCTGGGATGCTAGTGTTTTTCGGCGTTCTCATGGCTGTCTTTCGGGCCCATCCCGGCGTGCTGTTTGAGGGGAGCCTGCTGAAAATCACGGAGCAGGACGGCTGGATCGTTTACAGCGGCAAGGTCCGCGGGGAACCGGTGGACATCGCTGTCACCTGGCCCACCAACTTTGAGACGGATGTGGAATTCACCATGGGGGAACGGTTTCACGACGTTGTCCGGGTGATCTATCCCACGGAGCGGATTCAGACTGAGCACGGCGATTCAGTGGGCGGCATTCTGATAACAAAGAACGAGAAAACCCTCTTCGAGGGCGGCTATGACCCGGAGGCGGAATACGGATGGTATGATAAAGATGGCAAGTGGGCCCCCCAGACAACCTTCCAGGTGGTCTTCGGCAGCTCCGGCACGGACCCCCGGCACGACTATGAGAACACCGCCGGGACAGCGGTCCGCTTTGCTTTCGGCCCGGAGACCTCGGCCTGGGGAGACCCGGCTCTGTTCGGCATGGCGGTGTTCCTGACGGCGCTGCTGGCGCTGAAGGTCGTCTTCCACAAGACGCTGTTCCGCTGGCGGCACTGGGCTGCCCGGAATCCGGAACCTACAGAGGAGTATTTGGCGCTGGAGCGGGTGGGCTGGGTTGTCTTCGCAATAGTGATTGCCATGGTGTACGTCATCTCCGTGACGGAAATCTGTTAGCGGAGGCCTTATGAAGACACAGAAAAAAACCCCGGCCGCCGCGATTCTGGCGGCGGCGGTTTTGTGGGGCGTTATCGGCCTGTGGAACCGGCGGCTGATGTCGGCGGGCCTCTCGCCGCTGTCCATTGTCCTGGTCCGCAATCTGGGCGGCTGCATCCTGCTGACAGCTTTCTTCGCCTTCAGGGACCGGAGCGTCTTCCGGGTGGAGCGGCGGCATCTCAAATATTTCTTCGGCACAGGTGTGGCCAGCGTGGTTCTTTTTACCGTCTGCTATTTCTCCTGCCAGAGGCTCTGTTCCCTGGCGGTGGCTTCCATTCTGCTGTACACTGCGCCTTCTTTTGTGGTTGTTCTCTCCGCCGTCCTTTGGAAGGAGTCGGTGACAGGGAAAAAGCTTCTGGCCTTGTTTTTGACGCTGGCGGGCTGCGCCTGTGTCTGCGGTGTGTTTGGCGGCGGGCTGTCCGTCACCACGCCCGGTATTCTTTTGGGCCTGGGAGCCGGTTTTTTCTACGCTCTTTACAGTATCTTCGGCCGGTATGCCCTGGCCCATTACGGGGCTATGACCGTAACGGTTTGGACGTTTCTCTTTGCGGGCACGGCGTCTCTGGCCTTTCTCCGTCCAGCGGAGCTGTCGGGGGCTTTCACGCAGAATCCCGGTTTACTGCTGACGGCACTGGCTTTGGCAATATTCTCCACCGCTGTTCCTTATATCCTATATACCTGGGGACTGGCGGAAACAGAGCCCGGGCGAGCCTCCATCCTGGCCAGCCTGGAACCGGTGGCGGCTTCTCTGACAGGGGTGCTGTTCTTCGGTGAACCCATGGGGACGCTGACGGTTCTGGGGATTCTCTGCGTCTTGGCAGGCGTATATATTTTGAGGTGAAATATGGGGAAGAAAAAAGAGGAAAAAACCAATGTGATGCGGATTCTGGACCAGAAAAAAATTCCCTACACCTCTCATTTCTATGAGGAGGGAGAGGGGCCCGAGGGAACTCGTGACTATGGGGTTCACGTGGCCCAAGCCATGGGGGAGGACCCCAGACGGACATTCAAGACATTGGTGGCGAAAGGGGCTTCTGGGGGATATTATGTTTTTGACATCCCGGTTCCGGACAGCCTGGACCTGAAAAAAGCCGCCAAGGCGGCGGGGGAGAAGTCCGTGGAGCTGCTGGCCGTGAAGGACATCACGGCGGTGACGGGATATGTCCGGGGCGGGTGCAGCCCAGTGGGCATGAAGAAGCAGTATCCCGCCATCTTTCACGAGACGGCGCTGGGTTTTGAAACCATTTATGTCTCCGCCGGGAAAATCGGCGCTCAGGTGGAGGTGGAGCCAAAAGCGCTCTTAGCCCTGCTCCAGGCGGGGACAGCGGACCTGATTGTCTGAAAAGCTTATTTCCAACGGAAAGGTTTGTCTCCAAAGCAGCGGAGACCCAGCGGCAATAGTCATCCATACAGGCCGTCAACAATGGTGCAGGGGAGTGTTTCCTATGGACAGCCCCTTTCAGTCACCGCTTCGTAACAGCCGCCGCCCCTGCGTATATTTTCAAGGAGGCCGGACCGTGGCATTCATGGCTCTTTTTGGATGGATTTTCATCCCTGTCATCCTGTTGGCCCTGGTGGTACAGGCGGTCACCGCCCCTCTGCTTTGGGCCGCCGCTCATCCCGGCACCGTCAACGCCATCACGGCGGGCCTGCTGGCAGGAAACCTGCTGCTCTTGTTCTGGCTTCTCCGAGTCCGGGTGCGCCGGAAGCGGAGCGGAAAAAAAGGCGGCTGGCTGTTGTTTTTCGCCGCCCTGTGGGAAGCTTGGGTGGCCTTTCTCTGCGTCCTCTTCCTGGCCGTCCAGCCCCTGCGCTTTCTTCCGGAGAACTTCGGTACTCCCCTTACTGTGGAAACCGTCTGCTTCGGCGAATGGGAGCTTGTCTCCTGCCAGGGAATTCCTTCCGGCTACACCCGGACCCAAGAGGAAATCAGCCAGTATCTGGGCACGCGGCTCACCTACGCGAAGGATCGATTTACCTCCAACGGGAAAACCTATCCGCTGGACCCTGAGTCATCTTACGACGAGCGCGTCATTTGGAGGGAGGAATCGCTCAATATCCCCGGGTCCGTCGTCAGCACGTCCTTTGAGCGCCTGGGCATCAAGAGCAGGAAGCTGCGGCGCGGCCTCGTGAATTTTCAGGAGGACCCGGAAAAGCGCCCCATCGGGTGGCTCTTTTACATACTGGACCAGGATACCTTGATGGTCTACTACGACTGCATATTCTTTCAGGCGAAACGGGTGGAAGCCTTGGAAGATCCCTCTTGACATAAAAATTTCATTCCGTTAGTCTGTAAGGCATAACGCAGCATGCACAAAGGAGAACCCATTCATGCAGGATAAAATCATTGTAAAAGGCGCAAGGGCCAATAATTTAAAAAATATTGACGTTGTTATTCCCCGGGATAAGCTGGTGGTTATGACAGGCCTTTCAGGTTCCGGCAAGTCGTCCCTGGCCTTCGACACCATCTACGCTGAGGGCCAGCGGCGCTATGTGGAGTCCCTGAGCTCCTATGCCCGGATGTTCCTGGGCCAGATGGATAAGCCGGATGTGGATTATATCGAGGGCCTGAGTCCCGCCATCTCTATCGACCAGAAGACCACCTCGAAGAACCCCCGGTCCACTGTGGGCACCGTCACGGAAATTTACGATTACCTCCGCCTCCTCTGGGCCCGGGTGGGCAC
>CAJTJA010000057.1 GCA_910576845.1 uncultured Oscillibacter sp.
GCCCCCGCCAAGTTTGACGAGACGGTGGAAATCCACATCAAGCTGGGCGTGGACTCCCGTCACGCCGACCAGCAGGTCCGCGGCGCCATTGTTCTGCCCCACGGCACCGGCAAGACCGTCCGGGTGCTGGTCTTCGCCAAAGGCGACAAGGCCGAGGCTGCCAAGGCTGCCGGCGCGGACTATGTGGGCGAAATGGACCTGGTGGAAAAGATCCAAAAGGAAAACTGGTTTGAGTTTGACGTGGTGGTTGCCAGCCCTGACATGATGGGCGTGGTGGGCCGTCTCGGTAAGGTTCTGGGTCCCAAGGGTCTGATGCCCTCTCCTAAGGCTGGTACCGTAACTCCGGACGTTGCCAAGGCCGTGCAGGAGGTAAAAGCCGGCAAGATCGAATATCGTCTGGATAAAACGAACATCATCCACTGCCCTATCGGCAAGGTCTCTTTCGGCCCCGAAAAGCTGGCGGAGAACTACAATACTCTGATGGGCGCCATTGTGAAGGCCAAGCCCGCCGCGGCGAAAGGACAATATATCCGCAGCTGCGTCGCAGCCGCCACTATGGGCCCGGGTGTGCGCATGAATACCGCTAAACTGGTTTAAACGTTAAGGGGGGGACATATGTCCCCCCTTTTGATTTCTCTTGTTCTATTGCGGGACCGAAACCCGGACGACGGTACAGTTTCTCTACTGAACAGTTTCCTGATACCAGCACCCCTTGTCAGTAGTGAGCGTATCCCCAGAATACATAACCTGCGGAATTTTCATGACGCGCACCTCGTCACGAAAATACTTTAGCTTTGTTCCTCCATCTCCAACAGAAAAACCGGGAACTTTTGGTTTTTGCCCCTCCCTTTTGTTAATGAAGAAAAATGCTGTAAACTTTTAAGCGAGACCCTTCCACCTAGAGAAAAGCGTCTTTATAGCCGAGACATGAAGCACGTTTATTCAGGAGAATAGCACCGGAGGCCAGCATTTATTGACTATGCGGTCAGTGCCATACCGGACTTCGTCTCCGGGAGCGCACCTCCGGCGAATAAATGTGAGTTGCCGGAGCTGACAAAACGCTCATGCCGGAACTTATCCTGAACAAAACCGCAATAAAATCAACGGACATACTTTCTCATCCGCTGGGACAACAGGACAGCTATGGCCAATTTTATCATATCCGGGATAATAAAAGGAAACACGCAGTAACCCAAGGCAGTCATCAAACCCATGGGACTTCCCGTCATGGCGTATAAAATCAAATACCAGGCTGTGCCGAAAACATAGCATATAACCATCCCAGCTACCCCGGCAGCGATCTTTACCGGCAGACTTTCTCCAAGATTGGCTGTTATCAGCCAATAGAGCAGCGCTGTAAAAAAGAAACCCAAGATGTAACCTCCGGTAGTCCCCAGCAGTACCCCCAGGCCGCCCCGGAAATTGCTGAATACCGGCACACCCACAGCCGCAAGCAGAAGATAGGCAATGACAGCATAGGTTCCTCTCTTTCCTCCAAGGGTCAGCATAGCCGCAAAAATAGCAAATGTCTGCATAGTAAATTGGACAAAAGGTGCCGGGACAGGAACCGATATCCAGGCGCAAACCGCCATTAGTCCGGTAAAAAGTGCAATCAGAGCCAAATCCCGTGTTTGAAGGCCCCGTACAGTTTGTTCATTCATAAAAATATCCTCCTTTGAATTCCTGCAAATGAGCATAGCGTATTTTCTCCAGATTGTCAACTATATTTTTATAATTGGTTTACAACCGTAAAAAGACAACGGGAAGCGGATTATCCGCTTCCCGCTAACTATATAAAATATTTTAAATCTCTGTATGCTCACACAGCTCCCGGGCCTTAGCCTGAATGGCTTTTAAATCCTCAAAAGTGGCAGGGCGCTTATGAACATCCCGCAGCAGCGCTGCCGGATGATAGATGGCAGTCATCTGCACACCGTCCCGCTCAAACCACTGCCCATGCTCCTGGGTAATGCGGAAGTTATCTTTGATAATGGCTTTTGCCGCAACACGGCCAAGGCATACAATAATCTTAGGGCGCAGTAAAGCTGCCTGGCGGCGAAGCCAATCAATACAGGCATCCTGTTCCACATTGAGCGGGTCCCGATTCTGAGGCGGGCGGCATTTGACAATATTAGCGATGTATACCTTTGTCCGGTCTAAGTTCACCATCTCCAACATTTCATCGAGCAGCTTTCCTGCCCGGCCAACAAAGGGTTTCCCCTGTTCATCCTCATGCTGTCCAGGGCCCTCGCCGATAAGCAGAATCTCAGCACTCCGAGCGCCGTCTCCAAAAACCACATTATGTCTGGTCTCTGCAAGGGAACAGCTCCTGCAGGACAAGCACTCTTCTTTCAAGCTTTCCCACGTATCCATCCAAAATATCCTCCTGCATTTATGTCTTATTCATTTTTACGAAACAGGATAAAGCACTTTCGTCTAATTTGACTGCCAGACGGATGCAACAGACTAGCTTTATTATTTTATCATAAAAAAACTGTCTGCGCAAGAGAAGGATACCGTTCTGCGCTCTGGAGAGACTAAACCTGAGGTGATTAAACATGGCTTCCTGGCTCTGGTATTTTTGGATTTACAGCTTTCTTGGCTGGCTGGTGGAACTAGCTTTCGCTGCCGTCTCACGGTCAGAAGAACGGCGCCGCCGCTGTCTGCTATTTCTGCCGCTGTGCCCAGTCTACGGTTTTGGAATGCTGGCAGTATTGGCTCTGCCGCCTATGGGTTGGACAAAACTGGTAATTCTAGGCGGGCTGGTTTCCACAGCGGTGGAATATGCTTACCACTTTTGCGGTGAGCGCTTTCTCGGTGTTCGTTTCTGGGATTACACGCAGGTTTCAGGCAACCTGGGCGGCAGGGTTTGTCTCCCCTTTTCCCTCGCTTGGGGCTTTCTGGTATGGATAGCGGTTCAATTTGTCCAGCCGGCAGCAGAAACGATGGCGGCAACAGTTTCTCCGGCTGTTACCTACGCCTGCCTGCTGATTTTTACCGCCGATACAGTTTGTTCCATTTGGTTTCTCCGAGCTACGGGAGACTTGGCGGAACTGCGGGCGGCAGGGCTCCTTTAAAATTTCATATCCACTCCCGCAGCAGCCCCATTGTAACTTCCGCCGCAATCTCAGAGGCTCTCTCGCAGTTCTTCTCAAAAGCGGCCTCCCCGTCGTCTCCGCCTGTATCCGTAATACTCCTCACAGCCAGAAAAGGAACGCCGTTGACATAGCAGACATGAGCGGCGGCAGCCGTCTCCATATCCACAGCCAAGGAAGAATATGCTCTCCTGATTCGATCCCGGTCTTCATTTTCGATAAACCGTTCCCCTGTTGCAATCGTTCCAAACAGAACCGGGTACTTCGAAGTCTCTGCGTATTTTCTGCCCTTAGAGAGCAATTCTCCGTCGGATGGAAAAGAGGACGACGGCATCCAAGGATGAAATTCCGTCAAAATATCCCCCGCTGTGTCATGATAGACTGAACGTTCTGCAATAATCGTGTCAAAGAGCCTGACATTTGGATCGATGCCTCCCGCCGTCCCGGCGTTAATCACTGCGTCTACGGAAAAGTCCTCAATCAACAGCTCTGCCGCTATAGCGGCGTTTACCTTGCATACACCGCTGTATACTGCAACGACAGGTATTTGATAAATTGTTCCCTCATAAAATCTCAGCATAGCCTTTTCTCTGATTTGACATACCCTCATACATTTCAAAAAAGGCGTCAGCTCCGTATCGCTGGCACATAAAATCCCTATTCTTTTCACGAAAGCGATACTCCTTTACACAACTTGAAACAAATAGAATTTTAAGTAATTTGTTTCTTCTGCGCCCCATAAAATAGGGTGGTCACAGCTCTGCTGCCGGGCCTCGATCTGCCGAAGGCGGACATCCGCATCTCTGGCCGCGGACTGAAGCATAGCAGCAAACTTTGCTTCCTCCGCAAAGTGAGAGCAGGAACAGGTGGCCAGGTATCCGCCTCTTGGAAGCAGCTTCATGGCCCGATAATTGATTTCTTTATAACCAGACATGGCATTTACCGCTGTTTTCCGGGACTTGGTAAAGGCCGGAGGATCTAAAATGATAAAATCATATTCCTGTGGCTTTTTTTCTAAGGCCGGAAGCAGCTCAAAAATGTTGGCAGTCACACAGTCTACTACTTCGCTGAGGCCGTTTCTCTCCGCATTGGCCCGGGCCATCTCCACGGCAGAAGACGATACATCCACGGCAGTAACCCGTTTTGCCCCACCCAGGGCGGCGTTCAAGGCGAAAGAACCGGTATGGGTGAAGCAGTCCAGCACGGTCCTTCCTCTCGCCAGCCGGGCTACCGCCTGGCGGTTATATTTCTGATCCAGGAAAAAGCCGGTTTTTTGTCCGTTTTCTACATCCACCAAATACTTGATCCCGTTTTCTTCAATTTCTGTCACCGGAGATTCCGGAACGGCTTCCCCCTGCAAGGGGAACCAGCCCTTATATTGTGGCAAACCCTCTTTGTCCCGGAGAGCAGCGTCATTCCGTTCATAGACGCCGCGGATATTTTGCCCATCTTCCCGCAGAATGCGGACCAGCAGCGGAAGCAGCAGTCCCTTAACCTGTTCCATACCCGCTGACAGCACCTGAACGCTGAGCAGATCGTGAAATTTATCTACTGTTAACCCTGGAAACATGTCTGCTTCTCCAAAAATAATCCGGCAGGCATCCAGATCCGGCGGGGCCATAACGGTCTTTCGATACTCCCAGGCCCAGCGAAGCTTCCGTTCCCAAAAGGCAGAGTCGAAACGGTCGTTTGCATTACGGGAAATCAGCCGAATTCGGATTTTTGACTTCTCCGACAAAAAGCCGGTGCCAAGGTAAGCGCCTTTTCTGCTCCTCACATCCATCAAGCCGCCGTTCTCCTGACTTCCGTCCATAGATAGGATTTCAGTGTCATAAATCCAGGGATGTCCACGAAGAATGGTGGACTCAGCCTTTCCGGTAACGGTAACACTCGGGTAAATACGCTCTGTTCTCATGGAAAAGCCCTCCTATTGATATTTTTCTTTTCACAATATAGCACATATTCTCCTGAGTTTCCATAGGATTCAATAAGAAGGAGGAATTACTATGCCTACAATCTACTTGAGTCCGTCCACACAGGAATGGAATTCTTATGTTACCGGAAGCGGCTCCGAGGAATACAACATGAATCTGCTGGCGGATGCCCTGATCCCATATCTTCTGTCTAACGGCATTCAATACAAGCGGAATAAGCCCGAGATGACCGCCGGGTCCTCCATCCGGGAGGCCAACCGGGGTAATTATGACCTTTACTTGGCCCTTCACTCCAACGGCGCACCGGAAGGACACTATGGAGAAGAGCGAGGAATCATCGCGTTCTATTATCCCGGCAGCCGCCAAGGTCAGCGCGCGGCAGAGCTCATTGCTCAGGAGCTGCGAAAAATCTACCCCCTGCCAAACAAAGTCACTACCCGTTCCACCACTACCTTGGGTGAGGTGGCTCAATCCAACGCTCCGGCCGTATTGGTGGAGATTGGCTATCACGACAATTATTCTGACGCTGTCTGGCTGGAAGGACACTGGGACGCCATCGCCCAGCAGTTGGCCCGAGCTCTTACGGAGTTTTTCGGACTGCCCTTCATCTATCCAACAGACCCTGTAGACGGTAGAGTAACAGTCAACTACGGCACTCTAAACCTCAGAAGCTACCCTTCCCCCACTGGGACCATTATTGCCAATCTGCCAAACGGAGCTCCTGTCACCATTTACGGAGAGTGGCAGGGCTGGTATGTTGTTCATCATGGAGACCATGTCGGCTACGCAGCAGCCGCCTATATTGATACCTGAGCCTCGCTTAAAAAGCCGCAAAATATCCTAACAATTGATCTTTCAGTATCTCGGTATTAATTTTCAGTAAAATTTTTAAAATTTGCTTATGAGTAAATTTCTGTCATACAACTAAGCATTTGCCAGCAGCCGCCACTCTGCGGACATCGCAGTTCTCTGGGGAAAAGGCGCCATATGAAGAGCTGCTGTTTTATATGCGGACTGTCAATTTTCTCTTCCTGCCAAATTTTTCATGTAATCCTGCCGCCGGTTTGATGTTTTTGCTTGACATCGGTCCAGTAAAAGTTTAAACTAAAGTCAGATTGCCGTCGGAAGGGCAAAGGGGTGCCCTCCGGTTGTTTTCTAAGACTGACCCTGTCTGACCGGGCCTGTTTTAGAAACTGGCAATATGCCCAACGGTAAACATCGTTCCGCCCTATGCAGACAGGTATCCCCTCATTCGGGATGCGGGCGGAGTACAGGGAACCGTATGTCAGATAGCCGGCGGCGGCCATGCCGCTCCGCGGACATCCCATGCCCTCTGGAGGAATTTCCTCCGCCGTACGGGCGTGTTGACGGTTTTGAAACGGGTTCCGGACAATACCAAAATTGAATGGAGGAATCAGCAGCCGTGATTCAACTCATCATCACCGCTCTTTGCGGCTTGGTGGTTGGCGGCGTGATCTGCTTCCCGCTTGGTATTCGCTACCGGAAGAATGTCTCTGAAAAGGAAATCTCAAGCGCTGAGGAAGAGGGAAAGCGCATTGTCAACGAGGCCATCAAGAGCGCCGAATCCAAAAAGCGTGAGGCTTTGCTTGAAGCGAAAGAAGAGATTTTAAAAAACCGCAGCGAGTACGAAAAGGAAGTTAAAGAACGCCGGGCCGATCTTCAGCGGCAGGAAAACCGCCTGCAGCAGAAGGAAGAAAACCTCGACCGGAAAATCGAAGCTGTCGAGAAAAAAGAAGAGTCCCTAACGCAGAAGCACGCCGCCATCGACAAAGAAGCCGAAGAAATCAAGCTTGTCAAACGCGGACAGACCGAAATGCTGGAGCGCATTTCCGGATTCACCACCGAGGAGGCAAAACAATACCTCATCGACCAGGTGGAATCTGAAGTCACTCACGAAACCGCCCTTAAAATCAAAGAGGTGGAATCGCGGATGAAGGAGGAGTGCGAGGCCAGAGCCCGGGAGGTCGTGGCACAGGCCATCCAGCGCTGTGCCGCCGATCAGGTTGCCGACATGACCGTCAGTGTGGTTCCCCTGCCCAATGACGAAATGAAGGGCCGTATTATAGGCCGGGAAGGCCGTAACATTCGCACCATTGAGACCCTCACCGGAGTGGACCTTATCATCGACGATACTCCGGAAGCTATTACTGTCTCCTGTTTTGAACCGGTGCGCCGGGAAGTCGCCAGGCTGGCCCTGGAGAAGCTTATTTCCGATGGGCGCATTCACCCTACCCACATTGAAGAAATGGTTGAGAAGGCCCGCCGGGAGGTGGACACCACCATCAAGGCCGAAGGAGAGCGCGTAACCTTCGAGTGTGGGATTCGCAGTCTTCATCCGGAGTTGGTGAAGATGCTGGGCCGTCTTCACTACCGCACCAGTTATGGGCAGAATGTTCTTCAGCACTCGGTAGAGGTCAGCCACATCGCCGGCATGATGGCAGCGGAGCTGGGCGTAGATATTCAGGCCGCAAAACGCGCCGGGCTGCTTCATGATCTGGGAAAATCCGTAGATCACGAAATGGAGGGTACCCATGTAGCCCTTGGCGTGGAATTTGCCCGGAAGTACAAGGAACGGGAGGATATCATTCACGCTATTGAAGCCCACCACAACGATGTGGAACCCCGAACCATTGTCGCCTGCCTGGTTCAAGCCGCGGACGCCATTTCCGCCGCCCGGCCGGGTGCCCGCCGCGAAAACCTGGAAAACTACATTAAGCGTCTGGAACAGCTTGAAAGCATTACCGGCGGTTATCCGGGCGTAGACAAGGCTTATGCTATTCAAGCGGGCCGGGAAGTCCGGGTCATGGTAAAGCCTGAACAGGTCAGTGAGGATCAAATGGTTATCCTGGCACGGGATCTGGCTAAGAAGATTGAGGAGGAAATGGAGTATCCGGGACAGATCAAAGTCCACGTCCTCCGGGAGACCAAGGTGGTTGAATATGCAAAATAATCCCCTTCACAACGGACTGTGAAGGCCGAAGACGCAAGGAACAGAGAGCGGTCGTGATATTCTCACAGCCGCTCTCTGTTTTTTCCTTAATAAGCAGAGTGAAAGGGTGTCATCTCCATGAATATTCAAAATCTTTTTGACAGCCAGTCCTGCGCGGAAAGCCGCCGCTCCGCCTTTTGTCCCAGCGGAACGCCCTGCTCCTCCTTCCAAGCTCAGCTGGAGCAGACTGCTTCTGGTGTCTCCACCAACCAGCTTCCTCCTATTTGTGGGGGCGAGAACGTGGCGGCCTCTGGGGGCCACGCTGGAGCCAACGGCAGTATGCAAAGCTACTGTGCCCATTACACCGGAGATTCCAGGCCGGAGGAACCCATCGTCCGCATCACAGGCATATCGGACAGCGGACCGTTTGATTTCCTTTGCCGTCTCAACGATGTAGACCCCGCCAACGCTTCTTATGTGGAGCTGGCGGCTCTCCGCGGCCACCTGGCAAAAACCGGGGTTTATACAAATAGCCAATACAGCTCCGGACCGCTTCCATATACCATGGAGTTTCGGGACGACATCACCCGGAAACATAACTTTATTGCGGAAATTCAGAACAGCCTGACTCAGTCTTCTCCCATTATTCCCACCCCTTCCGGCATCCTTGGGGCAAAAGAACTGCTGGCACTGTACCAGGACTACACCTCCGGGGATTCTCCGGTCTCTCTTCAGAACACTTCCACCTTGGACCACAGTGGCTTCATGAAGAACGATATTCTTTCTGCCCTCACACATTTTAAGACCGGCATGCTGGCAAAAATGAAGGAGGCCAAGGAAAACGAGGAGAAAGAAGAGGCATGGAACAAGCTTATGAAATATCTGGATGCGTGGATTGAGTCTTTGCGGGAGGAGGCGGATGCTAAAAAAATTGCCCGAGCCCAAGCTGCCCTGGCAGCCCTCCAAGCAGATGCTGTCTCCGACCGGAAGGACCTTGGTAATTACCTTCTGGAGCAGATGGAACACATCCTTGCCTGTTGACAGACGGCCCCTGCGGCGTATTTGCGCCGCAGGGGCTATGCTTTATGGAAACCCGTCCGTGCCAAGGCTGCCAAATCTGGAAAGCCATGGAAAAAAACTCCACTGAACACTGGCAAGCAGCGCAGGCAGCAGCCACAGGCTCCCTCCCGTCCGCCACATTACATACCCCAGCGCGGCTGCCAAAGCGGCCGCCGCCGCACTTCCTGCCAAGAAAGCTGCCGTCTCCCCTGCCGCTGGACCCGCCAGCCAGGAGACCAGCAGGTATAGTGCCCTTCCTCCATCCAAGGGACGGATGGGAAGAAGGTTGAAGACGCACAGCACCAGATTCGCTCCCACGGCGGCAGGCCAGCGGCCCTTTCCCAGGAATGTCAGCACAAGGGCCGCCAAAAGGTTTCCAGCGGGACCAGCTAATATCGCTGACAGTTCCTCGCCGTAGGACAGCCGCCCGCTGTCCGTCTCCAGCACCGCCCCTAATGTGCTCAAACGGAAACCGGTTACTGGCGCCCCAAGCCCCTGAAGCACCAGCCAATGCCCCAATTCATGAACCCCTGCGGCTCCCAGCACCATAGCCAGTGGCTCCCATCCGTTTACCAGAACGAACCAGGAGGCAAGAAGGATAAAACCACTGGTAATCCGAACCCTACAGGGAAGAAACATAATAAATAGGATTCAAATATGTACTACCTTTCTGGAGTTCAAAGTGAAGGTGGGGACCGGTAGCAATGCCCGTCTCTCCCACTTCGGCAATCTTCTGCCCCCGTTTTACATCTGCCCCGGAACTGGCCGTCACCCGGCTGCAATGAGCGTATAGAGTGGAATACCCCCCTTGGTGCGTTACAATGCAGTAGCGGCCATAGCTGCTGCTCTCTCCTACAGCGGTAACCGTTCCATCAGCAAAGCAGTTCACCGGCGTTCCGGGATCTGCCGCCAGGTCGATACCGTAATGGAACCGCTCCTCTCCTTCCACCGGGTGTTCCCGATAGCCAAAGTCAGAGCTGAGAATTCCGCTGACCGGAGCACAGTAGTCAAACCCCAGAATCGCCTGCTCCATGCTGACATGCTCAGGGAGATTTTCCTGGGAATAGAGAACGTATGCCAGATTGGATGCTGATTGCGAGGCATCTTTTGATTCCGTATCCCGAACTCCTTCTGGGCCAGAGACATCGGATTTTGGGCGATAGCCCCGCAGAATGTCCAACGCCGCGGTATCTTGAAAGTTCAGCGTCTGAGATGTCATCTTCACAGAAGCATCCTCTGTTTGAGGATAAAACACCGCTTGATAAACATCTTTCATGCCTCCGCCGTCCTCTCCGGAAAAAGCACGGCCCACAGCGGAAAATACCGCCTGAACATCCATGTTCTGCTCCATGGCAGAGGCCAGTTTTGTGTTAAAATCCGCCATCTTTGCCGGCAGCAGCAGCTTTGCCGCCACCAGCAGCACAAAAATGCTGCCGCAGGCCACCATCTGTACTAGTCTCCGCAGGTCTTTTGCTGGCAGCGGTTCATTTCTTTTGTAGCGGCTGCTGCTTCCGGCGTTCCTTCGCTGCCGCGTCTGCGCGGCAATTCGACGCCCTGTCTGCCGTGACGTCATGCCCGTCCCCTCCTTCTGGAGCTGAAAATAACTCTGTTCCATGCATTTTATGAGCTTGCCCGCTGAAAAATACCGAAAGATTTCCGTTATGCCCCTTTGGATGAGGCCAATGTCCTCCCCTTAGGAGAAAACAGCAAAAATATGAAAAAAAGACCTTGCTTTTTGGAGCTTTCCCTGTTAGAATGTAAATCTGTACGGTGGGCATTCGTCCGCCACTATGAAATCAACGGCCAAAGGAGGTGTTTGGTTTGCCGAATATCAAGTCTGCCAAGAAGCGCGTTCTCATCGGAAAAACGAGAAATGTCCGCAACAAGGCCACGAAGTCCGATCTTAAGACCGCAATCAAGAAGTTCGAGGCCGCGGCGGCGGAGGGCAATCGCACCGATGCCGATGGCGCTTACAAGGTTGCGGTGAAGAAGGTCGATCAGGCTGTGGCGAAGGGTGTTCTCCACAAGAACGCGGCCGCTCACAAGAAGAGCGCCATGACCCTGAAGCTCAATCGGATCGGTTGATCCAACATATCCCCGCTCCTGGGGAAATGACGCTTCCGTGTGGATACCCGGAGGCCGTCAGGCCAAAAGGGCATCCGTTGGGGTGTCCTTTTTGTTTTGCCTGGAGCATCCAGAGGAGGTCTTTCCATGCCAATTTTTGACACCCATGCCCACTACGATTCAAATGGCTTCACCGCAGACCGGGACAGTGTTCTCTCCGCCCTTCCCAACGCTGGGGTAGAGCTGGTAGTAGACCCCGGCTGCGACATGAAGAGCTCCAGGGCCGCTGTGGCCCTGGCGGAGCGCTGCTCTTTCGTCTATGCCGCCGCCGGCATCCACCCCTCCGATTGCGCGGGAATAGGCGAAGCGGAATTCTCCGCCCTTCGGGAGCTCTGCGGACACGAAAAAGTAGTGGCCGTGGGAGAAATCGGCCTGGACTACTATTGGAAGGACAACCCTCCAAGAGCGTTTCAGCAGATGGTCTTCCGGCGGCAGATTGAGCTGGCAATCGAATTAGATTTGCCTGTCATCGTCCACGACCGGGAGGCCCACGGGGATTCTCTCTCCATCGTTCTGGAATATCCTGAAGTGCGGGGGGTGTTTCATTGCTTCTCTGGGAGCCCCGAAATGGCGTTAGAACTTCTGAAACGGGACTGGTATCTGGGTTTTGACGGACCCATCACCTATAAAAACGCCCAGAGGGCTCCTGAAGTGATCGCTGTCACGCCCCTGAACCGCATGGTTGTGGAGACGGATTCCCCATACCTCTCCCCGGTCCCTTTGCGCGGGAAGAGAAATGACAGCCGGAACCTACCCTATATCATCGAAAAGCTGGCGCAGTGGAAGGGCGTTTCGCCGGAGGAGATGACCCGGATCACCTGGGAGAACGGCCTCCAACTGTTTCCGAAGATTGGCCTTACTTTTTCTCGAGAGAAAAAGTGAATAAAAAGAGCTTTATTTCGCTCTGAAAGTCTGGTAGTTCACCAGGCCAAATCGACGGCAACAAGAGAATTGCTTGGAGGATTCAAGATATGGTAAAGAAGTTTCTTCCCACCCTGCTGACCCTGACGCTTTTGGCCGGGTGCGGCGGGAATCCTGCCCCGGCAGAGCCGGAGGTATCTTTGCCGGAGAAGCCCCCGGCGGCGGAGGAAACCGTTTCCCTGCCGGAACTCCGCTGCCTGGAACCTCTCTCTGCCCCCGCCGTGGTGACAAAAGGACGGAAACCGGCGGAGGACTATGATCTGCCGCTTTCGACAGCAGATCCCCGGTATAACGCAGAGGGCTGGATTCACGGCGGCGTGGTGGGTTTTCTGGCGGAAGACCAAGAGGCGGACGCGGCCTTTTACGCTGCCCCCTATCAGGCCAATGCGGAGAGTCCCGCCCTCATCCGCTGGGGAGATAGCCTAGCGGAATTCGATTGGAACTTCCTTACTCCCCGAACAATCCTGCCCAGAATGTTCTGCACCGATATAGACGGCGATTGGGAAGACGAACTGATCGTTATCTGCTACGTCGGCAGCGGAACTGGCGTCTCCATTGAGGAACTGCATATCCTGGAGAAGGACCCCAATGGGACCCTGACGGCGTACACCTTCCCAGAGAGCCTCTGGCAGGATGAACTTCCCAAGCTGTTCAGCACCGCCGAGACCGGCGGACGGACATTTGCCATACTGGGCCATGAGCTGGTGGAATTCGGTCATGAGTATGAGGGCCCGGACCTGGACATGGCGAAAACCTCCTCCGGCTTGATCGCTGGGTTCAGTACGGAGGACTGGGGCGGCCTCCGGTTCCGGGGCGCGTTCTGCCTGAGCCCGCCGGACAGCGCGGCCCCTTGCTATGTGGCGGAGACCTCCGCCGGGATTTTCTACCAGGACGGCGTGTTTACCCTGCAAGATTTTCACCTTTACAGCTATGACCAATAGGAGGCATCTCCATGAGAAAAGCTGCCTTTGCCCTCTCTCTTCTGCTGGCGCTTTTATGCGGCTGCGCCGTACCCGCACCGGCGGAGCCGGAATCCCCGCCGGAGGCTCCTCCGGCAGCCTCCAAGGCGGAGTTCCTCCCGGCGTTAACCTCGCTGGTGGAACTCTCCACCCCTGCGGAGACGGCGGAAGGCCGGGCCCAGGGGAATTACGAACTGCCCCAAAAAATATTCTACGATCCCGTTACAGAGGACGACTTTCCGGCCCTGCTGGTAGAACTGCCCGAGGCGAACGCCGCCTTCTACGGCCTTGACTGGGACAAGGCCCTCATCCGCTGGGGGAACAGCGTGGCGGAGTTCGACTGGCCCTGGCTGACACCCCGGCACCGGCACTGGAGTTTCCATAGACGACCTGCATGTTCTGGAAAAGAACCTCGACGGGACCCTGACGGATTACGCCCTTCCCCGGGAGTTCTTCAGCGAGGATATGAGCGAGGCCCTGTCCGTGAGAACCCTAAACGGGCGAACCTACTCTATCTTGGGAGCAGAGCTAGTGGACGTTACCTCTCTCCTTCCGGAGGATGCGGCCCCGGAGAACATCGAGGGTTTCTGCACCGGGGATATCATCAATTTTGCGATCACGCCGGAACCTGAATTTAATTGGGAACATATTCGCGTTCGGAGCGCCGCCTCGCTGTGCGGCGAAGGCTTCAGCCCCACCCTTTCCTATGCGGCGGAGGTGGATGCGGTGGTCCTCTACCAGGACGGCGTGTTCACCCTGTCCCAAATCCATCTGAGCTAGACCTTGCTTGAAACAGGGCCTCAACATTAAAAAGGAGCAATCCCTATGGAAAAAGGCTTTACCATCACTTACGAGTATGGGGAAAACCTGTATGTCAATGTCACCAACCGCTGTAACTTCAACTGCGAGTTCTGCCTCCGGCACAATGGCCATGGCGGCAGCATCTATACCCACAATCTGTGGCTTGCACGGGAGCCCACCCGGGAGGAAATTCTGGCAGACATCGAAAGCCGGAATCTCTCTCAATACAAGCAGCTTGTTTTCTGCGGCTTCGGCGAGCCCAGCTACCGGATCAACGACATCTGCTGGGTCATCGACCAGCTGAAAGCCAAAGGCAAACAGCCCTTCACGCGCATGGATACCAACGGCACCGGAAGCCTTATCCACGGAAGGGACATTACCCCGGAGTTCCAGGGGCGGTTTGACATGGTGTCTATCTCCCTGAACACCGACACGGCGGAGAAGTACGACGCCCTCTGTCACCCGGTTCAAAAGGGGGCCTACGAGGCTATGAAAGCCTTTGCCAAAGAGCTGCGGCAATATGTCCCCACAGTCATGATGACGGTGGTGGATACGATCCCCAAGGAAGAAATCGAAAGCTGCCGGAAAATCTGCGAAGAGGAGATCGGCGCAGTCTATCGGGTGCGGGAATATATTGAGGACTGACCCGGCTTTTACGGGCAGCAGTAAAGATAAGCCCCCAAAGGGCTGGAAAGAGAGTATTGCGTATGTTTCATTTGTTGGGTTCTCTGATTATGGGTGCATTGGTGGGCTGGATTGCCGGAAAGCTAATGGACACCGACGGAGGATTAATCCGCAACATCATTATCGGCATTGTGGGTTCTGCTGTGGGCAGCACGGTCTTCGGCCTGTTTGGCTTCTACGCTTACGGCTGGTTTGCCAACCTTATCGTAGATGTAGCCGGCGCGTGCCTTTTCATCTGGGTCGCGCGGAAACTTTTCCGCTGAAACCGGCTGTCATGTAAAACGGGCTTTCACTTTTTAGTGAAAGCTCGTTTCCTTTACAGCATTTGCAGCAGCTCAATCTGCTCTCCAGAGGGCCCGGTAAAGAACCAATTCTGTAAGCCCCCGAAGAGATCTGGCAGAACCTTTTTCTCCGGCGTCAGGAAGGTGTTTACCCCAGCCGCACGCA
>CAJTJA010000058.1 GCA_910576845.1 uncultured Oscillibacter sp.
GCGAGACGCCTTACATGAAGCTCCTCACCCAGCTCTTCGGCGAGCGGATGGTGGTCGCCAACGCCACGGGCTGCACCCAGGCGTGGGGCTTCAGCGTCCCCAGCTACCCCTATACCACTAAGCCCAACGGACGGGGGCCGGCCCTTTCCAATTCCCTGTTTGAAAACAACGCCGAGTATTCCCTGGGCATGGTTCTCAGCGTCCGCCAGCAGCGCCTCCGGCTGCGGCAGAACGTTAAGGAACTGCTGGGAGAAACAAAGGATGAGGCCTTGAAAGCCGCCCTATCCGCCTGGCTGGATGGCTTTGAGGATAAGCAGCGCACTATTGAGCTGAGCGACGCGGTCATATCCGCATTGAATGCCACTTCCGAGACCGGGGAGAAAATCAAGGCCGTCCGCGAGGCTCAGGACCAGCTGGTCAAAAAGAGTATGTGGATGTATGGCGGCGACGGCTGGGCCTATGACATCGGTTACGGCGGTCTGGACCATGTGCTGGCCTCTGGAGAAGACGTGAATATTCTCGTCGTTGACACAGAGGTATACTCCAACACCGGCGGGCAGTCCTCCAAAGCCACCCCCTTCGGCGCGGTGGCCCAGTTTGCCGCTGCGGGCAAGCGGACGGAGAAGAAAGATTTAGGCATGCTGGCCACCCAATATCAAAACGTATATGTAGCCTCTGTAGCCCTGGGAGCGAACCCCGCCCAGTACATCCGGGCGCTGCGGGAGGCGGAGGCCCATGACGGTCCCGCCCTCATCGTCGCCTATGCTCCCTGTATCAACCACGGCATTGTCAAGGGCATGGCCTGGGCCCAGGAAGAGGCAAAGCTTGCTGTAAAAAGCGGCTACTGGGTTCTTTACCGGTATGATCCCAAGTTAAAACTGGAGGGCAAAAATCCCTTCGTTCTGGACTTTAAGGACCCCAAATACGATCTCCGGGAGTTCTTTATGGGAGAAGTTCGGTTTAATTCTCTGCAAAGAACCTTCCCCGAAGCGGCGGAAGCCCTGCTGGCAGAGGCTCGAAACCAGTGCCGCAACCGCTGGGCACGTTATAACCACCTGGCATCTCAGGATTATTCCCGCTTGTTGGACGTACTGGAGGATTACCCAATCCAAAATTCTCCCGACAAGAAGGCCGACTGATTCAAAGCGTCAAAAGTCCATAATCTCCGTATCTGAATACGGCAAAAGGGAACGGCAGACCGCCGTTCCCTTTTGACATATTCAAAAAAGCTAAAGAGAACCCGCAAAATCCGCAAAAAAATACCGGAATCGGTATTTGCCACAAACTCAAAATTGTGCTAAAATAAAAATATTACTTGCTAAAGGCCCGCTAAGATTTCCCATTCCTCTTCGCCGCAGGCCAATGAGGCCCGCCCCATTTCACAGGAGTTTTATGAATAAGCTGCGTCAAAAATGGTATACGATCCCTATCCGTTCAAAGGTCATCCTCCTGGCCGGGGTAATTCTGGCTGCCCTCTGGACCTTGGTAGCCCTGGTGATGATACAGCTTCACAGCTTCAGCGGCCAATCCGCCATCATCATGGAGGAATACATGGATATCACCGGCTTCATGGACGCGTTCTCCGCAGAAAATGTATATCTGGAAGTCCATATCCGGCAGATACCCCCGCCTGACGCCAAGGAAAACTATTTGGCCGCGATTCAGGAAACGGACCTTTTGCTGCGGGAACTCCACCCTGACCGGAGGACAGACCGCCAGGGCGAGTATGCCCTGAAACGGGCCATCAATAACGCTATGGAGCACTATCGCGCGTCCCAAAGCATACTGCTTTCCATTGAGGAGACGGACGAGATGATCGCACCTTATCTGTCCCTCCGCTCTCAAGCGGCCTATATTGACGGTTATTCCAGAGACCTGCTCCACAGCCGCATGGTGCAGGGCGGCGACCAGTGGCGGGAAATCACCGCCGCCAACGCCCGCAGCGGGCAGTATTTCGCCCTGATTCTGGCGGTGGACACCGCGTTGATGGCCCTGGTCCTGCTGATTTTTACCCACAGTATTCTTAAACCTCTGACAAATCTGGGCCGGGCTGCCGATGAAATTGGCCGGGGGTGTTATGACGCGCCGCCTCTGGCTGTCCACGGCAACGATGAGATCGGCCGCACCGCCCGCTCCTTCAATCTCATGCAGACGGAAATCCGAAAGACCATCCACGCTCTGGAGCGGCAGGCCGAAATGGAAAAATCCCTGCTGGAAAAGGAGGTGGAGGCCGCTCAAATGCAGCGGCGGCTTCAGGAACGGCGCTTCGCCCAGCTCCAGAGCCAAATCAACCCTCATTTTCTCTTTAACACCTTGAACACCATCGCAGCTCTGGCCCGGGAAGAATCCGCTCCCTTGTCCGAGGAGCTGATCCTCCGTCTGTCCAGCTTCTTCCGCTACTCTCTGGAAAGCGACGAAAAGCTGGTCCCTCTTGGCCGGGAAATTCAGCTTCTGCGGGATTACATGGAGCTTCAGGAAACCCGGTACGGCGACCGTATCACGATGGAAATTCAATCCGATCCAGAGCTGAACAGCATCGTCGTGCCCAAATTTATTCTTCAGCCGCTTGTGGAAAATTCCATTCTCCACGGCCTGCGTGCCCGGGGCGGCGGGGGGCAGATCCGGGTCCGTACCTACCGGGGCCGCCGGGGAGTGACAGTGATAGTGTCGGACAACGGGTGCGGCTTTGACCCCCGGCGGATGAGGCCGGAGTCCGGCCGGCACCGTTCCATCGGTTTGGATAATATCCGAGAGCGGATGGAACTCAGCGGCGGACACCTGGATATATTCAGCCGTCCCGGCCTGGGCACCGCCGTGCGAATCACCGTGGGAGAGGAGGGCAAAGCATGATTAAAATTCTGGTAGCCGAAGACGAGCCCAAGAGCCGGCAGGCCCTGGCCAGCAGGCTCCGGGGCATTCTCGGTGAAAATGCCCTGATCGAACAGGCGGCAAACGGCAGCGAGGCCGTTTCCAAAACCGCCCAGATTCAGCCGGACCTGGTTTTTATGGATATTGAAATGCCTCTGAAAAACGGCGTGGAAGCAGCGGCGGTTATCAAACGGCAGCGGCCTGAAACCCATATCGTCTTCCTCACCGCCTATGACCGCTTTGACTATGCCGTGGGAGCCCTCCGCTCCGGCGGGGAGGAGTACCTGCTCAAGCCCATTTCCGAGGCAGATCTGCGGGAAACCCTTCAAAAATTCTTCCATGTGGCTCCGGAAAAAGCCCATGAGGCCTCTCCCTTTGAGGCGGAACTGGAAGTCTGGGTCTGCCAGCACTACACAGAGGATGCAGCCCTGGAGGACGCGGCGGCCAGCATGGGTATGAGCCCCTTCTATTTCTCCAGGCAGGTCAAAGCCGCCACTGGCAAAACCTTTCTGGAATTTGTTACCGCATACCGCATTCAGCGGGCCAAACAGAGACTGCTGTCCACAGAGCTGCCCATCAGCGACATCGGGCGGGCGGTGGGCTACCCAGATTCCAATTACTTCACCAAGGTTTTCAAACGAGCGGTAGGCTGCACGCCCTCCGCCTACAGGGCCTCTAAAAGCTGACAGCGGCAGGCACAGCCTGCCGCTGTTGATTTTGCACAAAATCAACACGTTTGATTTGGAGTTTGTGAAAAAATAGACGGCCCAACCGCAAAACTTTACGATTTCCTCCCCTTCCGGTTTTCAGTACAATAAAAATATAAGCTCGTCCTTGTGTTTATGGGACAAAATATGAAAAAATAAGGAGAAGAAGTATGAAAAAAATTCTTGCGACCCTGCTGGCAGCCTTCATGCTGCTGGCTCTGTGTGCCGGCTGCGGCAGCAATAACGGCGGCAGCACAACCGGCGGCGATACCGGAAGCAGCACCCCCTCCGACGGCGGCACAGCCGCTCCCGACAGCGGCAGCGGTGAAGCCGTGGTTCTGCGGCTGGCGAACAGCCACAATGCGGAGCACATCACCAGCCAGGCCTGCCAGATGTTTGCCGATCTGGTGAACGAAAAAACCAATGGCCGCATCACCATTGAGTGCCACTTTGCCGGTGAGCTGGGCGATGAGCGCTCCACCATTGAGCAGTGCCAGTTCGGCGGCCTGGATTTCACCCGCGTATCCTCCGGCGCCTCCGCCGAGTTCGCTCCTTTGATGAACGCCCTTCAGATGCCTTATGAGTACAGCAGCGTCGACCACCTCTTTGAGGTTCTGGACGGAGAAATCGGCCAGGAGGTCTTTGAGACCTTCAAAAACAACAACCTTGTGGGCATCACCTATCTCCATCCGGGCTCCCGGAACTTCTTCAACGCCAAGAAGGAAATTCACACTCCCGCCGACATGGCTGGTATGAAAATCCGCGTTTCCGAGTCCGATCTGATGCTG
This sequence comes from uncultured Oscillibacter sp., assembly GCA_910576845.1. GTDB lineage: Bacteria > Bacillota > Clostridia > Oscillospirales > Oscillospiraceae > Oscillibacter. The sequence goes on from CAJTJA010000058.1 coordinate 4,364, forward strand.
GCTCTGATGGACTGCCTGGGCGCTGCCGGCGTAGGCCTTCCCTTCAATGACACCTATTCTTCCATTCAAACCAGCGTGGTGGACGGCGCCGAGAACAACATGACGTCTTATATCGAGATGTCCTTCTGGGAGGTCGCCCCCTATTGGACCTACGACGGTCACTCCTATATGCCTGACATGATTCTGGCTTCCAAGCAGACCATGGACAAGCTGTCCGCCGAGGACCAGCAGATCATCTTCGACTGCGCCAAGGAAGCGGAGATTTGGCACCGTGACGCCTGGGAGGAGTCCGAGGCCAAGAACGCCGAGATCGCCGAGGAAAAGGGCTGCACTCTGACCACCCTGACCGCCGACGAGCTGAAGGCCTTCCAGGATGCCGTCGCCCCCATGTACGACAGTTTCCTGGATGCTGACCAGAAGGCCATTGTGGAGCGCGTCCAGGCCCTGGGCTGATTCCACATACGCGGTATTTCAGAAAAGGGCGGCCATCGGCCGCCCTTTTTGGATGAAAATAAAACATAAAAAGGAGGCTGTCTATGAGCCTTTTGCGGAACATCTGCCGCACGCTTTTTAAGGTGCTGGAATGGTTCGCCATTATCTGCATGGTAGTTTTGACCCTGATTGTCTTCATGGACGTCATTCTGCGGTATATTTTCAAGCAGGGCTTCTCCTGGACCCAGGAGATCGCCACTTTAATGCTGGTCTGGTTCAGCTTCATCGGCATGGCCATCGGTGTGCTGGAGAAAATTCACATCAGCATTGAAATGTTCACCTCCAAGCTGCCGGACAAGGCCGTCGCCGTCTTGGAGTGCCTTAACCACATTTTAATCGCCGTCTTCGGCGGGACAATGATCTATTTCGGCGCTGTCATCATGGATATGACCAAGCTCTCTACCATGCCCGCCACGAAGCTGCCCAGCTCCGTACTGTACATCATTCTGCCCTTGTCCGGCACTCTCGTGCTGCTGAACGCGGTGCTGGTCGCAATCCGGCAGGACAAAAAGATTTTCCCGGCAAACAGTCCGGAAAAGGAGGACCACAATGCCTGATACCACCATTGCCATCGCCATTATGCTGGGTTCCTTTGTGATTCTGCTGGCCATTCGGATGCCCATCTCCTTCACCCTGGCTATCTCCTCCATTCTGACGGCTCTGTACCTGAATGTTCCCCTGGCAACGCTTTTCCAGAGGATGGTCAACGGCGTGCAGTCCTTCTCCCTGCTGGCAATCCCCTTCTTTATCCTGGCCGGTGAAATCATGGGCCAAGGCGGTATTTCCCGCCGCCTTATTACCCTGGCAAACGCCTTTGTGGGCTGGATGCGGGGAGGCCTGGCTCAGGTAAACATCCTGGCCTCTATGTTCTTCGGCGGCATCTCCGGTTCCGCCGTGGCGGACACCTCCTCCATCGGCTCCATTCTTATCCCCATGATGACGGATTCCGGGTACGACAAGGATTTCTCCGTAGCCGTCACCGTCACCTCCTCCTGCCAGGGCGTGATGATTCCCCCCTCTCACAACATGATCCTCTTTGCCATGGCGGCAGGCGGCGGCGTATCCATTGGACAGCTCTTCATGGGCGGCCTGATTCCTGGCGTGCTGCTGGGCATCGCTCTGATGGTTATGACCGCCATTATCGCCCGGAAACGGAACTATCCCAAGGGCCGCATGATGTCTGTCAAAGAAATTTGGAAAGCCACCAAGGATGCCCTGCTGGGATTGATGACCTGCATCATCATTGTGGGCGGCGTTATTTTCGGCTGGTTCACCGCCACGGAATCTGCCGCTGTGGCGGTGGTATATGCGTTCATCGTCACCTTCTTTGTCTATCGGGAAATTCCCCTGCGGCAGTTCAGAGACATTCTCCGCAAGTCTCTGCGTACCATCGCCATGGTCATGGCTCTGATTTCCACCGCCTCCATGTTCGGATGGTTGCTGGCCTACCTGAAAATTCCCACCATGGTTACAAATCTGCTGCTGGGCATCTCAGATAACAAAGTGGTCATTCTCCTGCTGATCAACGTGATGTGCCTGGTTCTGGGCTGTATCATGGACATGGGGCCTCTGATTCTGATTCTGACCCCCATTCTCCTCCCTGTCGCCACCCAGCTCGGCATGGCCCCGGTACAGTTCGGCGCCATGCTGATCCTGAACCTGGCCATCGGCCTCTGCACACCGCCGGTAGGTGCTGCGCTCTTTGCGGGCTGTTCCATCGGACGCATTAAAATTGAGGAGGCCACTAAGGCCTGCCTTCCCTTCTACGCCATAATGATCCTCGTGCTGATGCTTGTGACATTCTTCCAGCCGCTGAGCATGTTTGTGCCAAATTTGATGATGGGCTGAGCGAATGGAACCTATTGTCAGCAAAGCCGCGGGGCTGGCTCTGATGATTTTCGCAGGTTATGCCTTGAAATACCTTGGCGTCTTCCGTCAGGAGGACGCCAAGGTCCTCTCCCGCATTGTCATCAACCTGACCCTTCCAGCGGCTCTCATCGGCAGTTTCAGAACTTTCCGCTTTGACGTCAGCTTCCTGACGCTGATTCTCATCGCCGCGGCCAGCAATCTCGCTATGTTTTTTGCCGGTCTTTGGCTCAGCCGGAAGAAGAACACGGCCACCCAGGCGCTGTATGCCTTGAACGCCTCCAGCTATAACATCGGCTGCTTTGTGCTACCTTTCGCTCAGAGCTTTCTGCCGGCGGAGGCGCTGATCGGCCTATCCATGTTTGACGCCGGGAATTGTCCCTTCAACTCCGGCCTTTTCTATGCCCTGATGTCTGCCAGGGCCAGCGGAGAGCGGGCCCGCCCCGGCTTTGTATTGGGCCGTCTGGCACGTTCCGTTCCCTTTATGACATACCTGCTTCTGATGCTGCTGTCTGTTCTCAACATTCGTATACCGGAGTTTGTATATCAAACCGCCGCCACAATAGGCGGAGCGAACACTTTTCTGGCAATGCTGATGATCGGTATTCTCTTTGACATCCAGGCGGAGCAGGAGGACCGAAAACAGCTCACGGAAATCCTGCTTCTCCGGTATGCCGGAAGCCTTGCCACGTGCGCGTTGGTCTGGCTGCTGCCTCTGCCTCTGCTGATCCGGCAGGTTGCCGTGCTGGCTATGCTGGCTCCCATTCCATCCGTATCCATGGTTTTCTGCGAAAAATGCGGCTGCAAACCCTCGCTGTATGGTGTGGTCAATTCCTTGAGCTTGGCAATCAGCCTGTGCCTGACCTTTCCCATGCTGATTCTCCTGCAGTTATAAATACAGGAACCCCTTCCCGGGTTCTCTGTCCTGCACCCTCCCTTCCCGCCGAATACATCTTCCGCATTGTCCCGGCAAACAATCTTAAACGCGTCTGTGTCATCTGACACAGACGCGTTTCTCTGTATATCTCTTATCGATTGACCTATGTACCGGCCTGCCGGCAGCGCCGCTCGCCTTCATCCCAATCTGCCGCAAACGCCGCCGGCCGCCCTCAGCAGACTTCCGCAATCCTCACCGGCCGTCTCTCCTTCAGAGATTTCACGGCGGCGGCCGCCATCAGCACAGGATAGAGCCCGTCATCCCCGGTGACAGGAGGCTCCTCTCCGCCGGCAACGGCCTTTGCAAACGCCTGCATCTCGCTGACAAAGGCCCCCGTATACCGGTCCCACATAATCTTATAACAAGCACCTGTAACCGTGCCCTCCGCCCCGTGGAAAGAGGCGGTATTGGGCGTGTCGTTGGCGTCAATGGCCGCTCCCTCCGAGCCAAAGACCTCCACTCGCTGGTCATAACCATATACAGCTCTCCGGCTGTTGTCGATCACACCAATGGCGCCGCTCTCAAACTTCAGCGTCACCACCGCGGTATCCACATCCCCCGCCTCTCCAATAGCCGGGTCCACCAGTACAGAACCAACGGCGGAAACCTCCTCTACCTCGCTGCCGGCCAGGAAACGGGCCATGTCGAAATCGTGGATCATCATATCATAGAAGATACCGCCGGAAACTTTGACATAGGAAATGGGAGGCGGCTCCGGATCCCGGGAGCTGATTTTGATAATATTGACTTTTCCTACTTTTCCGCTCCGCACCATGTCATAAACAGCCCGGTGATTATGGTCAAACCGGCGGCAGAACCCAATCTGAAGCTTCACTCCGGCCTGCTTGGCCGCGCCAATGGCCTCCCGCACTCTCCGGATATCATAGTCAATGGGTTTTTCACAAAAGATATGCTTCCCCTCCGCGGCAGCCCGGATAATAAAATCCGCATGGGTATCGGTAGAAGAGCAGATCAGCACCGCCTCAATCTCCGGGTCCTTTAAAACCGTATCCGCGTCTTTGGACACCACGGAAATTCCGAGGCCTCTGGCATAGGACTCGGTTTCCTCATTCATAAAGGGATCCGCAATCGCTTTGATTTTCATTTCAGGAACAAACATGCTGATATTTTTCGCATGAACCTTTCCAATGCGGCCTGCGCCGATAATTCCAACCTTCATAGCAGAAATTCCTCCCAATCAATATGTCATAATGGCCTTCACAGCATTTTCTGTCGACGTCTCCGGCACCAGCTCAAAGCCCACCAGCCCCTGATACCCGCATTCCTCCAAGCAGGAAAAAACCCTGCGGTAATTGATTTCCCCTGTTCCCGGCTCATGCCGTCCAGGAGCGTCCGCCACATGGATATGGCCGAACTGGTCTCCATACGCCCGGATATGATCGCAGATGCTTCCCTCATTGAGCTGCATATGATACACATCATAAAGCACCTTCAGCATAGGAGAGCCGATGAGTCTGGTCAGCTCCGCCGCCATTTGGGTGGTCCGGAGGAAGTTCCCCACATGGTCTGTTGTAACGTTCAAAGGTTCCAAATTGATCAAAACGCCGGAGGCCTCAGCCAGTTCCGCACACTCCTTCAGCGTATCAAACATCGTGCAGAGCCTCACGGTATCGCTGAGATTTTCATAAGAGTTGATGACCGCACCGCCTTCACCCAAACCGTTGGAATGAATCGTAAGGGACCGGACTCCGGCTTTGCAGGCCGCGTCTACGGAGCTGCGGAGAAAATCCAAATATTCCTTCTTTTGAGCCGGGTCAATCAAAGACAGCTCCGCATCCCCGTTGAAGCCGGCAATTCCGACCCCGGCAGATTCGGCAGCCTTCCGCACCGCTTCCATATCCTTATCTCTCCAGCTCCAAAATTCCACAAACGCAAAGCCATCCCTCTTCGCCGCCTGAAAGCGCTCTAAAAAAGGAAGTTCGCTATACATCGGCTCGATGCACGCCGATTTTTGAAATACCATATCTATCGTTCCTCCTGTCCAATTTGTGCTTTGCACATTTTGATTCTATGCACATAATAGCACATTCTTTGCTGTTGTCAATGGAGCATCCCAATTTTCTTTAACTTTATTAAAACTCCCTAAAACAAAACGCAGTTTTTTTACGGATTGACAAAAAACCGTTTTATGTGTATGATGACTTTGGCACTGTGCAAAAGCACAAAGCAAAGGAGTGGTTTGATGGGCACCAGGCCAACGATTCAAAAGGTGGCGGATTTAGCCGGAGTTTCCCGAGGCACCGTGGATCGGGTTTTAAATAACCGCCCCCATGTAAACGAGGATGTCCGGGAGCGGGTTCTGTGCGCCATAAGAGAAATCGGCTATATCTCCCCCAGGGAATCCTACCGCCAGCAGCTTGACGCCTCCCTCCAGCCCTTTTCTCTGGGTGTGCTCCTGCCAAACTGGGAGGGGCAGTTCCGAACCGAGGTGGAACGCGGAATCCGCCGGGCCTGTTCAGAGCTGGAGGAATCCAACGTGCGGGTACTCATTCGCCGCTGCGAGACGGACCTGCCCCAGGAAGCAGTGGACCTTTTGGAGGCCATGCGGGCCGAGGGGACGGCGGGTTTTGCCGTATGCGCCGTCAACGACCCTTCGGTTGAGGGCTGGATTGCCGCCCGGACAGCAGAGGGCATCCCCTGCGTCACCTTTAACTCCGATCTCCCTGGGAGCCGCCGCCTCTGCTTTGTAGGGCAGGACATTTATGCCGCAGGGCGAGTCGCCGCAGGACTGTTGTATAAATGTACCTCCGGCCAGGGACCTGTATTGGCCACTGTCGGAAACCTGAAATTTGACGGGCATCGAAGGAGGCTGAACGGCTTCCGGGACCGGCTGGAAGAGCTGGGTTTTCCAGCCGGACATTTGACTGTTCGGGAAACCTATAACGACTATGAGGCAACTTTTCGGGCGGTCCGTGAAGCCATCGAAGAAAAACCCGGCCTGCGGGGAGTATACATGGCCAACCTCAGCGTCTCCGGCTGCTGCGCCGCCATTGAGCAGGCCGGAAAAAAGGGACAGGTACACGTGGTCTGTCATGATATCAATGAGGGCATCCGGCATTTGCTCCGGTCCGGCAGTATAGATTTCACCATTCCGCAGGACCTGGAACAGCAGGGTTATGCCCCTTTGCTGCTGCTGAGAGACCATATTCGGAAAAAGAAGCCCCTGGAGCCTGACCGGTTCCACGGGCAAATCAGCATTCTATGCGCGGAAAATTTTGAATTCCAGCCTCCGGTCAAAGCGGAAGACAGGATTCCATCTCACCTCACAAAAGAGATTCGCTTCCGGTAAGAACAGCCCTCCAATCTCCGAAAATACCTGAAAACCTCCGCCGAAGTCCGTTTCAAAGCCGGCAAAAGGCCGGATTGAGTCGTTTTGACGGCCTTCGAACAGGCTGAAACCGCACGCATATTATAAAGGTTCAGGAGCAGGGCAAAAGCCTGCTCCTGAACTTTTTTATGTAACTGAAAGGGGGTATACGTCACAGCGGCGGTCCTCCCGCAAAGCTTTCGGTCCGGCAGATTCTTTCCCTGCCGGCAAACCCTCTTTCAAGCTTGTCCCAGTGTGTCATATATGTATTGACTGATACTTCCGCAAACAGCATAAATTCCATATCGGTCTTTGGCGGCGCTGGCCCCTATCGTCAGCACTACCACGCCATCTCCGCTAATCGGATCATAGGAGACGCAGTTATACGCGCCATAGGCGCTGCCGGTATGATAATACAGCCCCTTCCGGCCATAGATATCATACTGGTAGCGCAGAGGAAGCGCCTGATAGGACCCCCCCGGCACAGCTTGAGATTCCTGCTGTTCCATCAGGCTCACCGAGTGAGCGGAGAGGAGCTGAACCCCCTCATACCGGCCATCGGCAGCCAGCAGGCCCACCAGCTTTCCCATGTCTTTGGCGCTGATGGTCAGTCCTCCCGGGAAAAAAATCCCCGTGGCTCCGGGTTTTCCATTCATTCGGTTCCCTCGCTGGGCAGCGGCGGAGCGGGCTGCGGAGCCGCCATGATAATACAGCGCGGCAATGGGGCCGGTATCCTGTAGATCTCCCGCGGCATAGGCGCCATCCACCTCCATAACACTGAACAGCTTCTCCCGCAGGATATCGTCTAAATGGCGGCCGGAGGCCAATTCCAGCGTCATACCCAGAACAGAAAAGGCATAGTTATTATAATTCCAGCCCGCCATGGAGCCCGGCGCAGAACCACTGAATCCGCTTCCCTTTAAGCGGGCACTGACGCTGCCATAAGACCGGGGCTCATTGTCCCCCGCGTTGAAAATAGAAGAGGTGTGCGTCATAATCTTTCGGATTGTGATCGGGTTATCGGGGTGAGAGGGGTTTTTGATGGGAAAGCCCCAATAACTCCCTATGCTCTCATCCAGACTGACGATTCCCTCTTCCTGCAAAAGCATGGCCGCCATACCCACCACAACCTTGGAAATCGAGGCAACACGGATTTTGTGGGCATCCGTCATGGCCTCCGTATTTCTCACCGCCCAGCCATACTGATAGCTATCCGTTACTCTTCCGCTCTCCACAACGGCTACCTGCACGCCGATGGCCCCGTACTTCTGGGCCGCTGCCTCTATCACAGCTTGAATCTCCTGGTGATGCTCCGGAGCCCTGCCGCCGGTGAGCTGTTTCGGCTGCTCTTCAAAAATCTCAGCCGCCAAAGGGTCCTCCAAGGCAGCCAGTCCAACCAGCACCTGAGCCATTTGGAGACGGGACACCATCATATCCGGCAGGATGGCATTTCCAACCACCGTCTTATAAAGTTCCTGTCCCAGCACCTGCTCTATAGCCTCTTTCTCTCCGGCTGATACCGCTGCGCCATCCTGATATCCGTCCAGCGCAGCGCTCTCCAGGAAAATTCCCATATGTTCCGCATACCGGCTGAGCATCATCGCCAATTGCCCCCTGGTAACGGGTTGTTCAGGTTTAAACCGCTCCTCCCCTGCGCTCTGGATCATTCCCGTACTCTCGGCCGCTGCCAGAGCCCAGGGGCCATCCTCCGTAATATCCGCAAACCGGTCCCTTTCCTCCGGCGGCTCCTCACCGCTCATGCGCCAGAGAATGGTTGCGGCTTCCCCACGGTTAATCGGGGCATAGGGATCAAAGCTTCCGCCGCTTTCTACCTGAAAAACGCCCCGGCAGACCAAGTAACCCACCGCGCCGGCCTCCGGAGTATCCGCCGGAATATCGGAAAATCTGATGGACCGCACTTCCTCCATCGTCAAAATATCTTCCGCATTCTCTTCCAGAACTGGTTTTTCGGCCTGCCTCTTCATATGTCCCGCTGTCTGCTCCAACGCCCAAACCCGCTCTAAAGCCACTGCGCAAAGCATGGCCAACGCCACTGTGACCATCAACCGTCTCATCCCGCACACTCCCTTTGCCTCCAGTGATCACAAAGGTTTTTGTTTCATGGTGCAAGCATGAAACAACAGTGGTACCACTGTTGTTTCATGGTGCAAGCATGAAACAACAGTGGTACCACTGTTGGCTTTTTTATTTTTCTATTTTACTGTAAGTGTCGAATTTTGTCAATCCCGGCAGCTGAGGGCCCCTGCATTTTTCAAGCAAGGCCTAATCCAAACCATGCCGCAAGCTGTTACCAGTCCTGCTCCGCCGCAAGCTGTTACCAGTCCTGCTCCGCCTCCCGCTGGCCAGTCTCGCCCGCGCTCCAAGCGTTGTGGTCCGTGTGCAGCAGATGGTGGGACCGCTCGCCCAGGGGCTTTTTGAGATACGTCCGGTACAATGCCTGCACGTCCGGATTCTCATGGGAAAAGCGGATTTCAGCGCCCGCGTCCAGCTTCCAGAGCTGGCTTCCCCGGGCTCCCGCGTATTCCGCGCCGCCATGGATGGGCTGGCCGCCTCCTCCGGCGCAGCCGCCGGGACAGGCCATAACCTCCACAAAGTCGTAATCCGCGCTCCCCTCGTCAATGGCCTCCATCAGCTTACGGGTATTTCCCAGGCCACTAACCACCGCCACCCGGATATCCCCCGCGCCGGGGATGTTAAATGCAGCTTCTTTCCAAGGCTTCTCCCCACGGACGGCCTTGAACGCGTCGGCGTCGGGATTTTTCCCGGTGACCAGGTAGTAGGCGCTCCGCAGCGCCGCGTCCATGACGCCGCCGGTGGCGCCGAAAATCACCGCCGCGCCGGTGCCGCTGCCCAAGGGACTGTCAAACTCCGCCTCCTCCAGGCCGGCAGGAACAATGCAGTCGCTCCGGAACAGGCGGCACATTTCCCGGGTCGTCAGCACCATGTCCACATCCGGGTCGCCGCAGGCGTCCTTCATGGTGGGAAGCTCGCTCTCCGCTTTTTTTGCGGAACAGGGCATAATCGACACCACAAAAATTTTATGGGGGTCCAGGCCCATCTTCTCCGCAAAATAGCTCTTGGCGATGGCTCCGAACATCTGCTGGGGTGATTTCGCCGTGGAGAGATGGTCCGTGTAGGCGGGATACTGGGTCTTCAGAAACCGCACCCAGCCGGGGCAGCAGGAGGTAAACATGGGCCAGCGGTACTTTCCCCGGTGTGTAAACCGGTCGATGAACTCACTTCCCTCTTCCATAATCGTCAGGTCGGCGGCAAAATTGGTGTCAAACACATAGTCAAATCCAATACTTTTCAGCGCCGCCACCATGCGGCCCGTAGTCGCCTGCTTCGCCGGCAGATTGAACACCTCCGCCCAGGCCACCCGCACCGCCGGGGCCACCTGGATAACAGTGGTGATTTCCGGGTCCGCCAGGGCCCGGAGGACCTTTGTGGTGTCGTCCCGGACCGTCAGGGCCCCGGTGGGGCAGTGGGTGACGCACTGGCCGCAGAA
>CAJTJA010000059.1 GCA_910576845.1 uncultured Oscillibacter sp.
GTATCGGCACTTTCTCCGTCCCTGACCGCCGGAAAATCCCGGCTGCGGAGATCACGATGGGGACGAGAAAGGGAGTAGCTGTCAGCTACTCCCGGTCGCGGATTGCCGTTTAGGATTTTGAGCAAAAATAATGCGGAGTGTCCTCTAAGGATACTCAAATCCTATAAGGACACTCCGCATGGTCCGAGTGGCGGGATTTGAACCCACGGCCTCATGGTCCCGAACCATGCGCGCTACCAACTGCGCTACACCCGGATAAATCAAGAGATGTACTGCCATGCAGACACTCCGGGCTGCATGGAAAAGCAACATCTTCCGATTTTCTATTATAAGAAATTTTCTGCTGAATGTCAATCCATATTTTTCGGGTAAATTTGAAAAATGTCAAAGTACCAAATCGGTGGACATTTTTCCTCTGGTGCTTCGTTGATTTCCCTTGAAACCCGCCGGGGGTCCTGCGGAACATCACGTAGCCCAGCGGAATCGGACAGCCGTTGGCGGTTCTGCTGCCTTGCGGATATCATATGCCCTTAGGGTAAAAATTTATTGCCGCTGGGTATTCCGCTGTTTTTCAGGCTGGTCTCAGTTCCATCCGAGCCCTTCTCGGCACCAAGAAATAAGGTTTCCTGTTTGAACGTTGACGTTCCATGATGAGAAATTTTCCCGTTGGTCCAGACTGATTTTCCGGAGCAGGCCCCCGACCGGAAAAAACGAACCCGAGGCGGCGGGAAAGGGACCGCACCCTGCGTTTTGTGCTTTTCAGACAGGGATGAAGGAGGCGTACATGGCCCCGCCCGGAGAGTGCTTGAGAACTGACATGGGGAAGGGCCGCTTCGTGCAGGTTTCACCGCCGCCCGCGTCACACAGGCGGCGGCGCTTCATTTCTCCTATTTTGTTCCAAAGATGCGGTCGCCTGCGTCGCCCAGGCCGGGAACGATGTAGCCATATTCATTCAGCCTCTCGTCCACCGCGCCGCAGTAGATATCCACATCGGGATGGCTTTTTTGGAGCCGTTCGATCCCCTCCGGCGCGGCCAGAAGAACCATCAGCTTGATATTCGTGCAGCCGTATTCCTTCATAAAGCCGATTGCCGCCTCAGCACTGCCGCCAGTTGCGAGCATAGGGTCTACAATCAGCACATCCCGCTCCTTTACATCCTTGGGCATCTTGCAGAAGTACTTCACCGGCTCCAGGGTCTCCTCGTTCCGGTACAGGCCGATATGCCCCACCCGGGCGGAAGGAACCATCCGAAGCACGCCGTCCACCAGGCCCAGTCCGGCCCGAAGAATCGGCACTACGGCAAACTTTTTGCCCTTCAGGGTCGGGGCGGTCGTGCGGCAGATCGGAGTTTCCACCTCGCAGGTGGTAAGGGGCAGATCACGGGTGGCCTCATAGGTAATCAGCATGCCGATTTCAGAGACCAGCTCCCGAAAATCCTTGACACTGGTGTTTTTATCCCGGAGGATGGTCAGCTTATGGGCTACCAGGGGATGATCCATAACATGCACTTTTCCGCTCATAAAAATACTCCTTCTTTAAAATGGTCTTTTACAAATTTGCGCTGCCCGGGTAAGCACCGGACTTCCGAGGCAGACATAAAGTCCTTTTGCCTACGTTCCTTTTGTGGCGAGCAGCCGTTCCGCCTGGGGCGGGCGGAGATAAACGGGAGCCAGTTCCTGGGCGGAGACCAGTTTCCCTGCCTGGACCAGGTCTTCCGCCTCCAAGGCGACGGACATGGCATTTTGCATCAGGAGCTGCGGCGGAGCCAGGCGGCAGGAAATGCCCGCTTCCGTCAGATATCCGAAGCACAGCCCCGCCCCGTCTCCTAAAACCGTCTTTGGACGAGAATCATTTCTCAGCTCCTCTGCCAGGTCTGAAAGAGCAACGGCCCGGTCAGGAGTCAAGCGGGTGAGCCGCCCGTCCCCCGCTTCAAACAGGGCATTGTAAATCTGCCCGCGGCGGGCGTCCATGGCACAGACGATCAGCCCTTCCGCAAAGGACACGTTCCGGGCCAGCGCCGCCAGGGTGGATACGGCCACAGCGGGAATGGAGGCGGCAAAGGCCAGGCCCTTGGCGGCGGAAACACCGATCCTGACTCCCGTAAAGGAGCCCGGACCCGCCGAGACCGCGATAGCGTTCATGTCCGCCGCCGTCAGTTCCGTATTCCGGAACAGGCCCTCTACAATGGGCATCAAGGTGCGGCTGTGGGTCAATCCTGTGTCCTGATAGCCGGAGGCCAGGATTCTGCCGTCCTCCGTGATGGCGGCGGAGACAGCTTTCGCCGCAGTTTCCAGGGCTAAAATCCTCATATTCTCTCCAATCCGATATACTCAACGAGTTAAAGAGGAAGCGCTCCGTACAGCGCCGGATGGCGCTTCTTTTTTGGGTGGCCTTATGTGAACAGCCCCTAGAAGGGAGCGGTTCCCTCGATGGTGACGACGCGCCAGTCCTCTTGTTCGGGATGGCGGGCAATGGCGACGGTGACGGCGTCATCGGGCAGCGCTTCTTCCACGCGTTCACTCCATTCCACCGCGCAGATGCCGCCCCGGTCCAGGTAATCTTCCCATCCAATGTCAAAAAGATCGCCGGCGTCTTCCAGGCGGTACATATCAAAATGGAAGAGAGGAACCGTCCCCTCGTATTCGTTGACAATCGTAAAGGTGGGGCTGGTCACCCGGCTCCTGCATCCGAGACCGCGCGCGAGCCCCCGGGTGAAGGCGGTTTTTCCCATACCCAGCCCTCCGCGGTAGGCCACAACGGCTCCGGGGGCAAGCACGGCGGCCAGGCGGCAGCCAAGCGCTTCCGTCTCCGCTTCTCCGCGGGAAATATAGTCCACAGGAGATCCTCCTCTCCGTCTTCCAAAAAACCGGCAAAGCGTCAGCGGAAAAATGCGCGGAAGCTGCGCCAGGGCCGTTTCAAGCAACCCATAGTATAGCACAACCTGGGCGGGGTGTAAATATCCTGTCGGAAAAGTCCGGCAATTCCACGTGCAGGAGTACAGTGCAGGCTGAACAGAAGGAAAAGGAACGGGGAGGGATGAGGCCGGCGGTTAAAGCTGAGCTGCCGCATGGAATACGATCTTATCCAGGCTGCCGTCCGAGGCTTTCCGGCTTGTCCCTTCAGGCCCCCTGCAACGGGTGCCTGCACGAAAATACAGGCTTGATTTTCCCATAAGCTTCATTTAAAATAGACCCCGTGGGGACATGGGTCCCGGCAGCAAAACAGGGAGGCGATTGCATGAAAAAACATATCTTGGTGGTTGACGACGACAATATGAATCTGGCGAGGACCAGGATCATCCTTGGCAAGGAGTATGATGTGCTTTTGGCAGACTCCGGAGTCCAGGCGCTGATGAAGATGCGGAATGAGAAGGTAGACATGGTCCTTTTGGATATTGATATGCCGGGAATGAACGGCATCGAGACATTTGAGCGTATGAAGGAATTTGCCTCGGATGTTCCCGTAATCTTTTTGACGGCGTCAGGGCTGGAGGAGGACGTACAGAGCGCGATTAAACTAGGTGCGGTGAATTATCTGAAAAAGCCCTACCGGCCGGAGGAGCTAATCAAACGGGTTGCGCAGGAGTTTGAGAACGTATGAGGGCGGAGGAGCAGACAAGCCGTCACTTGCTGTTGGCTGTTATAATTACAGTATTCAGCGGCTTGCTGGGGGTGATTACGCTATTCCTGGCATGGGAATTTTGGACGCTTCCTCTGATGGCGGCCGGATGTTTCAGCGTATGGCTTCTGCACATTGCACGGCTGGGGTCAAATACGCTATATGAAAACTTATGCGCTGGACTGATGCTCGTCGAATTCTTCTTTTTCGGTGTGCATGAATCCAGTCTTTTTGATGTACCTGCTGTGGCCTGCATTCTGATTCTGGCGTTGTTTATGCTGAACAAAAAGTGGATTCTGTATGCGGCGGCGGCCTTATATACTCTGATGTTGCTGTATCATGGCCTGGTCCTCCATACCATCTCCTATCGGATGAACATTCAGGAGGCGTTTCACCTGGGACTTGGCATCATTGTGACCCTTGGAGGGACGGCGCTGGCGGTATACTGGGTCAACCGGCGGAATGCGCAGCGGAAATGGTATGACCGGGTTTTTACGGAGCTGGAGGCGGCGGAAAAGCAGAACGCCGTCTTTTTGTCCAATGTATCCCATGAACTCCGCACACCCATCAACATGGTCATCGGGATTAGCGAGGTAGCGCTGGGAAAGGAACTCTCTCCGGATATCCGGGCGGATATGTCTTCCATCAAAATGGCGGGAAAGCGCCTGTCCAGCCAGATCAACAATATGCTGGACTATACGGAGATTGTGGCGGGCACGCTGACTCCCTCTAAAAAAGAATATATGATTACCTCGGTGCTGAACGATGTCATCACCATGACTGCGCTGCAAAGCAACCGCCAGCACCTGGAGCTGGTGTTTGACATTGACCCGAAGATGCCTGCGGCACTGGTAGGGGATGCGGAGAAAATTTCCCACGTACTCAAAATTTTGGTGGAGAATTCCATTAAATTTACGGAGGAGGGAGGCATAAACGTCCGCATAGGCTGCCGGCGGGAAAGCTATGGCGCCAATCTGATCATCGATATCCGGGATACCGGCATCGGCATGACAAGCTCCCAGATAACGCAGATGTACGACGTTTTTTACCAGGCGGATTCCGGCAGCAGCCGCCTCGTGGGCGGCCTGGGCCTCGGACTTCCCATTGCGCAGGGGCTTCTGAACGCCATGGGCGGCTTCCTTCATTTTGCCAGCGGAGAACAGCAGGGCTTGTCCGCTCATATCGTGATTCCTCAAGGCGTGGCAGACGAGCGGCCATGCATTGAGCTCAGCCACCCAGACCAGTTGTGTATCGCATGCTATTTCAGGCCGGAAAAGTACAGCTGCGACGAGGTTCGGGAATATTATGACGGCCTGATTCAAAGCCTGGTGCTGGGGCTTGGCGCGAGAGGCTACCAAGTACATAATTTTGAGGGCCTTCTCAGAGTACAGCGCAGCCATAAGCTGACCCATATATTCATCGTCCAGTCGGAATATGAGGAGAACCCGGCGTATTATGAGGAACTGGCGGAAACCGTCCGGGTCGTTGTAATCGCGGAGAGAGAGTTTAACCTGAGCCGGGGAAGCCGGCTTGCGATTATGCACAAGCCCTTCTCCGCGCTTTCCGTGGCAAATCTATTAAACGGGGAAACAGGAGAGCGCAGCTTTGCGGAGGATCAGGCCGCGGGGCGGAAGCCCTTCACTTGTGTGGGTGTCCGGGCTTTGGCGGTGGATGATGAGGAGATGAACCTCGTGGTAGCCAAGGGCGTTCTGGGAAGCTATGGAATGGAGGTGGACACCTGCCTGAGCGGCCGGGAGGCGGTAGCACTGTGCGGCAGCGTTTCCTATGACATTGTTTTCCTGGATCACATGATGCCCGGGTTCGACGGCGTGGAAACCCTGAAAAAGATTCGTGAGATCCAAGACGGACTATATCAGGATTTGCCGGTGATCGCGCTGACTGCCAATACTGTCAGCGGAGCCCGGGAGATGTTCCGCAGCGAGGGCTTCACGGAGTTTGTCCCAAAGCCCATTGAGCGCACCGTTTTGGAGCGGGTACTCCGGAAGGTTTTGCCCAAGAGCTGTATCCAATACAGCGAAGGGCGCACGGACAAGGACGCACCTATGGAAGTTTCGGGGACCGCTGGGGCGGAGGGAATTCCGGAACCCGGCGCTGCCAAAGGCGGACCGGGGGCCCCTGCAGAGACGCCGGAAGCGTCCGGCTTCCGGGGAGACGGGGCTGCTGAACCCGCCCTTTCCTATGACCGGCTTGCACAGGCTGGCCTTAACACGAAGCTGGGCCTGGACTACTGCGCCGGGGACGAAAGCTTTTACCAGGAAATGCTGCGGATGTTCTGCGCCCATGGGCCGGAAAAACGGGCGGAGATCGCCGCCCTGTATGAAAGTGCCAATTGGGCGGACTACGCCGTAAAGGTCCACGCGCTGAAAAGCACCTCTTTGACCATCGGAGCGGAGGCGCTCTCCGCCCAGGCCAAGGAACTGGAGCTGGCGGGGAAACAGGGCGGTACGGATTTTATCCGGGAGCATCACGCCGCCCTGCTGCAGGCCTATGAGGAGCTCTGTGCGGAAATCGCCGAAACGCTGTGACGGCTTCCGCCGGCCTGCCTGAAAATGTCGAGTTCTGAGGAGTGGAAGACTTCGTGATAAAAAAATGGTTTGAGATTATTACCGATCACAGGATCAGCCTCCGCGAGCGAATGTTCCGCATTGTGACCGGCGTCTGCATGATCGCGATTATGTTTACTCTGCCCATGGGCAGAAACGTCTGGAATGTTCTGATCATGGTGATAAGCCTCGCCGCCATGGCAGTGATCGTTAAGGTCAGCATCCGGAAAAAGCGCATCCGCGCTGGAGCCACGCTCATCGCGGTGCTGCTGCTGACCCTGTTCCCCATCACTTTCTTTTCTGCCGGCGGTTTTTACAGCGGCGTGCCGGAGTGGTTTGTGCTTTGCTTCATTTATGTCTGCATTACCTTACAGGGAAGGCGCAGGGCTGTGTTTTTCGGACTGTGCACGGCAGAAACGCTGCTCTGCTACGGCACCGCCTTTTACTTCCCGGCCCTTGCCGCACCGAGTACGCAGTATGATGCCCTGTTTGACTCGGCGTTTTCCATGGTTATGGTGGGACTGCTCACCAGTATTCTGCTCATGTTCCTGAGCCGGATGTATGAGGAGGAAAACGCACTCTCCGAGCGGCAGAAAAAGGAGATCGAGGAGCTGAACCGGGCAGAGAATCACTTCTTTTCCAGCATGAGCCACGAGATTCGCACGCCCATTAATACCATCATCGGGCTGAACGAGATTATACTGCGGGAGGATATTTCCGAGGAAGTGGCGGAGAATGCCCGGAATATCCAGGGAGCCAGCAAGCTGCTGCTGTCGCTGATCAATGACATTCTGGATATCTCCAAGATCAAATCCGGGAAGATGGAAATTGTCAACGTCTCCTATGAGACCGGCGCCCTCTTTTCGGAGATCGTCAACATGATTTGGATCAAGGCCAAGGAAAAAGGCCTGGAGTTCAGGCTCCACGTGGATTCCTCTATTCCAAGCATGCTCTGCGGGGACGAGGTGCGCATCAAGCAGATCTTGATCAATCTGCTGAACAATGCGGTGAAGTACACCAGCGAGGGCTCCGTCACCCTATCCGTCCGGTGCGAACGCCAGGGGGTCAACCGGGTGCGTGTCTGGTATTCTGTGGAGGATACCGGTCAGGGCGTGAAAAAGGAGAACATTCCTTACATTTTCAACGCCTTCCGGCGGGTGGACGAGGAGCGAAACCGTTATATCGAAGGCACCGGGCTGGGGCTGAGCATCGTCCAGCAGCTGGTGGAGCTGATGGGCGGAAAAATCAGTGTGAACAGCGTCTACACCAAGGGGTCGACGTTTATCGTCATGCTGGACCAGGACATCGTGGATGAGAAGGAGCTGGGAACGTTTACTCTGGCCTCCCGGATGCGGGCAAGGGAAGGTGAGACATACCGGCAGAGCTTCGAGGCGCCGGACGCTCATATTCTTGTGGTGGACGACAACGACATGAACTTGATGGTCGTGAAAAAGCTGCTGGCGGAAACAAAAATCCAGATTGACACGGCCAGCAGCGGGGCCGAATGCCTGCGGCTGACCCAGAACCACCATTATGACTGTATCCTCATGGATCATCTGATGCCGGAGATGGACGGAATCAAGTGCCTTCATGCCCTGCGGGTCCAGCCGGGCGGCCTTTGCCAGGATGTGCCCGTGGTGGCCCTGACCGCCAACGCGGGCAGCGACAACCAGCTTCTCTACCGGAAGGAGGGGTTCAGTGGATATCTTGCCAAGCCGGTCAGCGGCGCGCTGCTGGAGGCGGCTGTGCTGAGTATCCTTCCCAAAGGGCTGGTGCAGCTGAATGAGGAAGCCCAGCAGTCAGATATTGAAAAGGACATTCTGATTTTCGAGCAGGTACGGAGGCGCTCCATCCTGGTCACAACCGACAGCGTGTGCGATCTCCCGGAATCTCTCCAAAAGGAATTCGGCCTTTCCGTATGCCCGTATTATGTCTGTACAAACGAGGGGCGCTTCCTGGACGGGCAGGAGTTGAGGCCGGATGAATTACTGGCTCATATTGCCGGGGGACAAAAGGGCTTTTCTCAGCCTCCGGAGGTGGAGGACTACGAGCGCTTTTTTGCCCAGAATTTGACGGAGGCACAGAACATCATTCACATCACAATGGCAAGACACGTTAGCGATGGATACAAAAACGCCTGCGAAGCGGCGAAATCCTTTGAAAACGTTACAGTTCTTGATTCCGGACATCTTTCCAGCAGTATGGGTCTGGCGGTTTTGTGCGCGGCCTATATGGCGGAGCAACATGCTACGAAGGAAGAAATCCTGGAGTCGGTGAAGCGGATGGAGCATTTCATTTCCTCTGCTTTTATCATCAACAGCACCCATATGATGTGCCAATCCGGCCGGATATCGAAACGCATACAGATTCTCTGTGACGCATTGCTGCTGCATCCGGTGCTTGTGCTGAAAAAGAGCCGGATGGTAGTCAGCCGGATGGAGATGGGTAATTTTTCACATGTGGCGAAAAAGTATGTCAAGAAGACTCTCCAGAATGCCGGAAATATTGACCGGCGCATTCTATTCATCACATACTCCGGGATGGATGAAAAGAAACTCCAGTATATTCAAAGTCTGGTGCGGCAGTATTGTCCTTTTGAGCGTGTCTATCTGCAAAAAGCGTCTTCTGCCATTGCCAGCAACTGCGGTCCCGGGTCCTTTGGACTGCTGTTCATGCGGCGGGATGACGCCGTGATTCCTTTCTTCCAAATAGCGGGCCATGATGGGGCTATATAGACTTTTTGATAAGCCCGGCAGGCGTAAAACCCACAAAAATTCACTGAATTTTTGTGGGTTTTATAGGCCTTGTATGAAAAAAGACAAAACGCCCAAACGACGGATATTATTCTGCCGCTCTGTGTTAAAGTTTCTTGCCAGTTGGCAGCCCGCATGCGAAAATTTGCCTTGACTGGCGATTGGATAGCCGTTGGCGGCTCTGCCGCCTTACGGATATCACATGCCCTCTGGGTAAAAAATCTCTCACCACTAAGCATTCTGCTAATTTTCAAACAAGGCCTAGAGTCTGTTTTAAAACCAGCGGAATGTCGGATTGGGGCAGATTTTTTCGTCAGGCAAGGCGATTTGACGCGGGAATCCTGACGGATTTCAAGTCAAATCAACGCAGTCCTGACGGAAAAGGATGCCCTGAGACGGCGTTTTGACGGTTTTAAAACAGACTCTAGTCAGCAGGGTTGAAAAGAATTCAAAGGATTCTTTTCAGTGCGGCGCTGTGTTTGGCCTTATGTGAACAGGCCCTAGAACAACCCTAAGCCGCATCAGCGGCTTTTTGTGCTTGACTTCATAGAAAACGCATAGGCGCTTCGCACCCCGGTGGACATCTGGCCCGCTGGTTGGAAAGAAGTATTTCCCTCTCTTCGGCTATGTTGACTATACTTTTTTCCCAGGGGCGGCGTTTTTCTGCATTTTATTATTACTTCTGAACGGAAATGTCAGAAGTAATATGTGCCATGTTTTGCGGCTGCCGCCGTTTATGGCGGCGGCAAAACGGCTGAAATCCAATTGTATGATTGCCGAATTTTAAATTCGGAAATCATAATGGCACTGACATGAACACTCATACAAATCAGAAAACCATGGAAGTACAGCGGTTTGCGGTTACAAGAGATCGTTTCAGAAAAGACGGTGTAGCCCGAATTACAAGAGCCCGTCTTTTTTACGCTCAATGGACGCATTTCCTGTGCGCCTTGCCATTTTAGCTGCTCGGCAAAAAGGAAACCGATTTCACCCACAAGGCTGAAAACGATATCCATTTTTCTCCTATATTCTTTGCGCAATAAAAAAGATTTCATATTCGGAAAAGCAAAAAACCCTGTGCATGGCAACTCTCATGCACAGGGTTTTTCTAACATGGTCTGTCGTTAGCAAAAAAGACGCCGTCTCATTAAGTACACCGTGCGGAAGCGGGCTGCCCTATACGGCGTTATCTTCCTTATTTCAAACGGAACGCAGCTACCAGGCTCTTGAGGAGGCTGGCCTGGGAGGAGAGCTCTTGGCTGGCGGCGGCGCTCTCCTCACTGGTAGCGGAGTTGGTCTGCACCACACTGGAGATCTGGTCAATCCCCTCGGTAACCTGGCTGATGGCATCGGTCTGCTTTTCCACCGCCTCTACCACGATGGACATCTGGGATGTGACGCCGCCGGCGCTGACACTGGTACGGTCCAGGGACTGTGTTACCTCATTCACCACATTGCTGCCCTCGGCCACGGCAGCGATGGAGCTTTCAATCAGGTCCTTGGTAGCCTTGGCGGCTTCGTCGGACTTGTTGGCCAGGTTGCGAACCTCGTCGGCAACCACGGCGAAGCCCTTTCCGGCCGTTCCGGCCCGGGCCGCCTCCACGGCGGCATTCAAGGCCAGGATGTTTGTCTGGAAAGCAATGTTCTCAATAGCGGCAATGATTTTGCTGATTTCCTCGGAGGAGCGGGAGATTTTGCCCATCGCCACATTGAGCTGCTTGACATATTCCATGCTGACGCCCAGCTGGCTGCCCGCCTGTTCCACAAACTGACCGGCTTCCCCCGTGGCCTTGGCGGTTCGTTGAGCATTCCCGGAGATGTCGATGATAGTGGCCGAGAGTTCCTGCACGGAGCTGGCCTGCTCTGTAGCGCCCTGAGCCAGAGCCTGGGCGGTATTGGACACCTGCTCGGCGCCGGCGGATACTTGTTCGGCGCTTTTTCGAATCTGGCTCATAGTTTCGTTCAGCTTGGACTGAATGCTGTCCAGGGAGACCTTGATGGACATAAAGTCTCCCACATATTCCTGCCGGGCAGAGGATGTCAGGTCTCCGGAGGCAATGGAGTCCAATATGGAAGCAATTTCGCCGATGTAGGACCGGAGGCGCTGGATCGTTCTCTCAAAAATGAGGGCCAACTGGCCCACCTCATCATTGGAGTGGATGGTGATGCCGCGATCTTCGCCGCTGGTCAGGCCCAGGTTGCCCTGCTCCAGGTAGCGGGCCACCCGGGTAATTTCAGCCAGGGGAGAGGAAACGGTTTTTTTCAGGTACGCCGTAAGGAAAAAGATGCATGCGACGATGACGGCAAGGCTCACCAGAGAGGACCAGATTACCGTCATAAAAATCTGGTGGTTAGCCTCTGCGGAAGAGATACCGGCGAAGATGAGACCGTTGACTGCTCCGGAGGCGTCCCTGGTAGGGACATAGGAGCACAAATATTCCTCGTTTAGAATGGTTGCCTTGCCAACGTAGCTCTGTCCCCTTTGCAGTACAATTTCGGACAGATCGGAAGACAGCGCGGTACCCACAACCCGCTGTCCGTTCTGGATTACAGTGGTGTAGGCTCGAGTATTTCCATCGAAGATGGTAAACTCGCAGCCCATACGGCTTTTCAGATCATCCAGCAGTTGGTTGACGTCCCCTGTGCCGTCGGACTGGCGCAGAAGGTAATCCAGCATATTGGTACCATTGGTGCAGCGCTGTTCCAGCATCCCGGTTGCCAAAGAGCGGAACATGATCACACACATGCCCACGGCAAAAACAACGGATATCATTTGCATGATAACTACCACATTGCCTACCTTCTTGCCGATACGGGTCTGCTTTCCTTCTGGGCTCTTCTTTGAAAACTCGATTTTTTTCATAGTTGCTTACTCCGTATGTCTGTCAGATTTAGAAATTGGCGTACAGCCGTCTGCCTAATTATACCGGGGGGCAACTATTTTTGCAAGACCTTTTTCCATCCGGCTTTTTTGGGGCAAGACCCTGAAGGGTTATGCCAAATGTCGTAAAACTATTTTCATGGCAGACATTTCGGGGCTCCCACATGCATGTTTGACGGTTAAACCATGTCCGCAGGAAAACACTGGCGGGCCTCCACAGGCGTGCTTGTTCAGACCCCTCACATCTGCTCAAAACCGGCCCCGAATCCAGCGGAGCAAATCAGGGCCGAAAGCGAAGAAATTCCCGCCCAGAGCGCAGTTTTCGGTAAAAGCCGGAAACAGATGCGGTGGCGGGAACTTTTATGCTGTCTTGTGCTGGCAAAAAAGATGCGGCTGGAAACCTCTGCTGCTTAGAATTAAAAAATGATATACTTAGGCCTTACGGTATCTGAGCGTTTTTTTCGAAAGGCTAACCGCCTGTGGCATGCTTTCAATTTAAGTTTTAGTGTAGTCGTCGTAAAAACGCCAAGAAAAAGACCAACATTCCGGCAAACGTTTCAAAACAGGAATGCTCCTAAGTCCCTGATGTTCTGCGGGGACCACGGAGCCGGTATACCTCCAGGACTTTTTGCGAGCTAATTGGGACAAGGGGTTCAAAAGCCGCTGTTTTCAATTTTTGACTTTGAATTTCAGCATTTTTTGACACTAGGTGTCATTTTTATGGATAATAGCGCAGCACCGGGAAACCTGCCCGCGTCTACCAGCCTGCGTACCTCCATGTATTGAACAGGCTGATGCAGATAATAACCCCCATCAGCCCGATGAACAGCCGCTCCACCGATTGATTCGCCATTTGGCGGTTCAGCTTCCGGCCGGTGATTCCGCCACCAATTCCTCCCGCTGCCATCAGTGCCAGCACAGGCCAACGGAACGGCGGAACCGCGCCGGTACAGAGTGTGGCGAGCAGATTGCATATCTGGCTGAACAAAATGATATACAGGCTGTTGGCGGCGGCGGTCTTGGTGTCCATGCTAAAAAAGTAGTACAGTACCACCAGATTGATAGGCCCGCCGCCGATGCCCAAAAAGCTGGACATTGCCCCCAGCACCAGTCCAATGACAACACAGGCGGCGAAATTTTGAATGCGGTGGGTAGAAATGCGGGACTTGTTGACCGTATACAGCAGTGTCCCCGCAGTTACCATGGCCAGACAGGCGGCCTGAACCGCCCCCACCGCATCCGGCGAGCCGGACAGCTCCCGCACGGCGGCAAACAGCTGATTTCCAGCCAGTCCGCCCGCCGCCGCGCCAAGGGCCAGCGGCGTCCCCACATGCAAGGAAACGCTGTGCTCTTTTGCCAGGAGGGATTTTCCCACCGAGTAGCAGCTCATGGACAGCACCGTACAGCCTGACAAAAAGCTGATGGTGGTTACCGTTTCCAGATGAAGCAGGTCCAGCACCGGCTTGATGATCACGCCGCCGCCGATGCCGCAGATTGCCCCTGCGACGCTGGCCGCCAGGGCCACAAGAAAAAAGATCAGCATAACAGTTGTTTCCTCACAGCTCAATGTATGGTTCCAGGTCCTTGCGGATCGCCTCAGAGGCGGCCTCTTTGGCAGCGGGGCCGGTCTCACTAAAAAAGACCCGGGGCCCGGGCAGACCACAGCGCAGGGACACCACCATAGAAGCGCATTCCATGGTGGTGTTGGGTGCCGGAGGGCCTCCATTCACACCTGCGCATCGTCCGGGGACAACGCCGCCGGGAGAGCCCCGCCGTCTTGTTACTGGTCAGATACAGCCTCTCCGGCGCTTCACAGAGTCTGGATACGGCGCAGCAGGAGCCGCGCCCGGCCCAGCCGGGGAAGGGCATAGGCGAAAAAACCGGCATAAGCCTCACAATAATAGCTGCACCCCAATTGCCCGCCCTCAAGAACCCTGTCTCGCCGGCATCCGTTCCGGCATAAGGAATACCAGCGGCAATGGCCGCATTTTTCCGGTATGCGCCGGGAGGCTTCCACAAAGCCCAATGCCTCCCTGGCACGGTCCAAGTCATCCCAGGCGTCGTCCCGGATATTCCCAAGGTGGTATGCATCCAGCCCGTAAAAATCACAGGGATAGACGCTGCCGTCCGCTTCCACCAGATACTGCAAGCCGCAGTACCCCCGCATGGAACACTGCTCCGGAGCGTGCCCGTCCAGCATCCAGAGCAGATTGTCAAAATAGCGTACAGACCAGTAGCGTCCCTGCTCCAGCTCCCGGTACCACAGGTCAAACAGCTTTTTCAAAAATTCCTCATACTGGGCCGGAGAAAGGGAATATTCCTGGCCGTTCCGTTCCTCCTCCAAAGGATCCAGGCAGGGAATGTACTGCTGGAAGCGGAAGCCCTGCCTGCACAGGCTGGAAAAAGCGCTCTGGACGTGCCGGGCCAGATAGCCGGTCACTACGGTCAGGACATTGTAATCCACACCGGCCTGTTCCAGCTGTCGGGCCGCCTGCCGCACCCGGTCATAAGTTCCTTTTCCCGCTCCGTCCAAACGGAAACGGTTGTGGCACTCCCGGCTGCCGTCCAGGGACAGGCCCG
>CAJTJA010000060.1 GCA_910576845.1 uncultured Oscillibacter sp.
GGCTCTGCCGCCTTACGGATATCACATGCCCTCTGGGTAAAAAATCTCTCGCCGCCGGGCATTCCGCCAATTTTCAAACAAGGCCTAGAAGCGAACCTGAACCGCAGGCAAAATCGAGCACATTTCTCAGTTTGCTCTTTTTCCCGGTATTTGGATCTTGACTGTCAAGAGCAACAATCCGAGAAAGGATGGTTGAAACCTGCTGCGGCGTATAGAATTCACCTGCTTTTTTACCAGAACCAGCAGCAAACTGACCAATCAGATATTCATAGGCGTCGCCCAGAAGATCTGTTTCATTTGGAAATTTAGAAAGCCCTTCTGCAATTTCGGTTATAATCGAGCACAGCAATGTATTCCGTTCACTATAATTTTTCCCGAGCCTATCGGAATCAAGATTTACTTCTGAAAATAAGCCACGAAATCTACTTTCAAATGACTCATTCTCAATGTATTTAAAACCACTCTGTAAAGTCTTCAGTAATCGAATATTTTGTGTTCTTGCCAATTCATATATGTTACTCCACAAATATGCCGGCTTTATCACATAATGAATTTTACGGCGCATTTGTTTCTCAAGCATATCAACTTGATCCAAATTGCGAATATACCAGACAGCAAGAGAGATTACATTGTGGCTATAGAGCATCTTATTATTATCGTCCACAAAATCTTGTCTTGCCTTTTTAATTTTTTCTTGATCTTCTTCGTCTTCTCGTAAACCTAATTTCTTTGGAGAAAGCGCATCACTGTATTTAATGATGACGCCTTTGAGTTCGTCAATATAGGCATCAAGGTTCTCTTCGTTCTTTTTGATTTCAAGCTCACTATTCTGATAATCACCGCCCAATTCCTTTTTTACTGCTTCTTCATAATTATCAGATAAGTAACGCAAAAAGAGAAAAGACAGCATATAATCTCTAAAATCATCGGCGTTCATTGCGCCACGCAATTTGTCGGCAATTGCCCATAATATTGAGCCTAATTGTTTTTGTTGTGTATCATTCATCAGTTATCCTCCTGTGCTTGCTCTGTATCAAATATTCTTGGATTGAACTTAGAATAAAGAAGCTGTTGACAAATACTCATTACTGGACTTCTGGTCACCATGTCCAGATATTATCCAAAAACACCGCTCCGTTTTCGGCGAAAAAGGCCTCTCTTTCGGAAAGCTGGTCAGAATTATCCATACAACCGCATCGCTACAGCATCATTTCTGAAGCCGCCCAAGTCCAAAATGGGTTGGTGCTTTTTATTCTGCCCACGCTTTAATCGGAAAAACTCCAAATTTTTATAATTTTTTACAAAAAGCGACAAATTCCGACAGGCGGGATGCGGTATAGTTGTATCAGAACCAGCGAAAAAGAGAAGGGAGTTGTTGTCATGAAAACAGCCATACAGTCCAAATGGAAAAAATGGATTCTTCCCGCCTGTGCGGCTTGCGTGCTCTTAGCGGCAGCCGTTGGCCTTTTCACAAATCGAAATCTTGATGATTCACTGGAATTGGCGGACAACGCTACTATGGGTGTTCTTCCCGGCATCGACCTTGCTCAAAGGCAGGCAGAACTTCAGCAGCAGCTGGATGAGAGTATGATTTCGTTTTCCATCAATACCAGCCCGGTTTTTGAAACAGGCGGTTCGGAAGGAAACCTGATGCTGGAAAATCCAGCCAACAACGCAAAGCTTTTAGTCGTGGAAATATACGCAGATGACACGCAAGAACTGCTCTATCAGTCCAAAGCCCTTCCCGCAGGCTCCTACATTGAAAACACCCAGCTGGACAAGCTTCTGGAACCTGGCAGCTATAACGCCACCGCTTATTTTAAGGCATATCGTGAAACGGATCACTCCTATATCGGTCAGGTAGGAGCAGACCTCACGCTTTCCGTCCTCGGTTAGCCCCTGTTTGAATATTGCCGGAATGGCAAGAGACAGGCGGTCTTACCGCCGGGTGCAGCAAGAGCCCTGCGGAATTTCAGAAATTCTTAACACTATAAACCTGCGGCTTGTTTTAAAAACCGGAAATTGAGTGTTTTTACATTTTTTCAACAGCCTCCAATATTTTTTCCATTTTTTGCGGATACAGGCGGCGACAGAAAGGAGATTGCTATGAAACGGAAAAGATTGTTCAGTTTTCTGGCCGTCGCGCTGGCGGCTGTCCTGTTCTCGGTCAATGCCTTTGCGGCAGGCTCTTATCAGGATAGAGACCTCCCGATTGGCTCCTCCGGCAAGGTTCGGATGGTAGGCGAGATCGAGCCTTCCCTCATGTCGGTTACAATCCCCTCTTACGTTCCCTTTCACATCAGCCGTTCGGTGGAGGGAGAAAATAAAGTAATTTCTCCCCGTATTACCATCATCAGCCATTCCGGAGTTCCCGTAAATGTAGACGTGGCCTATACCACTGTCGACCTGAGCGGCCTCATGGGGACTACGTGGAGCGATGGACAAAATGTAGGAGAAAACCAGATTGCTATCGGTTTTCAGTTTGAGACACAGTCTAATCAGCTGCCCACCACTCTGGACCAGACCAAATGGCTTCAGGCTAATTCCCCTCAGTATTTGAACCTCACCAACCTGAATCCCTATGGCAGCTCCACACTCTATGTCGTGGGCACCCTTGGCAACGCTGTTCCGGAGGACAGCTCCTTCACCGTCACTCCTACCTTTGTCGTCCACAAGGCATAAGCATTTTCCCGGCTTGCAGGGAACATATATTCCATTTACTACGCCTGTATCCGCAATCATGGATAGACGGCCGGAAGGACCCCCTTCCGGCCGCCAGCTTTCCTTTTCAAAATTCATTTTGCATACTCATTTGTTAGGCCTTGTTTAAAAATTGGCGGAACGCTCAGATCAAAAGATTTTTTACCAATCATGGCAAATTTTTGCAGGCGGGCTGCCGCCCGGCAGGAAAATTTAACGCAGAATGGAAGAAAAAATCCGTTAGTTGGGCGTTTTGTCATTTTTCAAACAAGGCCTGGTGTCAAACAAAGGAAAAGGGATCAAAATGATACCATATCTTATATTTATCGGCTGCGCTCTGGCCGGCGGGCCGCTGCTGGCCAAACAGCCAGAGTACCGGCGCAAATTTTTATTGGCCTTTGCCCTCGCCTGCTGGCTTCTGGCGTCTCTCCGATACGTTACCGGCTTTGACTATCGCTCCTATGAGACAGCCTTTCAAAACATTACCGCCGGAGGACTCTCCAGCCTGACAGTCTCGGGCAAGATAGAGCCAGGGTATATTCTCTTGAATCTGGTGACAGATTTTTTGGGCGGCGGCTATCGTGCCCTGCTCTTTCTGGTTCACCTGCTCTTCACGCTGCTGGTCTTCCTATGGATCGAGCGCTATTCTCCTTCCCCTTGGCTAAGCGTTTATCTCTTCATAACTCTCCAGTATTTCGCTATGAGTATGAACCTGCTTCGTCAATCCCTCGCTGCCGCCGCCATCCTTTGGACATACCCCTTCCTGCAGCGGCGCAGATTCCTGCCATTCTGTGCAGTGACGCTTCTGGCATTCTGTTTCCACCGGTCAGCACTGTTTATGCTTCCGTTTTATTTTCTATTGAACCTGCGGGTCTCCAGACG
The DNA here is from genome assembly GCA_910576845.1 of uncultured Oscillibacter sp. Classification (GTDB taxonomy): domain Bacteria; phylum Bacillota; class Clostridia; order Oscillospirales; family Oscillospiraceae; genus Oscillibacter. Next base: position 3,583 of record CAJTJA010000060.1, read on the forward strand.
GCATTACACCGCCGCCGCCATCCTGGCAGGACTGGTCTATCTCTTTCTTGACCCGCTGCTTGATTTGTTCTTTATCATTCTGCCGGTATACCGCTCCTATCCCGGAGGGAGATACTGGCAAGGCAACAGCGCCGTCTACCTTCTGGCGCCCCTGGGCTGTTTCTTTTTTACGCTGCCCCTGATCCGGCAGGCCGCCCGGAACTCCTCGGTTTCCCCCGTATTGGCAAACAGCGCGTTCTACAGCCTGCTCATTCAATGTCTCATCACCCAGCACTTTATTCTGGAACGGCTCTCCATCTACACCGCCTTTTTTTCCATTCTGGCACTGCCGGAAGCCACCCGGAAAATTCAGGAGCAGCGCCGCGCGAAAGTATGGACCAGCCTGCTGGTGGTCTGCAGCCTGGCTTATTTTCTATTTGCGGCCCGGCAGGGCTTCCACGGAGTATATCCTTATCACGGCATTTGGAGCAGAGCCGCTTCTCCGTAAAAGCTGCCCTGAGGTTTTTCATTCGCCTATTAGGAGCTGTTTGAAAATTGGGTAAATACTCAGCGGCGAGAGATTTATCTGCCCGTCAAGGCAAGCTTTTAATGAGGCAAAAGGCTGGGAAATGCAGTTGCATTTCCCAGCCTTTTGTGATAAAATAACGCCATAATTTGTCAAAAACGCATTCCGAGGAATATACGGAATGCAAACAGCGCAAACAGCAATTTCAGCAGGAGCGAATTCTGTTCCATGGGAAGCTTGTGGAAAAAGAGGCTTCTGGTCTTGAAAATGAGCGCACTTGACAGATAGGAGTAAATTCATCCATGTTCCACGACGGAAGAAGCAAACGCGTAATATTCCTCGCTCACTGCCTTCTAAATCAAAATGCCATCTCTGACGGCACCGCCGTCTGCCCTGCGGCGTTTAAAAATGCTCTTCAGCTTCTTTTGGATGCCGGCACCGGCATTATTCAGATGCCCTGCCCGGAACTCTGCTGCCTGGGTCTGGATCGCGGAGACAGCTGCGGGACGGACCGTCCGGCAGTGGTGGAGAATACCGGAATCCGGCAGGCAATGCAGGAACCGCCCGCCTCTGAACGCCTGGCCGTCCTAGCCGGGCAAGTGCTGCGGCAAATTACGGAATACCACCGGCACGGATTTGAGATTCTCGGCATTGTTGGAGCCAACCGTTCCCCCACCTGCGGCGTAGAGACAACCTCTGACCACGGCGAAGAAATCGAGGGCAGGGGCCTCTTCATTGAGGCCATTGCATACCGCCTGGCACAGGAGAGCCTGTCGGTTCCCATGGTGGGAGTAAAGCGTCCGGAAGACGCCGCCGGGAAGATCAAGGCATTATTATAACCTATCAAAGCCGCCGGTGAACCAGCGGCCAAATTCAGGAGGAACTCCCCTATGCGCATGCGGAAAAAAAAGAACCTGATTCCCCGGATGGAGCGCTGCGGCGGCCGCCTGATCCGGGATCCTTATGACCATTCCGGCCAATGGCGGAAGCTGATGCCTCAGTGCCGGGAATTACGGCTGGAGCTGGGCTGCGGCAAGGGCCGTTTTACTGCCGGAACCGCCGCCGCCGAACCGGACGTATTGTTCCTTGCGGTGGAAATGGTGCCTGACGCCATGGTGGTGGCTATGGAGCGCTGCATAAACGCAGGAATGGAAAACGTCTGGTTTATCAGCGCCAATGCGGATCAGCTCCCCTATTTCTTTGCCCCCGGCGAGGTAGACCGCATCTACATCAATTTCTGTGACCCTTGGCCCAGCGGCCGCCATGCCAAACGGAGGCTGACTCACGGGAATTTTCTGAAGCTATACCGCCAGGTTTTGAAGCAGGGCGGACAAATTCATTTCAAAACGGATAACCGCCCCCTTTTCGAATTCTCTGTGGAGGAGCTGCCTCAGTTCGGGTTCCGTCTGTCTGATGTTACCTGGAATCTTCATGAAAACGGCCCTGTGGGGGTTATGACGGACTATGAGGCCAAATTCCATGGCCTGGGCCAGCCTATCCACCGCTGTGTCGGAACGATGGAAGCATGGGAAGAACCTTTCCCAGTGAAAATTAAAACCGTCAAAAACCGCTGGCTGGACGCCTTCGCCGAAAGCGCGCCGGAAGCAGAGCTGGGAAAGCATGTGCTCGCGGAGGGCAATTACCTCTGGCACCTGTTTTCCTGGAATCTGGTTCCCTGTCAGGAAGGCGCCGCCGCCCGGCAGGCCTTGGCAGAACATCTGGATGAGGAAATATACCTGTTCTATAACGAATATCCCCCGGCAGGCATTCCCCAGGTGCGTCATATCCGCAAGGAAGAGGTTACCACCCTCATCTGCGGGCATGAAACCGCTGACGGCGCGGACTGGTATCTGGTAAACAAGGACTTCACCTGGACCTATGTCCAGACCCACGAGGAGTCCTGCGGACCCTATTTCTGCCAAGCGGAAAAATCCTCTGGTTAGACCTTATCTAATAAATTGGGAAATTATCCTTCAACTGGACGCTTTGGCCCTTTTCAAACAAGGCCCAGACATGAAAAAGGACTTCGGATTTTTTCCGAAGCCCTTTCCTATATCTTTAAACACCAATCACGCCTTTTTGGCAATCTCAGTGAGCTGAGTGAAAGCTGCGGCGTCATTGACAGCCAGCTCGGCCAGCATTTTACGGTTAATCTCCACCCCGGCGGTCTTCAGGCCGTGCATGAAAGTGGAGTAGTTCATTCCATTAAGCTTGCAGGCAGCGGAAATGCGGGTGATCCACAGAGAGCGGAAATCACGCTTCTTCAGCTTGCGGCCGGTATAGGCATAGCTCAGAGACTTCATAACCGCCTGATTGGCCACGCGGAAATGCTTGGACTTGGAGCCCCAGTAGCCCTTCGCCAGCTTCATGATTTTATTTCTTCTCTTGCGCGTCATCATCGCGCCTTTGACTCTAGCCATTGTAAAAAGCCTCCTATTCTAACTTACTTGTAGGGAATCATCTTGCGGATAGCGTCCACATTGGTGGCGTCGGCATAGCCGCCCGTGCGGAGGCGGCGGGTCCGCTTGGTGTCCTTCTTGGTCAGGATATGACTTTTGTAGGCTTTGGCGCGCTTGACCTTGCCGGTCTTGGTGAGGTTGAATCTTTTTTTGGCGCCGCTGTGGGTCTTCAGTTTCGGCATAACAATTGACTCCTTCCGTGTTGTTGAAAATCTTTTGCTCCAAACCGGGCTGGAAGCCCTTTACTTGCCGGCCTTGGGCGAGAGGAAGATGGACATCATCCGTCCCTCCAGCTTAGCAGGCCGGTCCAGGTTGGCAATACCGGCGCACTGTTCGGCAAAGCGGGTCAGCAGGTCCCGCCCGATATCGGTGTGCGCCATTTCGCGGCCGCGAAAACGAACAGAGACCTTGACCCGATTGCCGTCGGCGATGAACTTCTGGGCATTCCGAAGCTTCGTGTTAAAGTCCCCGATATCGATGCCCGGAGACATCCGAATCTCCTTGATCTCCACCACATGCTGATTCTTTCTGGCCTCTTTTTCCCGCTTGCTCTGCTCAAACCGGAACTTTCCATAGTTCATCAGCTTGCAGACCGGCGGGGTAGCCTGGGGCGAGATCTTGACCAAGTCCAGATTCTGTTCCTCGGCGATCCGCAGAGCCTGCGCAGGGGCCATAATCCCAAGCTGCTCGCCCGCGGGACCAATCAGACGGATCTCCTTATCGCCGATACTATCATTCAGTTCATGCACTTGCTTACTAATGGTCAAAGCACCTCCATCCTAAAATCACAAAACGCAGATACCATAAGGCATCCGCGCAACAACAAACCGCCCGGAACGGCAGCTTTCGAAAACGTTGTTGACCTCTTCGCAAATGCGCTGGAGGTGAGGCGAATGCAATCAGCCCTCTTTGTTTTGTCAATTTAGTATATCAGCCGTCTCCGCTTTTGTCAACAAAGATTTTCTGTTTTTTTGAATAATTTCCATCATTCAGGGCAAGAATATCTCTGAACTTACCGGAGGGTGCCTTCAAGCCGTCAAAACGCCGGAAGGGCTGTGACCAAGGTTCAGGCGGCTTGAAGACACCCTCTGGCGCCGAAAGGAGGTGTTCTCATGGAGAACCGCAGCAACCAGAACGAGCGCGAACAGAACCAGCAGAACAATCAGAAGGAGCAGCGCAGCCAGAATCAGAAGGAGAACCGCAAGTAAGGCAGGCTTTTTCTTTACCAAAATCAAGCGGCAGGCGAAAAACCTGCCGCTTGATTTTTACATTTCAGATTCCTGCTCCTCTTTAAAAGAGAGCGCAACCTCAGGCATCAGTTCCCGGCTGACAATCTGGAGCATCTCCTCCAGCCTGCCGCATTCCTCTGGGGTGAAGCGGGCCTTTACCCTGTTCATCACTGTCTCGATATATCCGCTGGAAATATTGTAGTAGTCAATATATTTCTGCGTTGCCTCCAGATGATATTCCCGGCGGTCACTGGCGGACTGGACTTTGCGAATGTAACCCTTCTTCACCAGACTGTTGACCTTATACGCCGCATTGGGAGGAGAAATACGCATAAAGCCCGCAAATTCATTGACAGTAGGGCTGCCCAGAGCCTGAATCGACTCCATGCAGAATGTCTCCACAGTAGTCAGGCTGGCTTCCCTGTCCTGAAAACGGCGAAAAATCTCCTGATAAAAATGCAGCTTAAATTTCGAATACACGCTGTTGAACGCCCGCTCCAGCATCGGCTTTTCCTCCTGCGGTCTTTATATAGTCAGCACAGTTGAAAATCGGTATATACCGATTTTCAAACAGCGGCAAAGCCGCTGTCGGATATCCCCTGTGCGGACTATGAAGTCCGCCGCAAAGCCGTTTTACGGCCTGTGGGGCGAATCATCGCCCCACAAGTTGAAAAGAAGCAGATGCTTCTTTTCAACTGCGGTGACTATAACATCTTTATTATAACCAAACCGTCGGGAAAAGGCAACCCGAGACTTTATCCCTTCACCCAATGGCAAATGTCAGCTCCGCCATAACAGCAATCTCGCCGTCCACTCTGGCCGTGCACTCCCCCACGCCGATGGGGCCCTTTTGACGGGTCAGACGGCACTCAAGCTCTACCACGTCTCCGGGGACCACCTGACGCTTAAAACGGGCGTCCTTGACCCGGCCCAGGAACGCCAGCTTCCCCCGGTTCTCCGGCAGGGCCAGCACCGCCACGCCCCCCACCTGGGCCAGGGCCTCGATCAGCAGCACGCCGGGCATCACATGCTTCTGGGGAAAATGACCTTGAAAAAAGGGCTCGTTAACAGTGACGCACTTGATTCCCCTGGCCCATTGCCCTGGTTCGCCGTCGACTATCCTGTCCACCAGCGCGAAGGGATAACGGTGGGGAAGAATTTCGGCAATTTGATTAGAATCATACTGCATTCCCATGCTTACACCTCCCATTTCCGCAGCAGCAGGCTGGCATTGTGTCCGCCGAAGCCCAGAGAGTTGGACAGAGCATACCGGAGCTCTGCCGCACGTCCCCGGTTGGGGACAACATCCAAATCGCACTCCGGGTCCGGAACCTGATAATTAATTGTCGCGGGAATATAGCCGTCCTTTAGGGCCAGGGCGGTGAAGATAGCCTCTACAGCTCCCGCCGCTCCCAGCATGTGCCCGGTCATGGACTTGGTGGAGCTGACCGCCAATTTGCAGGCATGTTCTCTAAAAACCGTTTTGATGGCGGCGGTCTCCCCGGCGTCGTTCAGATGGGTGGATGTCCCGTGAGCATTGATATAATCCACTTCTTCCGGTTCCACGCCGCCATCCGCCAGGGCCATTGCCATAGCTTCCGCGCCGCCGCTGCCGTCGGGCCGGGGAGCGGTCATGTGGTAGGCGTCGCAAGTCACGCCGTAGCCGGTGACCTCGGCATAAATCTTTGCGCCCCGCGCCAGAGCATGACTCAGTTCCTCCAGCAGGAGGATGCCCGCGCCCTCTCCCATGACGAAGCCGTTCCGCTCCGCGTCAAAGGGAATGGAGGCCCGGCAGACATCCGTACTCTGAGACAACGCCTTCATAGACGTAAAGCCTCCCACCGCCAGCGGTGTCAGAGCCGCCTCCGAACCGCCGCAGAGCATGGCGTCGGCATAGCCATCCCGAATGTAGTGAAAGGCGTCACCCACGGCATTGGTGCCCCCGGCGCAGGCAGTGACAGGGCAGGAGCACATCCCCCGGAAGCCCGCGTCGATGGCTACCCGCCCGGCAGCCATGTTGCAGATGCCGGTGGGAATAAAGAAGGGGGACACCCGGTCCCAGCCCCGGGCCAATCCCCGGTCGTGCTCCTCCTCTGTAATGCCGATGCCTCCGATGCCGCTGGAGACAATGACGCCGCAGCGCGCCCCATCCGCGCTCTCCACCCGAAAGCCGCTGTCCGCCAAAGCCTCCCGGGCGGCAGCCAGGGCAAACTGGGTAAAGCGCCCCATACGCTTGGACTCCGGTTTTCCGAAGAGAGCATCCGGGTTGAAGCCCTTCACCTCAGCAGCCAATTGCACCTTCATCCCAGCGGGGTCGTAAGCAGTGATGGGCCCAATGCCGCAGCAGCCCTCCAGCACGCCCTGCCAGCTCTCCCCTGCGGTGAGGCCCAAGGGCGTGACGGCCCCCTGGCCGGTGATGACAACTCTCCTTCGTTCCATAGTCAAACCTCCGTTGATGTTCAAGTCAAGGGTACACTCTCGCCGCCTTGCAGCAGGCCTGGATCATGAACCATTCTGGCAGCGAGTTAGGAATTATTAAAAAATGATGGAATGCCCAGCGGCAAGAGATTTTTCTGCCGGGCAGGGCGATGTTCCGTGGAAATTCCGGCAGATTTCAAGAAAGCATCTCACATCGCCATGCCGCCATCCACCGCCAGAACCTGTCCGGTGATATAAGCGGCATCGTCTCCCGCCAGAAACGCCACAGCCTTTGCCACATCCTCCGGCGTCCCCAGGCGGCCCATGGGAATGCTCCCCTGGGCGGCGGAACGGGCGGACTCCGACAAGGCGGCGGTCATATCCGTCTCAATAAAGCCCGGGGCCACGGCGTTCACCGTCACCCCTCGGGAGGCCAGCTCCTTGGCAAGGGATTTCGTCATGCCGATGATTCCTGCCTTGCTGGCTGCGTAATTCACCTGTCCGGCGTTGCCCCGGAGGCCCACTACGCTGCTCAGGTTCACGATTCGCCCGCAGCGCTGCTTCAGCATCCGTTTGGACACGGCCTTCATACAGAGGAAGGCTCCCTTCAAATTGGCGGCGACCACCATGTCAAACTCCGCCTCACTCATGCGCAGGAGCAGATTGTCACGGGTAATCCCAGCGTTATTCACCAGGATATCGATCCGGCCAAACCGTTCCTCGGCGGCGCTGACCAGAGCGTCCACCTGAGCGGCGTCGGACACATCGCAGCGGAGCGCCAGCGCTCTGCCTCCCGCCGCTTCCACATCCTGAGCAGTCTTATGCGCCGCCGCGTCATTTCCCGCATAGCAAAAAACCACATTGGCCCCGCCCGCCGCCAGCTCCAGGCAGACGGCCCGGCCGATGCCCCGGCTGCCGCCGGTGACAATGGCGGTCTTTCCTGTAAAATTCATCTTTTTCACTCCTTGTCTGCCTTCCGGACGGCGGCTTGCGTCCGGGCCTCTTTTTCCGCCTCTTTCTTCTCCGCCGTCCGGCGCAGGGCTTCCGCAAGGCCCTCCACATCCGCCGCAGTTTCCACAGCGCAGACAGGCGTATCCGGCACCGTTTTCTTCGCAAAACCGCTGAGGGCCTTGCCGGGGCCGATTTCCACCAGCGCATCCACATAATGGATGCTCATGGATCGGATACATTGTTCCATATAGACGCTGCTCTGAACCTGCCGGACCAGAAGCCCGGGAATATCAATCTTCGGCCCGGCGGGTGCGTCGCCCAGGCAGTTAAACAGTACTGGAATCCGCGGGTTTTCAAAGGAAATCGCCTGAAAATAGGTCCGAAGGGCCTCTCCCGCCGGAGACATCAGCGGCGTGTGGAAGGGCCCGCTGACCTTCAGAGGCATGCAGCGCTTCGCCCCCTTCTCCTTGGCCAGGGCGGCGGCCTGTTCCACCGCAGCCTTGTCCCCGCCGATTACCAGCTGCCCAGGGCAGTTGTAATTGGCGATCACCGCAACCCCCAGGCCGGCTGCCGCCTCGCAGGCGGCTTGGAGGGGTTCCTCCTCCAGACCCAGGACGGCCACCATGGCGCTGTCATGGCCCTTGGCAGCCTCCTCCATGGCCCTTCCCCGGAAGGCCACCAGCCGCACCGCCGTCTGCGCGTCAAACACCTCTGCCGCATGCAGGGCAGAATACTCTCCCAGAGAGAGGCCCGCCGCCGCCGAGGGCACGATTCCCTTTTCCCGGAGCACCGCCGTCAGCCCGGCGGCAAAGGCCACCATACAGGGCTGGGTATAGCGGGTCTGATTCAGGACTCCCTCCGGGTCCTCGAAGCACGTCCGCTTCAAGTCAAAATCCACTTCCGCCTGGGCAGCGTCAAATACCTGCCGGAAGGCGGGGTACGTCTCGTACAGGTCCGCCCCCATTCCGGGATGCTGGCTGCCCTGTCCGGCGTATAAGAAGCCGAGCTTCATGGCGCGTTCCTCCATTCGCTTAGAATCTGGTCCATTTGTTCCCTCACTGAGGAAAGGGTGTTGACCTCTCCGGCGTTGGCCCCGCAGAAGAAGAGACCGTTTTCCCAGTCTCCCTCCACAGCGGCGATCAGCGCCCGAGAAATGCAGTAGGGGGCCGTACGCCAGTCGCAGGCGGCGAGACAGCGGTCACAATGGGAAATCTTCGGCTGTGCCCCCTCCTCCACTCGCTGAATCAGCGGGCTGTTCAGTGCCCGGCCCGGCATGCCCACAGGGCTTTGGACAATGGTGATATCCCCGGGCTTCGCATCCAGCAAGGCCTGTTTATAGCCGGAGCTGGCATCGCACTCCTCCGTTGCGATGAAACGGGTGGCAAACTGAGCCCCCGCCGCCCCCTGATCTATATAGCGCCGCAGATCCGTCCCGCCTTTCACGCCCCCGGCTACAAAAACCGGGATATCCCGTCCGTACTTCTCTCGGAAGGGCGCCAGGGCCTCCAGCACCTCCTCCAGCAGGGCGGACAGGGGCCGGGGCCGGCCCGCCTGGGCTTCCCGGGCCTCCTGGGGGGAAAAGCCCAGATGTCCCCCCGCCAAAGGACCCTCCAGGACCACGAAATCCGGAGTCCGGCGGTAGCGCCGGTCCCAAAGCTTGCAGATCAGGGCGGCGGAGCGGCCTCCGCTGACCACGGGAGCCAGAGCCGCCGTGTCGTTTCCCGCCTCTTCCGCCAGGCCCGGCAGATCTTTGGGCAGTCCCGCGCCGCAGACCACCGCATCGGTCCCTGCCCGGAGGGCGGCGCGCACGCTGTCGGCGTACTGGGCGGCGGCCACCATAACGTTCACGGCCACCAGGCCCGCGCCCTTGGCCAGCTCCTTCGCCTTCCCGATCTGCCGGGCCAGGGCCCGAAGGTTGGCCTCCCGGGAATTTGTCTGGAAGTCCGGCTCCCGGAAGCCGCAGAAAGCGGCGGAAAGAGTCCCCATGCCCCCGGCGGCGGCCACAGCTCCTGCCAGCTTTTCAAGACTGACGCCGATGCCCATGCCGCCCTGAACGATGGGAACATCCAGGGTCTTCCCCCGGATATTCACCGCCATTCCCGATTCACCTGTTCCAAAGCGGCCTTTCCGCCGTTAACCAGCTCCTCAAAAATCTGCCGCAGGGGCTTGATCTCGTGGACCAGGCCTGCCGCCTGTCCCATCATGACGCTGCCCCGCTCCACATCGCCTTCCAGCACGGCCCGGCGCAGACCGCCGATGGTGACGGTCTCCAGCTCCTCCAGCGTGGCGTTCCGCTTCTCCAGGGCCAGGTACTCCCGGGCCATCTTGTTTTTCAAAACCCGTACCGGTCCGCCAATGGAGCGGCCCGTGACGGTGGTGTCGCTGTCCCTGGCCTTCAGGACGGCCTGCTTGTAGTTTTCATGGATGGGGCACTCCGGGCTTGCCAGCAGGCAGGTGCCCACCTGCACGCCGCAGGCCCCCAAGGCCAGAGCCGCCGCCATCTGCCGCCCGTCGGCGATGCCCCCGGCGGCGATGACGGGCACGTCCACCGCGTCGATGACCTGGGGCACCAGGGCCATGGTGGTCATCTCCCCCACGTGGCCGCCGGACTCCATGCCCTCGGCAATGAAGGCGTCCACGCCGTAGCGGCTCAGCCGTCTCGCCAGCACCGCCGCCGCGACGACGGGGATGACCTTAATCCCGGCCTCCTTCCAGGCGGGGATGTACTGCCCCGGATTCCCCGCGCCGGTGGTGACCACTTTCACGCCCTCGTCCAGAATCACCTGGGCGATGTCGGCGGCGTAGGGGCTCATGAGCATCAGATTCACTCCAAAGGGCTTGCCGGTCAGCTCTCTGGCCCGGCGGATCTCCTGGCGGAGCCGGTCCGCGTCCCAGCCGCCGGTGGCGATCATGCCCAGGGCCCCGGCGT
>CAJTJA010000061.1 GCA_910576845.1 uncultured Oscillibacter sp.
TAGGCCTTGTTTAAAAAATGTCAAAACGCCCAAACAGCGGATCTTTTTCCGCCGCTCAGCGTTAAATTTTCTTGCCGGGCGGCAGCCCGCCTGCAAAAATTTGCCTTGATTGGCGATTGGATAGCCGTTGGCGGCTCTGCCGCCTTACGGATATCACATGCCCTCTGGGTAAACAATCTTTCGCCGCTGGGCATTCCGCCAATTTTCAAACAAGGCCTAGAGAGATGCAGACCCCAACCCACATCTCCCATCTCTGCTCCGTCGCGAGTCCGGCGAAGCGAGTCGCGGTGGAAAGCAAAAAAATTCCCACCATAGTGCAGTTTCCGGCAAAACCAGAAACGGAACAGTGGTGAGAATTTCTGAGCTGGAGCGGGCAACGAGGCTCGAACTCGCTACCTCCACCTTGGCAAGGTGGCGCTCTACCAGATGAGCTATGCCCGCAAGAACAAGAAGTATTTTAGCAGACATTTTTCTCCTTGTCAAGTGCTTTTCACAAAATTTCTCTATTTTTTCTGTTTGCCTCGGTTGGCAGCAGAGATTTCAACTATAAGGACGGTTGGCTTTTGTATGAAAAAGGTTTTTGGGCTGTCGGTCGTTTTTGGTGCATGCCTTCTGCCCACGGCGCGGCGCGATCGGGAGAGCAAATAAACCGGCTCCTCTGTTCGCTGCCATTCATCTTGCGGCACACCCTTTCTGCTCCTTTCTTGCTAAGGGGAGTAATCGGTGTCAGTGGCACTGACCGAGAGCATATATATGCGCCGGCTTCCAGGCTGGAACAAGGGGAGTTACTTGTGGTATCTCGTTCCTGCATTGATTTGGCAGGCCCGATAGATCTGCTCCAAAAGCATCACCCTCGCCAAGTGATGAGGAAATGTCATAGGAGACATGGAAAGCTTGGCCCACGCCTCAGCCTTTATGGATTCGTGGAGACCGAAGGAGCCGCCAATGAGAAACACCAGATGCTTTTCTAAGCCCGCCACCGCACCGGCAGCCCAGGCGGCAATACTTCGGGCCAGCTCCTCGCTGGAATAAAGCCGCCCCTCTACGCATAAGGCCACAACCCGGGAAGAAGGAGGAAGTTTTCGGCGGATAGCCTCTGCCTCCTTCAGCAGGGCGGAGTTGATTTGGGGAGGAGAGGGATTCTCCGGCAGGCGCTCCTCCGGCAGTTCAATGATCTCAAGCTTGCAATAACGGCTGAGACGCTTGGTGTATTCGCTTGCTGCGTCGGCATAAAATTTTTCTTTCAGCTTCCCGACACAAAGCAGGGTAATTCGCTGCATAGCGCACCTCCTCCCAGCACATGGGCTTCGCTGAGGCAGTCTCGCGGAGCGGCGGAAAGACGGGGGCTGAGGCCCGCGGCACGCAAAGCCGTCTCCACCGCTCGAAGGGCCATGGCAGGGGTGTTGTTTTCCCGGCTTAGGTGAGCCAGCACAATTTCCCGGGCTCCCGCTTCCGCCAGAGTAACGGCAAAGGCAGCGGTATCTTCATTGCGGAGATGGCCGGCAGGGCCTAAAATGCGTTCCTTCAAAAAATAGGGGTAGGGGCCGCTGCGCACGGCTTCCACATCATGATTGGCTTCCAGCATTGCAAGAGAGACGCCGGGGAGAACGGCCCTTGCTTCTGGCGTTACGACTCCGCTGTCTGTCAGCAGGCCGAAGCTTCCGTCCGGGGTATCAAAGCGGTAGCCCAGAGAACCGGGAGCATCATGGGACGTGGAAAAGGAGGTGACAGAGCAGTTCTTAATAATAAATGTCCCCTCTGCTGCATGGAGGCGGTCCTCCAAAAGGACCATCCGGCGAAGCAGGTCCCGGCCTGCCGGAGCAGCGGCGTATACGGGACAGTTTGTATGCTTCAAAAGGGTCTGGAGGCCCGAAATATGATCGCTGTGGGTATGAGTGATGCAGATAGCATCCAGGTCCGGCAAAGCCAGACCAAGGGCCTGCAGGTCCTGACGAATACGACGGCAGGAAATGCCTGCGTCTACGAGGATAAGCCCGTTCTCCCACTTCAGTATCAGCGCATTTCCGGAGGAACCGCTGGCCAGAGTATGTACGGTTGTCAAGACGCGGAACCTCCTTTCCCCTTCAGCGCATCATTGAATTCCTTTAAATCCGTTTTGACATCTCTGGAAAGGCTATCGAAATTCACACCCCGAACCGCGCCCTCCAGGGCGTAGAGATGAACCAGGCAGACATTGGGATATAAAGTTTTCAGTCTGAAAAACGTCTGCTTTGCCCCTTCCCGGATGAGCTCTTCAGGAGAAGTAATTCCCACAGATGCCAGCTTTCGAGCCATTTCCCCGCCGATATTCTTCATAGTCGTTAAATCGGGCATATCGTTCCTCCATTGCATGTGCGCATGGTCAAAATAATGCGCATGAGTGCGCTTCCGCAAAAACCGGGAGACGGAAAGAACCTCTTCCATCTCCCGGTAAATTCCCAATGTCAGCCAAGATTCAGGCGCTGCTGCTCCTCTGTCTCTTCTACGGCCCGAATGTTGGCGCCAAGACCACGGAGCTTTTCCACAAGATTCTCATAGCCTCGCTCAATGTAGTGAACACAAGTGATTTCGCTTTGGCCCTTGGCAGCCAGTGCGGCGATAACCAAAGCGGCCCCTGCCCGAAGGTCCGACGCCTGAATGGGTGCGCCTGCCAAATAAGGTACGCCTTCCACTACAGCGGTCTTGTCATCCACCTGGATATTGGCCCCCATGCGGCGCAGCTCGTCCACATAACGGTAACGGCTGCCCCACACGCTTTCCGTCACCAGGGAAATGCCCTCTGCCAGCGAGAGAACCGTCGTAATTTGAGGCTGCATATCCGTAGGAAATCCAGGATAGGGAAGCGTTTTAATATTAGCTTTGCGGAGAGGACTATTTCGGCGAACCAGAAGGGTGTCCTCGTGTTCCTCTACCTCCACGCCGCATTCCTGCAGCTTGGCGGTAATGCAGTCCATATGCTTAGGAATAATATTCTTTACCAGCACCTGACCGCCGGTTGCGGCTACAGCGGCCATGTAGGTGCCTGCTTCAATTTGGTCTGGAATAATGGCGTAGCTGCCTCCGCGAAGACGGTCCACACCACGGACTTTAATAGTGTCAGTGCCTGCGCCCCGAATATTGGCGCCCATAGAGTTGAGAAAGTTGGCCAGATCTACAATATGCGGCTCCTTGGCGGCGTTTTCGATAACCGTGCGGCCCTCGGCCATGACGGCGGCCATCATAATGTTCATAGTGGCTCCCACGGAAACCACATCCAAATAAATGTTGCTTCCCTTCAGGCGGCTGTTTCCAGCCGTGGCGCGGATAAAGCCGCCCTCTACCACTACAGTGGCTCCTAAGGCATTAAAGCCCTTCATATGCTGGTCAATAGGACGGACTCCCCCAAAGTTGCAGCCACCGGGCAAAGCCACCTCCGCTTGACCAAAGCGGCCCAACAGAGCGCCGATAAAATAGGTGGATGCCCGAATGCGCCGGGCCATGTCATAGGGTGTGCGGGTGGAATGGATATGCCGGCAGTCTACCTCTACCGTGTGGCGGTCAACCGTGCGGATAACGGCGCCCAGCTGTTCCAGAATGTTAAGGCACAGTGTTACATCAGATATTTGGGGAATATTCTCAATACGGCAGACTCCATCCACCAGCAAGGCGGCAGGAATGATAGCCACAGCGGCGTTTTTCGCGCCGCTGATCTCTACTTCACCAAACAGGGGTGTTCCGCCCTGTACAATATATTTTGTCAAAATATTGACCCTCTCTTCAAGCTACTTTTTGCCGGCCTGAGACTCTGGCAACTTTTAAAAACAGTTTGCCCGTCCGGCGGCGCTTCATACCCGCGTTTGGCGCGGGGAGCAAATCCTTATTTACAGACTATGTTATCATAGCACAGACATAGTGGAAATGCAAATCTTTCCTTTTGTGTTTTTGCCTAATGTTTTGTCGAAAAAGTCTTTTAGCTTCCACAGGACAAGGAAAAATCAACTTGCAGAGCTAGTAAAAAAAGGAAAATACAAAAAGTTAAACGCTGCGGCCTGCCTCCATCCCTCCAAGCTGCCACCTTGGGTATTTTTCCGCTAATGCAAAATAAATTTTATGGAAAAATGTGTCAGGGCTCCTGCGCCGGATTGCCAGGCACAGCAGAAGCTCCGCACCGCTTGAGCACACCGCCGGTCTGGAGACGGATTTTTGGAATCAGGAGGAACTCCCGCTGCTCCTGGCGCCTCCGGTAGTAACGCCGCCGGTGTAGCAGTTTACATAGTAATCCTCTGTATTGGTAACGATTCTCCATACCGGAACCAAGGATATGGAGGCGCCGGTGTTTTGCAGTTCATAACAAAGCTGGGTATCTAAAACAGTGGAGGCTACTACTACGCTTTCCCGGCGCATCTGCTGAAAGGCGACCAGAGCTCCGGCGGCGGAGAGCGGTGTCTCTCCGGCAACGGCTGCGCCGGTTTTGGGCAGCAGCGTGCCGCTGACAGCAGTAAGGACATAATTTTCAATGCTGAATGTGACAGTGCAGTTAAAGACCGGCAGGCCGCCGTAGAGGCAGACGGTGGAGAAAACGCCGCTGCCGGAGCTGTCCAACTGTATGTCGGGAGTGCTGTAGGAAAATGTCCGGCAGAAATCCCGGCAGAAATCTGCCGGGTCCCTGTCTGCCAGAAGTCCCGATGCCTCAAAACTGCCGCTGGAGCGGAAGAAGGCCTCTCCTGCCGCTCCGGCATAATAGTAGATGCCGCCGCCCTGGTCAGAAGAGATAAGGGATTTTCCCAGCAGAAAAGCGGCGGCCTGCTCCTCCAGAGCGGTATCCCGGGAGAGAGTTACACCATCGGGCGGAAGATCTTGAGAGATGGCATGGATGTCCAGCGTCATGCCGTCTCCCTGAAAAAGGGCGGACAGCTGCTCTGCTGTTCGTCGGAAAGCGTTCTGCTCCGCTGTCCGCCGCTGGCCCAGAGAGAACAGCAAAAAGCCATTCAACAGGACCAGAATTAAAATAATAATGTTTTTCAGACGGTAGCGGTCCAAGGAACGGCCTCCTTTTCCGTTAATTTGAGAGCCAGCAGGCTCTGCATTCCCCGCCCTGCTCCACATAGCCAATAGAAAGCTCTTTTCCGGGAGCGGCGGCGGCTACGGCCAGGGCCTGGGGAAGGGGCAGCAGCAGAGACGGCGTTTCCGACGGCTGATATTGACGAAAACGCAAAGTCAGAGCGGTAACCGCAGAGCCGGTAAGCGTGACTTCCGCCGCATAGCCTCCATCCTGAAAGTATATAGGCACACCGTTTATTTGGTAGCCGAAGCGAATTACAGAGGTATTTCCATTGCGGTAAAGGCTTTGAAGGTAAGGCCGGGCTTCCCCGCAGACGGGAGAGAGCAAGCCATCCAACAGGGTGCCGGCGCCCAAAGCGGCTTCCCGCAGGGTGGGAAGCTCCTCCACCGCTTCTATGCGGAGACTGGTGCCCTGCCCGGCCTGGTAATAGACGGTATGATCAGGCCGGATGCGGAGAGTACGGTCTTCATCCATAATCAATTCGGTGCCGTTGGATTCCGTGTGGCGGGTTCTGCTTCGCGGATTGAAATTTAGAGCGGAGAGGAGCCAATCGGTGGAGGCCAAGGGACTTCCCAGCGTAAAGGAGGAAAGCTCCGGCGGTTCGCCCGGCAGCAGAGAACAAATGTCCAGGTTTCGCTCCGGGCTGTCCGCTGCGCCATCCAGGGCGAAGACGGCCCCGCCCAGCTCATAGCGGCTGATAACGTCAAGCAGGCTGTCGGCAGAGACGGCAGTAGCGGCCCGGAGGCATGTCTTGCTGCCATCCCAGAGATAAAGAACCGTTCCGCTGTCCTGAGCGGCAATCAGAAGACGGCGGGCGGTAATATCCTCTCTGGGGGAGATATCTGTCCCGCCCCTCAGCAGACCCGCCAGAACAGACAAGGGCAGGGGCTCCAAAAAATCATAATAAAGAGAGGGCGCTCCCAGCGCCTGGAAAAAATCTCCGGCAGCACAGGAGGTATAGTCCCTGGCGGAACCAAGAGCCTCCAGAAGACACCGGCCCAAGGGGTCGATGAAGCCGTTATCTCCAGTGGTGAGGGCAATGTTTCCATAGCGGCCGTAGTCTCCGGTGACAGCCACCCGCAGAGGCGCGATAAGATGATCGGATGCCGGAAGAGCCCGGACGGCCTGGCTGGAGCCGTTATCGTTGTAGCCTTCGGCCAAGTCCAAATTATAAAGCTGGGATTGGGCAAAGAGAGATAAAGCCAAGATGGAAAGCAGGGTAATGATTATGTTCTGCACAAGATTTCTGCGGTTGCGCCGCTGTTCCTCCATGGTTCAATCCTCCGTCCGGCCGCTTCTGCCCTGGGAGATGGGCAGTGTCATACGGATTGTGGTGCCTGGCCCGTCATGAGGAATCAGAGCGATGACGCCATGATGACGCTGAACGATTTCCCGGGCAATGGAAAGGCCAAGGCCGGTACCTCCGGATTCGCGGGAGCGGGCTTTGTCGACCCGATAAAACCGGTCAAAAATTCGTTCGCGGTCCTTTTCCGGTATGCCGATTCCGTCGTCCCATACCTGCATCCAGACCGTATCCTCCTCACAGCCGGCGGAAACACGGATATGACCGCCGTTTGGGGTGTATTTAATCGCGTTTCCTAAAATATTGACCATGACCTGTTCCAAGCGGCTCCGGTCGCCGACAATGAGGGGAAGATGGCTGAGGTCTCCGCAGGACAGCTCGTGTCCCCGCTGCTGGGCGTTCAGCGCACTGGAGCGGACAACACTCTGAATTGCCTCGGCGAAGGGGAAGCGGGAGAGAACCAGTTCCGCGTCTCCACGGTCCAGCCTGGAGAGCGTGAGAAGGTCCTGAACGATATGGGTCATTCGGTCCGTTTCCGTGATAATGATGTCGAGGAAGCTGTTGGCGGTAGCCTGGGGAATATCTCCTTGCGCATCCCGAAGGGTCTCGGCATAGGTGCGGACGTTGGTCAGGGGAGTTCTGAGCTCATGGGAGACATTGGCCACGAACTCTTTCCGCCGTTCCTCGTTGCGGTGCTGCTCGGTGACATCATGAAGGACAATGAGCACGCCTCCCCGCTCTTGGTCGGAAAAAGGCGCGAGATAAACCTCCAGGGTTTTTTCACCGGCCTTCAGCTCCCCTTCGGCGAAGTTGGGCCGCTGAAGAGCCAGCATTTCCTGAAAGGAATATACCGTGCCGAAAAGCTCATCATAAGTGCAGTTCTGCCCCACCGTGCGCTGAAGCATGCTGGTGGCGGCGGGGTTGCAGTGAATTAATCTGCCGTCATGACTAAAGGCTACCACGCCGTCGGTCATATGGAGAAAAAGGGTGTCCAGTTTATTCCGTTCGTTCTCCATAGCGGCGAGGGTAGACTGAAGGACCCCGGCCATCTCATTAAAGGTGCCGGTAAGAATGCCGATCTCATCCGTGGATTCGACGGGCAGCGCGCTGTCAAAGTTTCCGGCTGCCACCCGCTCTGCTCCGGCAGTAAGCTTCTCAATGGGACCCACCATGGTTTTGGAGAGGAGAAAGCTCAGCAGCACAGAGATCAAAAGACCAATGACCAGCGCCTGCATAATGATGACGAAAAGCTGCTCATTCAACCCGGAAATGGTATCCCGATTATCCAGAATGTAAATAATAAAGGCATTTTCCCCGCCGAAGATGGGAATGGCGGCGTCCATATAGTCGGAGGTAATATCGCTGATATCGCCAATGCCGGTCTCATCTCCTTGAATCACGGCGTTGCGGGCAGTGAGGAGGTTGGGGCTCTGCTCCCGTGGCATGGCGCTCTCGTCGGCGGAGCCGAACAGATAAGTGCCGGTTTCGCCGTCCAGAACAAAATAATTCCGGCTGCGATAGTCAATTCCCAGTTTGCCGGCTGTAATTTCCATCATGTCCCTGATGCGGAACGCGCCGTCTTCTTGGGCTGCCTCGCCTCGGAGAGAGGTGACAAATTCCTGCTGCTGGGCGCCGAACACGCTGTCAATCTGCTGATAAAAGGTGTTGGTAAAAAAGCTGGAAACATTGATGGTCAAAAAGGCCCCTACCACCGCCATAAGGGAGGTGATCAGCAGCAGCAGGATCAATGTCAGCTTCATGTGGAGGCTTCTGAACAAAGGAACACCTTCTTTACCAGTAGAATTCCGATCTTAATAGAAGAACATAGCTTACATAGCGATATAAAAATCAGGTGTTTTTCACGTAACTGAGAAATAATACCCCGCTCCCCGGCGGGTAAGGATATAGACCGGCGAGGCCGGATCGGCCTCTATTTTTTCTCGGAGGCGGCGGACCGTCACATCCACTGTCCGCACATCGTCACCCACGTATCCGTAATTCCATACCTGTTCCATCAAATCTACCCGAGAGTAAACTTTGTTGGGATGACTGGCCAAAAATGTCAGAAGTTCATACTCCCGCTGTGTCAGATCAATGGCCTTTCCGGCGCGGAAGACCTGGTGGCTGTCGGTATTAATTGCCAGATCCCCCGCTACCGGCATGGCACTGTCAACTGCCGCTCCGCGGTCGGGGGCTGACATAGCGGTGCGGCGGATATTGGCTTCAACCCGGGCAATGACTTCACGCATGGAGAAGGGCTTGGTGATATAATCGTCGGCTCCGGTTTCCAGCCCCCGGACCTTGTCGTCCTCTTCTTCGCGAGCGGTAAGAAGCAGGATGGGCACATTGTCCCCCTCCTTGCGCAGCGCACTGCACACATCAAACCCAATCATTTTGGGAAGCATGATGTCCAGCAGAATCAAATCGGGTTTTTCTGTCCGGGCTTTCCGCAGCCCTTCCTCACCGTCATAGGCCTCCAAAGTGCGGTAACCCTTTCGCTCCAAATTAAACCGCAGGATATCCACGATATTTTTTTCGTCCTCTACAATCAGAACGGTTTTTTCCTCAGCCATACTCGACCTCCAAACTCACTCTACGAAGCGGCAGGGCCGCCGGGAGTTTCGTGCTTCCTGGAGAAGCATTACAGCCCCAGCAGGAGCTTTGTTTTCAGTACGGCAGTTACCGTTTTGGCATCTTCAATTTCGCCGGAAAGGCAGCGCCGTACCATCTCATCAAAGGGAATGCGTTCTACATTGAGAAACTCATCCGGATCCAGATGCTGTTCCTCCATTTTAAGATCCCGGGCCAGATATAAATGCAGAATTTCACCATAACAGCCAGGAGAGGGCAGAATCCGGCCAAGGGATTGGTATACGCCCGGTACCGCGCCCGTCTCTTCTTTCAGTTCCCGAAGACCCGCCTCATAGGGGTCCTCGCCGGGATGGTCCAGTTTCCCGGCGGGAATTTCCAAAAGGGCCTTTCCGAAAGGATAGCGGTACTGTGTTACCGTCAGCACATAATTATCCTTGTCCAAGGGCAGAACCGCCACGCCGCCGGGGTGGTCCACTACTTCCCGGAGAGACGTTTTGCCGTCAGGCAGCTCCACCGTGTCCACATGGACGCTGACAATCCGCCCCTGATACTTTTCTTCCCGGCTGAGCATTCGCTCCGTTAATTCCATTTGCTCACTCATATTCATATTATCCTTTCCCAAAGGCCTGAAAGCGGGCCCGGTATTTTATGACAAGCAGAATTATACCACACTGACAGTAAAATGAAAAGGGAGACTGTAAAAAAGCGGGAAAATAGCGGCATCGAACAAAGAGGCCTGCCGCTCCTGTTGTGCGGCAGGCCTCTTTTTAGAAGTGGATATCGTTCCTCACATCAGAGTATAAAGTATTTTTGCCATCTGTCCGCGGGTAATATTCGCCTGAGGGCGGAAGGTCCCGTCAGCATAGCCGCTGATAATCCCTTGGGCCGCCATGGTGCGGATATAAAACTCCGCGTAAGACGGAATGGAACCGGCATCGCTGAAAGACAGCTCCGGAGCGGCGTACCCCTTCTCCTGGCTTCGGCCGATCATGGCGGCGGCCTGAGCGCGAGTCAGGCTGCCGGAGGGGTTGAAGTACAGCTTTCCATCCTTTGCGGAACCGTTGATAATCCCCTCCGCATACAGCGCCCGCACGGCGGGGAGCGCATCACTGGGTATGGACGGCAGGTCCGCAAAAGGCAGCGCTGTTTCTGCGTATTTTGCCTCATCCAGCCTTAAGCACCGGTAGAGCATTACCGAAAACTGAAGCCGGGTCAGATTTTCGTTGGGACGGAAGGTCCCATCGGCATAGCCTGTTGAAATATTGTTGTCATACAGGAAATCAGCATAGTCCGCGCCCCAATAATCTGCCGTGTCAGTGAACCTATGTTCTGTGCCGGAGGCAGGGACATCCACCGATGTTCTGGCGATGTTGCCGGAGGCATCCCTGGCGGTAACGGTGATCCGGCTGGCTCCCCGGGGTTCACCCACGTCGGGAAGGGCCACGGTAAAGCGGCCGGAGGAGGCGTCATATTCTCCGGCGGGGACGCCGTTGAACCGAATGCTGACCGCTCCGGCGGGAAGCGTTCCGTCCACACCGTCCGACACCGTACCGGTGACGGTTCCGCTCTCCTGATGCAGCTTCGCGTGAATCAGCGGCGGGTCGTTATCCATAATGCCGTCATAGGTAGCGGTAATATGGTCGAGGTAAACCGTGCCGGCGCCGGCGCCGCGGATCTCCAGGCCGCGGATGGTCATGGGCGTGGTGAGGTTGTTGATGCTGACATGCTTCCATCCGGTGAAGTCCAGCACTGTCAGCGGCAGGGCCTGGGATTCTTCTTCACCTATGCTGTACAGCAGAAACAGTTCGTTGCCGGACCCATCGCCGTAAATCCAGAGGTTCAGCCCAGTGTAGGGAGACTTAACGTCAGCGGGCCGAATGGTGGCGTTCCACTGAGCGGCCCCTTCCGTCAAGTTATAGTCCAGCTTGCCGGAGGCACGGCCCATGCGGACAAAGTTTGCATCCCGGTTCAGGCTGAAGCCGGCCTGCTCTCCTGTGCCCTGGAAGATTGTACTTTCCCCTTCAAAATCCTCCACTGTATCCAAGTGCAGGCTGGAGACCGAGACGGCAATAGAGGCGCTTTGCCTCCCGGCGGAAACCGTAATGGTTCCTGCGCCGGGGAGTCCGGCGGAGAAGAGACCGGTTTCATCTATGACGCCGATATCCCCTTCTATGGACCAAGTAAAGGCCTCCGGGTCCGCTTTCAGAGGCAGATGCCTGTAGGCGGCGGAACCAATCAACTGAACACTGCTTCCGGGAGCGGCGCTCAGGCTTGTGATAATAGTATTTTCAGCATTTCGGACCGCAACAGCATCCGGCGCAGCAACGGCGTGAACGACCGTGCTGCCCTGACCGCCGCCGCCCTCGGCGGTAACGGTGATATCCCCGCCCTCCAAAGGCGTTGTCAAAACATTATCCTCCATGGTCCCGGCGCTGGCGAAAAGTTCATAATCCCCTCTCATCGGGATGTAATTGGTGTCGATGGCGGCGGCGGAAATGACGGCGCTGCTGCCAGCCAAAACGTAGGCATGATCGGCGCTGACATGGAAATGGCTGAGGTCGCCCGTCGGCTGGCTGGAGGCGACAAGAAATATCTGGTTGGATACGGCGCGTTCCGCTCCGTCAGAGGGAACGTTAATCCGCCGGGCCTCATATTCTGTGGGGCCGGTAACGGTCAGAGTGGTGGAACCTCCGCCGTCCAAACACAGGGCGGTCACACAGCCGAGTTCTATAAGGCGCTGCGCCACTTGCGTCATGGTCGCGCCAATGGAATGACCGGCCTTCCGCCCGTCAATGGTGTAAAAGATTAAGCTTCCGTCATACCGCTGCCCCACAGCTGTGCGGGGAGCGGCGCCGTTTTGAAGGCCGCCGGCCACAGCGCCGTTCTCCACCAGGGAGTAAAGGCTGCCAATGGCATAGTCCACATCGTTCCACGCGGGATCGGCAGCGTTAAGAGAGAGGGTGAGCTGTGTTCCCGCCGGAATTGCCCGCAGGGCGTCCAGCACGGCAGCCGCCGCTTTGGCATTGGCGGAAAGGACGATTTGTCCAGGAGCCAGGACCGTGGGGGACTCCGTCTCCGCCACGTGTTCCACCAGCAGTGTTGCGGTTCCGCCGATGGAAAGGCCCCCTTCCTGAAGGGTGCAGATCACATCTACGCCTGGCTGTGTGCTGCCGGTGGTGTGGGCGGCATTAAAGTCATAGGTATAGAGAAAGATGCCCGCTTCCGTTCGGGCCTTGTTGACGGCGGATATCCGAAGGGATTTGTCTACTATCTGGCCTGTGCCGTCATAGCAGGGATTTCCCAGCTCATCATATACCGGATTTCCGTCCTCGTCATAAAGCAGTTCTCCGGTACCGTCCTGGGCGGTATAAGAAAGGCTGGCGGAAATTCCAGGTTTGCCCAAGACGGCGGTGCCGTCGGCGCGGAAACCAATGGCGTGAAAACCCGCGTCGCTGCTGCGAAGCTGCCCCTGTGTGACCACGATGCCGATGGGCAGGCCGTTATTCACATTGTAAAAATCGCCGTTTATGCCGGCGACTATCCGGTATCCCTGTTCCTCCAGCGCTTTAGCGGTATTGGAAACAGTGCTTCGGTCTGTCAGCACGCCGCCGTAAGTAACGATGGGAGTCACGGCTTCATTCGGCGTGTATGTAATCAGGTTTTCTGTCCGGTAGTCGGCGCTGGCGGTGCTCCAAAAGACGTTGGTGGACAGCTGGGTCTCCCGGTTCAGCAGCATGTCCGCTGCAGTGAGATCATCCCCCAGGGCCGGAGAGGCCAGCGCGGGGACGGCCAGCGCACCAAGCAGCGCCAATGTCAGGATCAGGGAAAGCGTTCTGGGAAAAAATTGTTTCATAGGGTCCTCCATATCGTACAGGCTGGTCGAACATCTTTCACGATAGCACAAACCAAATGGAAAGTAAATGACAATTCGTAAACAAATTCAGCCGGATATTCCTGTATTTCTCAGTCTGGACAAATCCCGGCCTAGGCGTTATCATAGGAGAAGCAGGGAGCGGGAAGGGGAAACAAAGGGAGCAAGGCTGGGAGGAGGCTATCTGTATCCTTTCGGCTGGGCTGCGGGCGTTTTGTTTTCTGCGGCGTGCAGGCAGGGGCATTCTGCAAAGCCTGCCGCGGCAGAAGAATACCGCGGAGTGGAACTGAACCAAGGATATTTCCGCTCGTTCAGTATAAACCATTAAGGAGGACCGCCTATGACTGTCACAGTGGATGCCGGGCGCTGTATTGCCTGCGGCATGTGCGCCTATACTGCCCCGGAGGTTTTCCGCATAGTTGGAAACGCCTCTGTCGTTCATGCTCAGCCAAAGAGCCAAAGCAGCCGGCTCCGGGACGCCGCCAACGGCTGTCCGGTAAACGCCATCGCTGTCCGGCCTTGAATCGGCGTCTCCTTGCTGGCGAAAAAGGAGTCTTGCCCCGGTATGTTGGAGCCGGTTTGAAAACCGGCTTTCAAGCAAAAGACGATGCTGGCTGTGAAGTGGGAAATGTAGCCGCTTATTGGGTGTCTCCGCAGCGGAAAAGAAGGAAACGCTTCTTTACCAATTGTGCCGGCTGTATTCGCTGTGGAGTTCCATAGAGTTGCCTGGATTTTTAAAGTTTTTCATACATAAAGACCAACAGGGCCTGCCATTTTTAAATGGCAGGCCCTGTTTAGCGGTTTTCGTATTTTCTTCTCAAAATGCCGGGAAACGTAGGACAGGTTTGGCCCGAAATTGTTCCGAAACGGGCAAACCGGACCGGGACGGCATCCTTGAAGACATGCCGCTGCCGCAGTTCTCCGCCCTATGAAATTTAGAGCGGCCCCCAGGTCCGGCAGAAGGGAGGCAGTTTCAAAGGCCCCTGCCCACAAGGTAATTTTGTGAAGGAAACTGGCTGCCGTCCTTTTTGGGGTGCCTTGGCAGTACAGGCAACCAGTTCTCTCCTTAGGAGCTGTGAGAGGGTCTCAAAATCGTTTTTCCTAATAGCCTGAAAAAGCTTTTTCATATCCGGGCCCTTTTTTGTTGAGGTAAGATAACGATACCTTTTTTGCAGAGGGTGTTATCTTACCTCTTTTTGATGTATGTTAGATAGCAT
>CAJTJA010000062.1 GCA_910576845.1 uncultured Oscillibacter sp.
AGATTGTTATTTTTCGTATCAGCAAGCCCAGCGCGGCCACCAGCCACACCAGCCATATCTGACTGATTAACAACACTCCAATATCTTGAAGTGGGTGGGCAGTTGTTACATCATCTGCCGGACTACTTACCGTTTCATTGTGATGTTCCGCCCCAACAGCGGGAGCAAGATTGCTTTCCGGAGCGTTTAATGGGGGCTGTTGCTGCGGCGGTAAAGGAGCGGTCTGGGATATTGCCTGATCGACAGCCTGATATGCCTTCCCCATCAGGCTTACTTCCGTCCCGAACGGGAGCAGCAGCCGCAAAACAACAACCAGCCAAATGTAATACTGCCATTGCCGGCTGATTTTGTTTTTCAAAAACTGTTTTCCAAAAAGTAAAGCCAGAATAAGTAAACTGCCGGAAAAAGACATGGACAGGAAAATCTTCAAAACTGCGTTCATTGCTGCCCTTTTCCTTTCTCCAGCAGCCGTTTCAATTCCTCATATTCCTCGTCTGCCAGCAAATCGCCCATAATCAGATTGGAAACCAGACCTTTTGCGCTGCCCTCATAAATCTTGTCCAGGAAATTTTTTGTCTGCGCTGTCTGGTATTCTGCTTCTGAAATGAGAGTGGTATATTCGTTGCGGCGTCCGATTTTCTCAGCACTTAGAAAGCCTTTGTTCATCAGCCGCGATAGGAGTACAATCAACGTATTCTTTTGACACGGCTTGCCTCTTGCTGCCAGCCCATCCATGATATAGGGAAACAGTGTCACATCCTCCGGGTTTCCCCATACAATTTTCATAATTTCAAGTTCGGCATCGGATATTTGTTGTATCACTGTAATCACCTCCCCCAATGTATAACACGGTGTTTTATATATAAAAGATAACACCTCGTTATACTTTTGTCAAGATGCTTTTTGAAAAGCAAAGGACCAGAGGCTGGCATAATGCCCCTTGTCCTTTGCGCGATGAAAGATCATCTCAATATTTTGACAGTTACTTTTCAACGAAATTGAAGTAAATTTCAACCTCCTGCCTGGTGTCCTGACGGCCTTCCTGGTCCTGCTCATGGACAAGGATTTTCTCGACAAATCCATTGAGCATGGTGGTGGTCATGGCGTCAAAATCCCGGCACTTGTCAATCATGGCAATAAATTTTCCGACAGACTTCCGGCCTTGATCCTAACCCTTAACGGACTTCTCCAACCGGCGGATCCGATGAAAATTGTCGCTTCAAAGATTCCGTCCCCATTGTCCCGAAGCTACGTCTCAATGCCAAACTGGTCCAGCATATCGCTGGCCAAATCCGCCTCGCAGCGCACTACCAGGTCAATGGGCGGCCGTATCTCCAGCTGTATAAATGCGCTGTTTCTTCATACACGAATGGCAGATCCAGCGGTTTCTCCAGCTTCCGCAGAAAATGATTTTCCGGCACCAGCTCCTCGATTGTTACCATGTGATATTTCAAGCTGCATTCCCTCGCCCCCTTTGCCTCTGATTGTATCATGTTTTTGGCGGCTTTGGGGCCACTTTGTCAACAGACCCATTTTGAGACGCGTTTTCAAAGCGATATCTCCAAAACAGGCTAAGGGCCGGCTTTATAGGGCCGGCCCTGATCTGCTCGTTTCAGTTTACTTCCTTTGCAATCTTCGCATCAATGCTAATAGCTATGAGTTTTTCGGATATGTGATAACAGAGATGCAATATAGGAGATTGCACATATACCACAAGAGCAGCCACACCCTAAAACCACCGTAGTGATAGTAAGATACTCCCACGGAATCGCAAACCAAATGATCTCTAAGACAACCAATGCGCATATTAGATAGAGGTGTTTTTTTAGACGGATCAAGATGGCACCTATTATAAATCCTGGGGCCATACCGAGAGGTAACTTATAGAATACAATTGACGCTCCCAAAAGTCGTGCTTTAAGATAAAATACTCCCACAACGAAACCTGCTAACAAGATTACAGCAAGTAGGTAATTTAACTTGCATATCTGTGGCCTTTTAATCATAAAACATCTTCTTTCATCAATAGGGATTATCTAAAGTTGCATTTACTGGATCGTAAGCAAAGGACCAACCAGGTGCTTCTATATGAAAAGAAGCCTTCACATCCACACTCACGTTGTCTGCACCACCTCCGTAAATAAAGCCTATCATTTCATAAACCGAGGTGGGGTTATCATCATATTTATTGTCTCGCGTTGTCCAAATATTGTTGTATTGATTTGAACTGTACGCAAGCTACTGCATGGGTATTCTCCTTTCGTGCCCCCGATGATGCGGGATCGTCGGTTTCCTCTTCCGGCCCCATGTATGCACACAGAGCTTCTGCAAAGTGAAAGCACCTTAAAAATGCCTTCATAACTATATGCCTTGAGCCCCCCTCAAATTGGACATTTTTTCTGGAAAATTTTTAAAACTGTCAATTTTTGTAGAAAACTCACAAACAAGCCTGCCGAATTTTGTCTGCTCTAAAACCCGGCGGGCTGTTTTTTCGGACGATTTACCTTGCCGCCATAGCGGTATTTGTGGTGTACAATTTGGAATCTCCGCCGTAAGAATCTTTTGCGATAAACGTAATATCCAAATAGCACCTCTGTCCTGGTGTAGCATTAAAGGAATATGTTCCTCTGTGATTGCGAACAGAAGACGCTAACAACCCGTTTGAAATGGAACCATAAATAGTTTTTTCATACGAACCATCAGAAGAATACACGTCAATTTTTGAAATACCGATAGAAGACATTGACGATTCTCCACCGGCTGAGAACGTCAAACAAAGCTGTCCCGAAGAGCCTCCGGCAGAAAGGCTTGCGTAGTAGGAACGCAAATAATCACTCGACTATGTAGTAGCTTTAGCAGGGGCAGAAAAGAGAGATACAATAATGATCAAGCAAAGAGCAACGGTGATCGAGCGTTTCATGATTTGAAGCCTCCAATAGAATCAATCATTTTTTTAATGCTTTCTTCCTCAAGTTTACCATTAATTGAGATAACCACGTGTCCATCAGACCATACAGCCGTTTTAGTTTCATTGTTTGACATGATATAAAACAACTTGTCCTTCCCAAAATATTCAGTTACTTGTCGACCATCTTTTTCAAACACTATTTTGTTAATTTCTTGATCTTCTTTGTATTTTTCAATTGTCACAAAGAGATTTTCTTGATCTCCGTTCAAGAAAACAACGTCTATAGCTTGAACAGCATCACTGAAAAAGGGAGTAACTTCCTCTAATTCATATCCGTTAGGTATCCACGTAGGAATAACAGGAAAATCAATATCCAGCTCATCAACCTCCGCTTGGATTGCAAGATAGGTTTCATCCTCAGCCAGCGGACGTGTCCCATCCACCGCAGGAGTACTGTTTCCACCATTAAAGTGGAACGTCTCCTCCGTCCAGTGGGCCAGGGAGCCAAAGATATCAACCCCAGCAGCCTGAGCGGCGATCATGGACATAAACACAACGGCAATTGCAGCCGCAAGCGGGACAATCTTACGGAATAGCTTCTTTGCGTAGGGGCCACTCTTTTTTACAGAACGAGTAAGAATTTCACTCCTTTCCTCCGAGGGCGTTTCGGCGCTTTCACCTGCCAAGGGCAAATAATGCTCCTGAAACTCTGACCAAGCACTTTCAACATCCTGGATACGTCCTGTCGGATGCTCCGTTTCACGCTGAAGGATCACCTCCTCAATCGCATCGAGATATTTGGAAGTTTCTTGATCGTCTGGCATGAAAGGAGCCGTACGCAGTAACTTTTCAAGCTGTTCAATACTGAGGCGATTTAGGTTCTCATACCTCCGTTTACTCTTTGAATCAGCCATAATCAAACCTCCTATAACTATATGCCTCGGGAGCACCCTATTTTGGACATCTATAAGTAAAAATCTTCACCAAATTTTTCGCGGTATTTTTGTCGGATTTTATCAATGCTGCGCTGAACCCGTTTTCGGCACGTCCATACGGTACAGCCCGATTCTTTAGCAGCCTCGGCATAGGACGCTCCATCCACAATAATCCTTTTTAACAACGCAAGTTCTTCTTTGGAAATCAATCCATCGAGTATATCCGTTGGTTGGCAGCCTGAGTCATCATCTATGATAGGCAATTTGTCGTCTGTCAGTTCATCCAGTGACGAAAAAAGAAGCATTTGTCGGTTTCGTTCTCGCATCATTCGATAGCATAGATTTTTTACCGTGTTTTTCATCCAACCGACAGCATTTTCCGAAGACATCAGTGCATCAATCTTCTCACAAGCGATTCTAAATGCGTCTTGGGCGGCAACATGGGAATCTTCCCAATTTCCAAGGTAACAGTATGCGTGAATGACCAAAGACCGGAAATAGCGGTGATAAAGCTCTTCCAGAAACTTGTCCTGATTTTCCATCATACAAATCCCTCCCTTGGCGTTTTATTTATATAGAAAAGCCCGGTTTCTCTTGAATCTTTATGGTTTGGATTTATGATAGTTCTTGAATATCTAAGTCATCTTCGACAACTAAAATTCTTTGCATACCGACACCTTCGGAAAACAGCATACCATAGAATTTTGTGATTAGTGTGTAGTTTTCAAATTTTCTATCTATTATATCTCTGCCCGCTTCATTCTACAATCTTGTATGTGAAATTAAATAGCCGGCAGCATGAAAATATAAGATGAAAGCCGCCGAGGAAACGGAGGATACGCAAGAAAGCGTGACCTCCGTTTTGCGCCATGTTGGGGATTGCATGAAACGGTAAGCAGGGCAGGTGTGGCCACACCTGCTATTTTTGCCAGGCCGCAGGCTCCGCCATAGGGGGACTGGCTTCAGACCGGAAGTCGCAGCAAAAAGGTTTTAATTTTTCAAAAATTCAGACTATTTTTTTCATTTTATTTGCAGCAAAGTTTTCATTTTTTGCTTTTGTATTGATTAATACATTGACCATTACAATGATAGTGCCGTATAAAGCAAGGCAACACTGAGCAGGATTTTCCCGCCCAGTGCTGCCATATTGTTATCATCTTTTGTGTGGTCAGAAAAAGTCCAGCCTTCCTCCATGCACGCATTTGCGAGTGCCTCTGTGAGCTTCTCTATTGGGCAGTCTGGCGCAGCTCGGATGACAAGTACCAAATGGCCCCAATTCACATGCAGGTTCAGAAAAGCATGTTCCTCCGGCGTTGAAACTCCGTCAAAGTGCAAGGGCATTTCTTTTCTAAGAACAGAACAATTTCGATAAACATCCTCACCGGATATCTCCATATTAATACACCGGCAGAGAATCTCATACAATTCTTTCGGTAACTGGCCGAAGACAAATACATACTGGTTTCCCTCATACACTGCCTGTTCCACAGACCAAGCACACTGTTCCAGAGCCATCTTCCGCCATTCTGAGAAGCACTCCTCCAATGGGAGCAGGTGTGTCCGGTATAGTCCGAGGAGAAAGCCTGTTAGAATAAAAACCAATTAGAGTATTTTTCCCAATGTGTTGCTGTGGCAAAAAGCACAACATTGATGGAGAAGATTGTCAAAAATGGATTTTTCACTTCACTCGCAGAGAAGCCAGCACCTCCTCCATCATCCCCACATGCTGGAGCACGCTGTCCTGCCGGCGGATGGCGATGCGGACATACAGCGCGTCAATCAGGGAGACCTGAGCCACCCGGGGAGAAATCAGCAGCTGGGGCGGCGTGTACAGCTCCAAACAGATGCTGGCCGCCTTTGCCATCGGCGTGCCAAGATAACCCGTAATGCCAATGGCGGCAGCCCCCGCCGCCCTTGCCGTTGTTAGTGCCCGCAAAATCTCGCTGGTCCGCCCAGTGTGGGACACCGCCACCACCACATCTTCCGGCGAGAGAAGGTTCGCCTTAATTTGCATTAAGTGGGAATCGCTGTACATCTCTGCGTTCATTCCAATGCGCATCAGTCGGACGTAGAAATCCTCTGCGATACTGGCGGAGGCCCCGACGCCAATCAGCATAATCTTTTTCGCCATGCCGATCCGGCGGGCGGCCTCCTCCACCTTTTGGAAGTCCAGCTGATCCACCGTGCGCTGGAGCGTCTGAATGTTGCTTTGGAAAACCTTCCGGGAAACCGCCTCCATAGAATCGGTCTCTTTAAGCTCTGTGAAGATCGGCTGCTCCGGCGACGCGGCGCTCACCAGCAGACTCCGCTTGAAATCACTGTAGCCGGTATAGCCCAGGCTCTTGGAAAATCGAATAATACTCGATTCCGCCACGTCCAATCTGGCGGCCAGTTCTTGAACGCTCATAGTGGACACATCGTTTGCATGGTCTATAATATATTGAGCGATGGTTCTCTCTACACGATGAAAAGAGGGAAAACGCATCTCTAGCATCGCAATTGGATTTGGGGCCATCTCTTGGCCTCCTTTCTCCCTTCCGAAAAATCTTGACAAAAATCTAATTTTATTGTACCGTAAGTGCGCTCAGGATGCAACCAATATTTATTGTGAATAATGTTCAATAAAGATTATTATTTTTTGTTCGTTATTAAATATTGAATTTTATTTCTTTCTGCGCTATCATATTTTTCGCAGGGTACCAATGCAACAAAGAGGCGAAAGGATGGAATTCAGTATGTCATTCATGCAGTCCCGTTTTGAGGACACCGAATTTGCAAAGACCAAATTCCCGGAGCGCTTTTCCTATGGCCTGGGCGATGTGGCATGCAACGTTGTGTTTGCTTTAACCACCTCTCTGCTAATCTATTTCTACACCAATGTAGCCGGGGTTTCCGCCGTGATGGTAGGTTCCATTATGGCTGTCTCCCGCGTTTTCGACGGCATTTCCGACGTGCTGATCGGCACGTTGGTGGACCGGACCCATTCCAGGCATGGCAAGTCCCGGGCCTGGATTCTCTGGATGATGATTCCCTACGGCGTCTCCGCAATCCTGCTGTTCTGCGTGCCCCCTGCCTCCGTCATGGTGAAAGCCGTTTACATCTTCGTCACCTATAACTTCTGCACCACCGTGGTCTATACTGCGCTGAACCTGCCCTATGCCACACTGGCCACCCTGATGACCCGTGACACGGACGACCGGGCCATCATCAATCTGTTCCGCACCGGCATGTCCGCTCTGGGCAATATGATTATCACGGCCGTCACCTTCCCCCTGGTTACACTGCTGGGAGATACACAGATGGCATGGATTGAGGTTTCCGTGTTTTACGCGGTAATTTCCATCGCGATGCTGTTCATCTGCTTCCGTAACTGCCACGAGCGGGTCCACATCGCCACCCAGAGCAAGAGCGGCGGCGACCTGCCCTTGCTGACCGGGCTGCGGCTTGTTGTGACTAATAAATATTTCATCATGTTTTTCATGCTGGCACTGTTCCTGGCCCTGTATGAGGCCGTCACCGGTGCCTGTAACGCTTACTATGCCCAGTATGTGCTGGGCAACCGAGACTTCCTGGGGGCCCTGGGTTCCTTCGAGTCGATGCCCCAGATCATTACCGTCCTGGTCCTCGCTCCCTTTATTTTGAAGCTTGGCAAGCGCAATGTGGCCCTGATCGGCTCGGCGATTGCGGTAATCGGCATGGTCACCATGCTCTTTGCCCCCACCAATCTTTACGTCGCTCTATTTGGCTGTGTCATGCGGGGCATCGGCAAGGGCTGCTTCCGGGGTGTGAAGTACTCCATGCTGGCAGACGTTATCGAGTACGGCTACTGGAAAACCGGCACCCGGGTGCAGGGTCTGATCGTCTCTGCCACCACCGCCGGACAAAAGTTCGGCTCCGGCGCCACCGTAGCGGTGGTTGGTCTGCTGCTGGAAATGGCTGGCTTTGTGGGCGAGGACGTAATTCCTGCCTCCGCCTCTACCATGATCACCAATATTTATATCTGGGGTAACATTCTAGCCTGGGGGCTGATTGGAATCACCTTGATTTTCTACAAGTTGGATAAAATCTATCCCCAGATCATGCGGGACCTGAAAGAGCGGGAGTCCGCCCAGTCCAAATAAACCTCTGACCTTCTCGGAAAACAGCAGCGGCAGCCCCTGCCGCTGCTGTTCCCCCTATTCAGAAAGGAGCATCCGCCATGGAAGCATCCATTTCATTTCGCTGCGGGCCCTATCTCCTAGCTCCTGCGTGCGACAGCATGACTGTGGCCTGGGAGAGCAATTCTCACTGCCGCGCCTTTGTTTCCCTCGCCACAGGAGACGGCCCCTTCTGTCCGCCCATTGAAGTCCCCGCTGTGGCAGACACACCGGTTTTCCAGGGAGCGCAAATGGCTCTGTACCGATGGACGCTGGAGGGACTGGAGCCGGAGACGGACTATCGCTACCGGGTGGAACTGGAGGGCGGAGAACACCTTACGGCGGGTTTCCGCACCCTGCCCAAGAACCCGGAGCAGCTCCGTCTGATGACGCTGTCTGACTCCCACGCCTTTGCCACCCGGGAGAGCTTCAACCAGGCGGTCTGGACCCACAGGCCGTGCTTCATCCTCCACAGCGGCGACCTTGTGGAGGGCACCGGGGCCCAGGCGGAGCAGTTCGCTTACTTCCTGAAAGGACAGGATGAACAAGATTTCATCCACTGGTTTCCCGTTCTCTACGCCGAAGGCAACCATGATCAGGGCGGCCCCTATTTTGATGCCTATATCTACGCAGTCCAAGACAGCCGCTATGGCGCAGAGGTCCGGGGAGATTGCTCCATGGACTGTGGCGGGCTGCACATTACGTTGATGAACAGCGGTCCCTGGGGCCTGGGGGAGATGAACGCCGAGACCGCCGGAAAGCCCGCCGACGCCAGCACCCTCCGGGAAATTGCGGCGGCGAAGGCTTGGCTGCGGAAAGATCTGTCGGGAGAGTGGGCGAAGCAGTCCATATTCCGTCTCCTGGTTCTGCACCATCCCTACTCCGACGCTTATACTGCCCGGCATATCCCGGCCATCGCAGAGCCTGGGCGGGTGGACCTGCTGCTTGCGGGTCATACCCACAGCTACGCCCGCTATGTCTCCGCCGATCCGTCGGTGGGAGCCGGCACAGTTTATATCACCCAGCAGGATGCCCGCATGTACAATGCCCGGGGAGATTACTGTCTGCTGGACATAGACTTTCAGAAAAAACTTATGACTCTCTCCAGCATTGGTAAAACAAGTGCTTTGGACCCGGCGGCCCCGACAGCGGTGACGCAGATTGCCGCAGAGAAGCAGCAGCTTGTCTATGACCAAGTAGAAGTCGGCCCGGAAACGGTGCTCTGCGGAGACGCGGTAACTGTCCGGGCACGGATAACCAACCAGGGTTGCGGCTTGGCGGCGGCGGTGATTCCCGTGCTGGACAACGGGGAAATCCGGTACTTATATCAATTCCATGGCGAGACCGTCCTGCTGGAACCGGGGGAGTCGGTTTCCTTGGAGGCCCCCCTGCCAATGGAACAGACGCTGGGACGGCATACACTGCGGATCGGAGACCATACATTCTTTGTGGAGGTGCAATTCCGTCCCGTCTGCTTTGTTTACACCCTGCCGGATGTCCGTGTGGGAGACGGTACGGCGGCGGGACTCTCCGGCAGCCGGATCAACGTCCAGGCCCGGATCCGCAACATCGGCAGCGAAGCAGGAACTCAGGATGCAGTATTCCGAATCGACGGAGAATATGCGGAATCTCAGAGCCTGACACTGGATGCAGGTGCATCCGGCGAAGTCCATTTTTCCCATGTGTTTGACCGGGCAGGTTCCTACCAAATCACGGTGGGAAGCAGCGATCCCCGGACGGTCTGTATCGAGGGCGGCATCCAGGGGATGCCCATTATTCGGGACCGTTCCGGTCAGGGGCATAACGCAGTGGTCCACGGTGCGCCTCGCAGAGGCTTCGACGAGCAAGGACGGCGGACGCTGATCCTGGACGGCTATCAAGACTACTTAGAAATTGCAGATGACTGGAAGCTCCACAGCAGTGGTGCGCTGACCGGTATGGTATGGGCAAAGCTGCCGGGGAAGGGCACCACCCGTCCAGGGGTAGCGGAGCTCACAGCTCCCTATACTGACGGGAAGGGAATCATAGCCGATCACAATCCCCTGCTGACCAAAGGCGTGGGCCTGGGCTGGGGCACCTCCTATCAGTTTCGGATGGCGGTACGGGACAACGGCAAAGTGACCTACGGCGTCTGCTTCGACGATGACAACGGGGAATTTGGCTGGAACGACAGCGACCATCCGGATGCTGGAATCCGGAAGGACCAATGGGTCCAATACACCAGCGCCTTTGACATGGAAACCGGAGGAGACTCCTATGAAAACGGGTTCCACAGCGCCCATGTAGACCCGCCGGTTTTTGACGCTCCGGTGAAAAACTGGAAGGGCACTCCCCTTCGGGTGGGCCTGGGCTTCAAAAACAAGATTCACAACCGCCGGGGACGGGGTACTTATCACACCATGCTGCCGGGAGAAATTTCCCAAGTCCGCTTCTACCTCCGCAAGCTGACAGAGGAAGAAAACGCCCGCCTTCTGAAAACGCCGGAGGCGGAGGACAGCCAGGACCTGCAGGTACACCTGCGATTTGAGAACGAGGATCTGAAGCTGTATGGTACCCACACGACGGAGTGGGTACGCTGTGGGAGCGCTCCGGAGTGCCTGCGCTACCAGGCAGAGATTCCGAAGGGCGCTCAGGCGGCAGTATGGGTCCAGTACTCACAGGACGGCAAGTCTGTCTGTCGGGAGCATTGCACGGCGCTGGCGGACGGAACACACACGCTGGAACTGGAGGCGGTCGGAGCCTGCTGGGTGCGGCTTTGCACAGAGTTTCAGTCGGCTCTGGAGGAGACATTCAGCGCCGTGCCGGTACTGCGCGAGTATGTGCTGGAGGCCGGGCGGGAATTCCGTTGGAACACTCTGGAGAGCTGGCGGCAGGGAACCTTCTCAGGCGCCGTGGGCCATCAGGACAGCGATGTTTACCGGGACCACGGGGAGGATATGATGGAAAATATCTGAGCAGGTGTAAGGTTCTCGTGTAGCCGTCCTCGGTGGTGGCCTCGACCTCGGCGTCCAGGGTCTGGAGAATTTTCTCCACGTTATCGGTATCGCTAGGGAGCGTGACCGTCTGGACATGGAGCTTGGTGTCCACGCCCACCACCTCCTTCCATGTCATATCCAGCAGGTAATCCACCGCCTCCAGGAAGCGCATCCCGCAGAACTTCTGAAGAAACGAGATGGCGTCGCCGCCCTGCCGGGTGGAGCAGCGCTTCCATCCGACGAGGTCCCGGATACGGACGCTGTCCATCTCCGCTGTAGTGTAGTAGCTGCCAATCCGCTTCAAAGTGTAGCCCAGCGAGGACAGCAGATCCAGCAGCTCCGTGTGCTTGGCGATGTCCAGCTTCGTTTCCATGAAACCAGAGATTGCATTTGTACTCAAATTCTCACTTTTCCCTGTTATCTGTCCGGTTGGTTCTTCTGCTTGAAAAAACGGCCCTGCCTGAAGGCCGTTTGCCGTGCGGGCGGGCTTTATCTCCCGTTCATCCAACAGCTTCTCCCCTAGCGGATTTATTTTGACTGTGACGCTTCCGCTGTCCGCGTTTAAGTTGATATGAGCGGCAATAATGGGACTGTCCGGCATCAGCTGGGTCAGCTTCTCTTCCATGGAGGATTCCGGGCCACAGACAGCCTTATTGGCAGCTGCATGGCCAGGCTTCATATTGTAGTTGATATTCTGTATGGCCTCTGTTACCGTGCCGCCTGTGATTTTGGTGCAAGCTGCTGCCTGTTCCAGCATCCTGAGAGTTGAACTGCCCAAAGTGGAGTGTGTAGGGCCGTGTTTTACACCCGTTCTCATGCACAGAGCAGAGCGCTAGGGAGCTGATTTTGTCAGGGGCTTCCTGGGTGGTAAAACCTACGAAATAGTCCCAGGCATCCTCCTCGATCTCCTGCACCGGCGTATTTGTCTGCAAATAAATTGCCGCGCCTATCATCTCCCACGGCAGCATCCCCTCATTCGCAATTCCGCTCAGGTCGTACACACCTTGTAATGTATCCGGGTTAAAGTGGCGGGAAATGAAGAAAAACGCATTCTACATGTCCTCTTTCACTTGGAGCCAGAGGCTGTTGCCAAAGTCCAGCAGATTTCTGTTGGCTTCTTTGCTGGGGGGTGAGCGTGTTCACGTGAACGATAAATTCCTGGCTGCTCATCTCATAGGTTTCCTTTGAGGGACTTTTAGAGGACGAAGCGAAGCCGTCCGCATGCTGTTTCATAATGTTGATTTCCTCCTTCTGAAATGCAGAAGAGGCGGAGCATCCCAAGTCAGGGATGCTCCATCTCTTTTGCTGTTATCTGTAGACAGGCTTGCTCCAGCCCTTCACTAAAGGCTTATCTGGAACATTTGGTTTATAGATTTTGTCTTATCCGGCTTAGGCTGGCTATGCGTTGATTAACGGCGGGGTGACTTTACATCGATCACATACATCAGTATGCAAATGATTGCCAAAGCTGTTTCAACGACTGGCTGTGCCGCAATGACGCCGTTCAATTTCCAGAAATGGTTTAGAATCATGACGCCCGGAATAAACAGCACCGCATTTCTCAGAAGTGTAATGGTCAGCGATTTTATCGCCTTACCCAGCGCTTGGAAATAGCTGGTCATCATATTGATAATCCCAAGCATCGGAGCCGACAGGCACAGGATTTTCAAAAAGTACCCCGTTTGCTCAATTAAGACAGAATCTTCCAGGAATATGGAGGCAAGCGGTTTTCCAAACAGTACAAAGACAGCGGTAAACATCCCACCCATGAGAATGCCATATAGTGTTGTCAGTTTCACAATATCGGACATTCGCCTGTTCTCATTTCCTCCATAGCAATAGCCCACCAAAGGAGCAACGCCCTGGGATAATCCTACTGACAGCAAAATGGGAATCATATCGAGTTTATAAGCAATCCCATAAGAGGCCACCGCGTCAGACCCATAAATACCGATATAGTTGTTCAGCACAATGTTGGATACGCTCATAAGCACCGTAATGAGCGCGCCCGGGATGCCGATGCTGACTACATTACGGACCATAGCGCCATTCAGAGAAAACCGTTTCGGTGTCAACGGCACCAGCTGATTGCCCTTGCGGCCTTCGTAAATCATGCAGAACATGTAGTAAATCGTCGCACATGCAAATCCTAACGATGTGGCAAGCGCGGCGCCCGCTGTTCCCCACCGAAAGATTGCGATGAAAACATAATCCAGCACCATGTTGATTGCGTTTCCAAGTACCAATCCAATTGTGCCTTCCTTAATCAGGCCCACCGAGCGGAACAAGTGAACAAATCCATTTGCCATCATGATAAAGGGAGCGCCGAGGAAAATCCATTTCAAATAATCGCAGGTATAAGCAATATTATCTGCGTCTGCGCCGGAGATTTTTGCCAGTGGCTGTAAAAATGCCAGCCCCAAAGCCAGGACAGCAATGCCCGCAATGGCCATGGCATATACGCAAAAATTCATGGTCGTGCCGGATTCCTCTTTCTTTTCTTCCCCCAATAATCTGGTAATTACGCTGCTGCCGCCCATCCCAAAAACACAGGCAATCGACATGATGATAAGCAATATAGGGGCGCACAGTGTCACAGCGGCGATCATTGCGGGTTCTCTGGTCAAAGAGACAAAAAATGTGTCGGCAAGATTATAAATCAGTGTGGTAAGCTGTCCCAGCATAGCGGGCAGTCCAACCCGCATAATTGCTTTGGAACTGTTCTTTTCTTCAAAAACGGATGGCATACGTTAACTTTCCTCCCTTGAAATTTCTTTTACGATACCGTATAATCCATTCAAAAAACAAGACATATGTCTTGTTTGGAGGATTTTATGG
>CAJTJA010000063.1 GCA_910576845.1 uncultured Oscillibacter sp.
ATTTGCTGATAGCCATTATATGTAATGCTATACTTCTGATCAAAAAAGGACTCCCCCTCTAATATTATTTGATGCCTAACCTGGAAAAAAAGAGTAACACCTTCAACTACAAGAACAGTTGCGATGCTCAAAAAAAGCAGACATATGTATAGCCCCCAGGAATTCCTTTTTTTCTTCACTATAAAAGACTCCCTCACCCAAGATCAATTAGAATTCTAATAGATACTACCTTCTGCGAACTTCTCTGCCGCATAAATTCAAAAACTCCGCATTTCATAATTACATCATTTCTCTGTTGTATTTAAAAGCTCCTTAAGATCGCCAACAATTCGATCAAATTGCCCCTCCCCATCCACAGAGAAATCAGACCGGATTGGCACGCCATATCCGGTATAACCGAGACAAATGCCGCATAGCTTATTGGCAATATCCAATGGGCTGCAGGATTGCAGGCTGATGATATTCTCACTAAAGGAGGCAAGATCCTTGTTGCTGTAGCAATTCGTAATGGTCCTGATTCCGAAAGCCGCCATCTCCAGAGGCGGATAGCTGGGATGCGGTGAAACCATCAAAGAAATCCCCGCATATGTTTCAAGCATTAACTTGGCGTACTCTTCCAAAGACAGCTTTCCTACCGAATGCAACACCATACCCGCACCTAAATCCACATCATCGTGGTGTTCACCAGCCGAGAGTACTGCCCAATCAGATGCATCTGGCTGTTGGCTGCACCACGTTTTCAGAGCATACACAATCAGTTCAAACGCATTGCGGGCAACGGAGGGCCTTCCATAAACCAATATCTGCTTCTTCTTCGCAATCGAGGCCGCCTCTGCTGGCAAAAACTTTTGCAGGCTTGCATTCAAATGCGGTTCAAAGCATAGGACTTTTTCAAAGTGATACTGATTCTTTTCAAAAAATTGCTCCAACAGGGAGGAATTCATCACGGCAATTGTTGGGATATCCATACGATATGTACTGTCCGCCATCAGATATCTGGATGACCATGGATAAAACCCTGGTTCATAATCCTGAATCAGATAAACCAGCGGATGCCTTTTCCCATATGTTTCTGCCTGCCACCGTATCACATCCGCAACAACATATGCAGTCCACCATCCCGTTGCAATAAAGACATCGTTTCCGGATACGGGAAGGCTCTTCTGGTAACGGTCTGCCACACCGATCAGCTGCAGCGGCTCATCGCTTTCCTCCATGCAGTCCACGAGCGAGTAGCCATCCAACGTGATGGAGCTCTTTTCTACAATTGCTGTATCTGTTACCAGGATGCGGGCCGGCCAGTTACTATGCTGCTGTAATGACTGGAAAAAGGAAATGGCAGTCGCTATCCCTCCAAATACATGCTGTTGATCAACAGAAGGAATCAATAGGTTCAGCCGGAGCTTTGCCCCATCTTCTGTCCTTCTCGGGGACAGGCGCCCGATTTCCGGGATCACATAGCTTTGCGGCGGCATGAACATATTTTTTGCCGCTTGGTACACCCCTGCTGTCAGAGGACAATGCTTCAAATAATTTTTAAAATTTATCAAGTCCATTGCACATGGCTTCTCCATCGGAATAACCGAAGCTTTATCAAGGTTGACATTAAAGAACGGGTCAACATTCTCACGATACGGCGTATAGGCGGCATAGGATTTCTGAAAATCAATCTCAGGAATATAGGAATCCCTGCTCTTTGATTCCAAATGGTATAACTGGACGTTTACATCATAGCGGTTGAACAATCCATGCTCATACGCCCGAATCCCGTATTCTACATCACTGCCGCAAATGATAAATTCCTCATCAAATGCGCCAATCATATCCCAGGTCCTGCGGGAAACCGCCAGACATGCGCCTGTCACTGCCAAGACATTCCTGCTCACCATCGGGGAGACATAGGGGCTGCCATAATGTGAGGGCTGCATCCCTTTAAAAATATGATCCGCCCAATCCCCGATCCCTACGACAACGCCAGCGTGCTGTATGGTCTGATCCGGATACAGCAAAAGCGCGCCTACTACGCCGGTATCATTTCTCCATGCGTTTTCGCTCAGCCGCTCCATCCAGTCTTCACTGATCACCTGCGTATCATTATTAAGGAAGATGAAAACGTCCCCACAGGCATGAGAAACGCCAAAATTGTTCAGCTTTGACCAGTTAAATTCCATATCCGCTGCGATGACCCGGACCCTGTGGTCCTGCAGCGGGATCTCCTTCAGCCACTTCTTTGTGTTTTCTTCCTCGGAACGGTTGTCCAATAGAAGGATTTCAAAATTCTGATAGCTGCTCTTGTCAAGGATGCTTTGTACGCAGGCCGCCGTCATTTCCCACTTGTCCTTCATGGGAATTATGATGGAGACCAACAGACCTGCCGGCAAAGCAAACCGTGCATCAAAAACAAACGTATAGGCGCTGTCCTCCGCATGGGCCCCCAACCCGTATTTTCGGTTAAGATGTTCGTTTAACGCCCTCTTTCCCGCTATATGCGCGTATGGCTTTGCATCCGCATTTGCTGCGGTGGAGGTTTCGCTCTCCCTCCAGAAATACAATATTTCCGGGATATGGCAAATCCGGTCTGTTTTTTCGGATAACCGCAGCATTAAGTCATAGTCCTGGCTGCCATCAAAATCCGGCCGGAAACCGCCAATCTCTGTAAATAGTTCCCGGCGGATAACCAGAAGGTGGCAGATATACATCTGACTGTATAATAAATCAGGGGACCAATCCGGCTTGAAAAATGGCGCTGTATGGGTGCCTGCTGCGGTCAGGTGGTCTTCATCCGAGTAAAGGACATCCGCCTGGGTTTCAAGGATTGCTTTGGCGTTTTCGATAAGGGCGTGTGCAGGCAATACGTCATCATGGTCCAGCAGCACCAAATATTCCCCATCCGCCATATCCGCGCAAGCATTGGAGTTGCCAGAAATCCCGCGGTTTTCTGCCAGGCGCATATACCGGATTCGAGCGTCTCCTTGTGCGTATTCACGGCAGACCTCCTCCACATAATGCTCCGTACTGCCATCCGCCAGACACAGCTCCCAATTTGTATAGGATTGGTTTATAACAGACGTGATCATCTCTCTTAAGTACCGTTCCGGGGTATTATAGAGCGGCACCAAAATGCTGAACCTGGGGCCCGCAACGGGATCGATCCCGTCGTTTAAAGCGGCCTGCAGCTGTTGTGTGTAATCCTGGTATTCCTGATAAGCAACACGATGCCCCTGCTTTTCCTTCACCTTCCTCCAGGTATAGGCAAAGCCATTTTCCCTCCAGCAGCGCAGGCCCTTGCAGCATAAGGCGGTATACCGGTTGCTATAAAGCAGGGACTTAATGCCATCCAGGGTAAAACGGAAGGGCTTTGTAATCTTCCAGAAGAATGCGTTTGAAATCACATTGTAGGCGTTCTGTACCAGGGCCAGCTGCTGCTTCAGCTCCTCCCGCTGGTTGATCGCCG
The DNA here is from genome assembly GCA_910576845.1 of uncultured Oscillibacter sp. Lineage (GTDB taxonomy): Bacteria > Bacillota > Clostridia > Oscillospirales > Oscillospiraceae > Oscillibacter. Next base: position 3,455 of record CAJTJA010000063.1, read on the forward strand.
CCAAATAATGCTCCTGATAGTGGGCAAGCTCCTGTTCCACCTCAGCGCAGTGCGTTTTCACCGCCATCAACGCTTCGCTCTCCGCCTCATACTGCTGCCGGTATTGTTCGGCCTGCTCCCTCTGCTCCGCCAACACCTGCGCGTCCAATTCCTGCTGCCGCCGGTATTGACCAAGCTGCTCCTTCTGCTCCGCCAACGCCTGCGCATCCAATTCCTGCTGCCGCCGGAATTGGCCGAGCTGTTCCTTCTGCTCCGCCAACGCCTGGGCGTCCAATTCCTGCTGCTGCCGGTATTGGCCAAGCTGCTCCGTTTGCCCCGCCAATACCTGGGCGTTTTCCTCTTGCTGCCGCTGATACCGGCCGAGCTGCTCCCTCTGCTCCGCCAATACCTGGGCGTCCAATTCCTGCTGGGAGCGATAGTGCTCCAGCTGCTTTTCCTGCTCCGCCAACGCCGCAGCGGATTGCTCCCTGTTTTCCGCCTCCATGTACTGCTGCCGGGCATAGTCCTCTGCCGCGTCCGGTGTAATCCGCATTACACTGAGCGTCATACGCAGCTCGGTTATATCCTCCCGCCAATTGGGAAACCACATCTGAGGGTCTGCGGTTTCGTAGATGAACGCATTCCCTACGGCAATCCCATTTGACTCTATTTGCAGGCTGCAAATACCGGTATCCGTGACTGCGCAGGCCCGCTTTATCGTGACCAGGACGCTTTCCTCCGCCGGGTCTACCCGGCAGGCCACAGTCCCTTTTTCTACCGGGACGCACAGGTCAAACTCCGTGTTGTATGCATGGCGCAGCTGGACGGAATTGCCCTCGTGGAATCCGTCCCCCGTATCAAAGTAGACCTGCGTGCAAAACTCTACAGCGGCCTTCCGCTGCCTGTCAGCTTCGTTCATGACACGCTGTGCCTCGGCTAATTGTGCAGTTACCTGTGAGAGCTCCCTGTCTGCTAAGCGGATATTCCTCTCATAGTCTTCAATCTGGCGCAGCAGGCAGCCACTTTTTTTGAAGCAGGAGGCATAGGCGGTTAAATAGGTAGGCCGGTAGCCCAGATCGTCAAAAAAGCCCTCCGCCGCAAATAAACGGGCCCAGTATTCCCTCTGCTGTACATTGACATGGGTGCGTTCTGTAAAATCATCCGGCGTCGATGAGAAGATAATGCGGTCAGAAAGCGCGCAAAGATTGTGGATGGCCTGCTTCCCATCCTCCTCATAGAGGTGTTCCAGCACTTCTATCGTAACCACCAGGTCATATCGCTTGGGCAGGCCGTCAGGCAGCGGCTCCGTCAAGGAACCGGCCGCGCAGTACGGCCGGATATCCTCCCTGACTTTAGAGATCGCGTACTCCGAGATATCCACCCCATAGGCCTCTACACCGCGGTCCCGCAGCGCCGCTACCAAGTATCCCATGGCGCAGCCAGCGTCCAATACCGACTTCGGGTGGAGCCCCTCCACGATATAGTCAGCAACTGCCGTTAAAAACCCCTCTGTGTAAACAGAGCCCTCATAGTCAACCTTTCCAACGCCGACATCGTATTGCTTGTAATACTCTCTGTTGTAAATCTCACTCATATCCCTCACCTACCCCGCCTGATACATAGCGCACACAGTTTCCGTCTTGCCAGCCATCTTCAACCGGCCCTTTTCCAGCCAGAGGACGCGGTCGCACATTTCCTGGATCTGCCCCAGGCTATGGGAGACGAAAAGGACTGTAGTACCGCCGCCCATGAGCTCCAGCATCCTGCGTTTGCTCTTCTCCTGGAAGTCCGCATCCCCAACGGCCAGGATCTCATCCACAATGAGGATATCCGGCTGGACGACCGTGGCGATGGAGAAGGCCAGGCGCATCACCATACCGGAGGAATAGTTGCGCAGGGGCACGTCAATGAACTGCCCCAGCTCGGAGAATTCCACAATCTCCCCATACTTCTCCTTCAAAAACTGCTCCGGGTACCCCAGGATCGCGCCGTTGAGGAACACGTTCTCCCGGCCTGTCAGGTCAAAATCAAACCCGCTGCCCAGCTCCAGCATGGGCACAACCGTCCCGTTCACCTGCACGCCCCCGCTGGTGGGCTTGAGGATGCCGGAGATCACCTTCAGCAGCGTGGATTTCCCCGCGCCGTTGTGCCCGATGATCCCCAGCACCTCGCCCTTCTTCACCTCGAAGCTGACGTCCTGGAGCGCCCAGAATTCCTCGTATTGGATGTTCCCCTTGACCAGCTGCACCAGATACTCCTTCATGCTCTTGATCCGGTCGTAGGCCATCAGATATTTCACTGACACATTTTCCGCTTTAATCATGTCTTCCTCACAGGTTCAAAATGAACTTATCCTGATGCTTCTTAAAGATGGCCGCCCCAAGCGCCAGCGGCACAAAAGAAGCAAGCAGGCACAGCGCGTAGGCCTTCGGCTCCGGCGACACGCCGTCAATCAGCAAAATCCGGACAAACCGGATGATATGGTAGAGCGGGTTGCACTTGTAGAGCAGCATATACTGGTCCGGGATGATGCTCTCCGGGTAGAAAATCGGGGTCATATACATCCACAGCATACTCACCACGCCCCACAGGAACTGGGTGTCCCGGAAGAATACCATCAATGTGGACAGCACAAACGCCATCCCGATGCAGAGCGCCACCAGGCAGACCAGCCCGAAGGGCAGCAGCAGCATAGCCGGCCGGACCGGCGTACCCATCAGCAGCATCACCGCCAGCAGGGGGATGAGCGACAGCAGCAGGTTGATGGCAGAGGAAAACACCCGGGACACCGGGTAGATATACTTGGGCACATAGACCTTGGTAATCAGCGCGGCGTTGCCCACGATGGACTGGAGGCCCATTGCGGTGGCCTCGCTGAAGAAGTTGAAGCACACAATCCCCGAGAGCAGATAGAGGGGGAAATTGGGGATATCCGACTGGAACAGGGTAGAAAACACGATATACTGTACCAGCATGGTCAGCAGCGGGTTCAAAAAGCTCCACAGGATCCCCAGCATGGACCGCTTGTATTTTGTCTTGAAGTCCCTGGCCACCAGCTGGCGCATCAAGTACCCATACCGCTGGAAGGCAGCGGCCAGCCGCAGGCCGGCGCTGCTCCTGCCCTGCCCCGCCAGGCGGCACAGGCAGGCGCCATATCCCGCCAGCAGCAGGCCCAGCCCCAGGACAAGGTACCAGTAATAGCTGCCGAACCAGAAGTAGCTCCGGGTCAGAAGGCTGTAGTGCAGCATCCCCTCCCGCGCCGCCCCGTCCACCAGCAGCCGCTCTGTGATTTCCACCGGGAACTCCGCCCTGGCCGTGGAAATGGTGCTGCCCTGCCAGGCGGTGATGGCATTGCCCGGCACTCCGTCCGGGGAAGTCAGCACCAGCTCATACCGTTTTCCCGGCGTCACCTGCGCCGGCTGCGCGAAGGGAATTGTGCGGACGGCATTGTCCTCTATGTCCGCCCCGGAAAGCTCCGCTTGGGCCAAGACGGCCTGGTCCCCGTCCACAATGCTTACCAGTACGCGCACGCTGTTTACCCGCTGATAGGTGGACAGGCGCATATCCACACTGCGGATCTCATCCGCCGCCGCTACAAACGGCTGCCGGATTTCCATGCCCTGCACCAGCTCCCCAATGGGCTCGCTGGCGCTGACGCAATCCGTCCTTTCCTCCCGGAACCGCAGCTGGCCGCCGGCAATCCAGTAAAACGCCACAGCCAGAACCATATACACAGCCAGCGCAACGGCGCAGCCCTTTCTCACTTGTTTCCCGCTCACATCCGCTCCGCTCCCTCAAGCTCCTGCAGATACCGCCTCAGCGCGTCCTGCCAGTCCGGCAGGCGGGAAAAGCCCATCTTCTCCAGCTTGTCCTTGCTCATGCGGGAGTTCAGGGGCCGCACCGCCCGGGTGGGGTACGCGCTGGTAGGCACGGGCTGGACCGTGACGTCCTTCCCCGCCAGCCGGAAGATTTCCCGGGCAAACTCCGCCCAGGAGCACACGCCCTCGTTGGTGGCGTGGTAGATGCCGTATTTGTCCGTCATCACCATGTCGCACAGCAGCGGGGCCAGGTCCGCCGTATAGGTGGGGCTGCCAATCTGGTCGCACACCACGTTCAGCTCCCGCCTCGTCTCCGCCAGGCGCAGCATGGTCTTCACGAAGTTATTGCCGTTTTTGCCGAACACCCAGGAGATGCGGACAATAAAATATTTCTCCAGCAGCTCCTGTACCGCCTGCTCCCCTTCCAGCTTGGTCGCCCCATACGCGCCCAAGGGGCCCGTGGGGTCCTCCGGCTCATAAAAACGCTCCCCGGTCCCGGGGAACACATAGTCTGTGGAGATATAGAGCAGCTTCGCGTCAATCTCCCGGCACGCCGCCGCGATATTCCGGGGCCCTCCGGCGTTCACCGCCCGGACCTTCTCCAGCTCTTCCTCCGCCTTGTCCACCGCCGTCCAGGCCGAGCAGTGGATGACCGCGTCAGGATGGTTCCTGACGATATACGCACGGGTTGCCTGGGCGTCTGTGATATCAAAATCCGCAAGATCCACGCCCGTATGCTCGATCCCCCGCCCGGCCAGTACCCCGCAAACATCATGGCCCAGCTGGCCGCCTACGCCTGTCACTAAAATTTTCATTGGTTTCTCCTACACTTTTTCAAATCATATTTTTCCGCGCCAGATGGACAATCCACATCAGGACGCGCTCCGGCAGCCACCGCGCCGACAGCTCGAACAGTGAGGGCAGCAGTCCCCATTCCCGGCATTTCCAGACAGCCCACGCGCCGCCGCGCCTGTCCCAGTTGTTTTGCCGGGCATACATCCACGCCTTCCGCCGGGAGATCTCCCGGCGGAATCCCTCCCTGTAGGGGAAATGCTGTTCCAGCCACTGGAACTTGCGCAGCGGCAGGTCAATCCGCTCACTCCGGTAGCTGGCTTTGTCCGTCACGCCCGCCAGCACGCCGGTCTGGTTTTTTCCATGCACCCGGTAGCGGATCAGCGGGCGCATGACAGAATGGATCTCCCCGGCCGCGGAGCAGTACAGCGCAATATAGTGGTCGTGTACCATATACGGGCAGAAGGGGACCGCCGCCTGGGCCGCCGCACGACGCACCAGCATGGTGCAGCCGGTGACAAAATTCGAGATCAGCAGCCCCTCCGTCAGCCCGCCGCCGCTGCGGAATACATGCCTGCGCCGGATTTGGGTGATGCTGTCCGCCGTCTGTTTCCCCCCGCCGTCTATGATGAACATATCCGAGCAGGCCAGCAGGGCGCCGGATTCCTCCAGCTCCTGCTGCAGCACCGACAGCTTCTCCGGGAGCCAGACGTCATCCTGGTCGCAGTAGGCGAAGTACTCCCCCTCCGCCTCCTCCGTCAGCCGCTCAAAGGTCCTGTTGGAGCCCAGATTCCGCTCATTCCTCTGGATTTCATAGGGGAAGGCGTGGATGCAGCCTTTGACACACGCCTCAATCTCCCCAAAGGGCACTGTGGGCGAGCAGTCGTCCCGCACATACAGCTTCAAATTGGGATAGGTCTGTTTCTCCAGGCTCTCCAGCTGCTCCCGCAGCCAGTCCAGCCGCGGCTCATATACCGCCAGAAGGATCGCAATGGGCGGCTTACCGGTTGGCGTACATCCGCTCATAGTAGCCCTGGTATTCCCCGCCCACGATCCGCTCCCACCAGGCCCGGTTGTCCAGGTACCACTGGACCGTCTTCCGGATGCCTTCATCAAACCTCGTCTCCGGCAGCCAGCCCAGCTCCCGGTGGATGAACGACGGGTCGATGGCGTAGCGCATGTCGTGGCCCTTCCGGTCCGTCACGTAGGTGATCAGGCTCTCCGGCTTGCCCAGAATCGCCAGGATGCGCCGCACAATGTCGATGTTTTTCATCTCATTGTGGCCGCCAATGTTGTACACCTGCCCCACCTGGCCCCGCTCCAGGATCAGGCCAATGGCCGCGCAGTGGTCCTCCACATACAGCCAGTCCCGCACGTTCAGCCCCTCCCCGTACACCGGCAAAGGCTTGTCCGCCAATGCGTTGGCGATCATCAGCGGGATCAGCTTCTCCGGGAACTGGTAGGGCCCGTAGTTGTTCGAGCACCGGGAGATGGTGATGGGCATGTTGTACGTGCGCTGGTAAGCCTGGCACAGCAGGTCCGCCGCCGCCTTGGACGCGGAGTAGGGGCTGGAGGTGTGCAGCGGGGTCTGCTCGGTGAAGAACAGGTCCGGCCGGTCCAGGGGCAGATCCCCGTACACCTCGTCTGTGGACACCTGATGGTACCGCTGTACGCCGTACTTCCGGCACGCGTCCAACAGCACCTGGGTGCCCATCACATTGGTCTCCAGGAAGACCGCCGGGTTCTCGATGGAGCGGTCCACATGGCTCTCCGCCGCGAAGTTCACCACCACATCCGGCTGCTCCACCGCGAAGATGCCGTACACCGCCTCCCGGTCCGCGATGTCCGCACGGATGAACCGGAAATTGGGCTCATCCATCACGGGAGCCAGCGTCTCCAGGTTCCCCGCATAGGTCAATTTGTCCAGGCACACCAGCTCATAGGCCGGATGCTTCTCACGCATATGGAAGATGAAATTGCTGCCGATAAACCCGGCCCCGCCGGTTACTAAAATCTTCATGTTTACCACTCCTCAAAGCCTGTTACGGCGTCTTTTAAAAAGGGGGATTTGCTGTCCTTCTCGGATAAAACAGGCGCGGCCACGCCCCAATGGACAGCCAGCTCCGGGTCATCCCACCGGATACCGCCGTCCGCCTCCGGCGCATAGCAGTTGTCCGCTTTGTAGAGGAACTCCACATCGTCCGTCAGCGTCACAAACCCATGGCCGAACCCACGGGGGATCAGCAGCTGCCGCTTGTTCTCTGCGGAGAGCTCCACCGCCACCCACTTTTTATATGTGGGGCTTTTCCCACGCAGGTCCACCGCCACGTCCAGCACCGCACCCCGGGTACACCGCACCAGCTTCGCCTGGGCGTGCTCCCCACGCTGGAAATGGATGCCCCGCAGCGTCCCCTTCACCGCGGAGGACGAGTGGTTGTCCTGGACAAATTCATATTGCAGGCCCGCCGCCTCAAAGGCCCGCTTCGACCAGCTCTCCATAAAAAAGCCCCGGTGGTCTCCAAACACAGCCGGTTCCACAATATATACCCCGGCTAACCCTGTCTCTGTCAATTTCATTGCCGCACCTCAATAGATGTACTTTCCGTCCGCCACCTTCCGCAGGTGCGCCCCGTAGGGGGACTTGCCGTAGGCCGTCGCGGACGCCTCCAGCTCATCCCGGGTGATCCAGCCGTTGCGGTAGGCAATTTCCTCCGGCGCGGAGATCTGTATCCCCTCCCGGGACTCAATGACCCGCACGAATTCCGACGCCTCCGACAGCGAATCCACCGTGCCCGTGTCCAGCCAGGCGTACCCACGCCCCAGGGTGATCACATGCAGGCTCCCGTCTTCCAGGTAGGTCCGGTTCAGGTCCGTGATCTCCAGCTCGCCCCGGGGCGACGGCTTCAGCGCCTTGGCCCGGGCGCAGACCTGTCTGTCGTAGAAATACAGACCCGTCACCGCGTAGTTGGACTTTGGCTGGGCCGGCTTCTCCTCTATGGACACCGCCCGGCCCGCCCCGTCGAATTCCACCACGCCGAACCGCTCCGGGTCCTCCACATAGTAGCCGAACACCGTCGCACCCTCATCCTGCTCCACCGCATGGCGCAGGTGGGCCGTCAGGCCCGCACCGTAGAAGATGTTGTCTCCCAAAATCATGGCGCACCGCTCGTCCCCTATGAACTCATCCCCCAGGATGAACGCCTGGGCCAGGCCGTCCGGCGACGGCTGCTCCTTGTAGCACAGCTGGATGCCGAACTGGCTCCCATCCCCCAGCAGCCGTTCAAAATTCGGCAGGTCCTGGGGCGTGGAGATGATCAGGATATCCCGGATCCCCGCCAGCATCAGTGTGGACAGCGGGTAAAAAATCATCGGCTTGTCGTAAATCGGCAGCAGCTGCTTGCTTGTCACCTTTGTCAGCGGGTACAGCCGCGTCCCGCTCCCGCCCGCTAATATGATCCCTTTCATTGCCGTTCTCCCTTATCTCTTTATTCTTATTGCTCCGCCCATCCAATCTCCAGCTGCTCCTGCTCCAGCAGACGGTTGTGGGCCTGCTCCACCAGCAGCGCAATATTATCTTCAATCCCCGCCCGGGTGCTCTGGTACAGCCGCTTCAGGCACCGCGGGTTCCCCTTCTCCTCCGCCACCTTCGCCAGCGTACACAGCTGCCGGATGATCGTGCTCACATAGGTGCGGCTCATGGGCGTGCCGTCCTTTGTCAGGAAGATGGGGCCGGTGAGATAGCCGCTCCGCTTTGCATAGTCCAGCAATTCCTTTTGCAACCCCTCCGGGATGCGCAGCATCTGCTTGTTCCGGTTGAACTGGATCGTTAGCTTCCCTTCCCTGACCGCCTCTACCGTCACCTTTTCCAATTCCTGCACCGTCAGCCCCGTCGTGCCAAACAGCTTCACCAGCAGGTATACTCGCTCACGGTTCAACGCCCGGGCTGTCTGTAGCAGCCGCAGGTACTCCGTCCGCGTCAGCTCCGGCTGCACCTCCGCCTCCTGCTTCAATTGGCTCGCCAGCTGGTACTCCCGGTGCCCTACAAAGTCCAGGTATGCGTTGCTTACGGACAGAAAGCTGTTGATCGTACTGGCCGCGTAGCCCGCCTTCAGCAGGCTCTCTCGCCACCGCTCCAGCGTCCCGTGCCGCACGGTCTTGTCCTCCGCCAGGTCCTTGTACAGCCGCTCCAGACCACGCCGGTACCATTTCAACGTACCCTCTACGCGCCCCTCTGCCCGGCATACGCTCAGGAACCGCTCGATCCCCTCCGGTGTGATCCGCACCCCCTGCTCTGTCCCAGGGGCGTGCCGTACACGCACACTGCTGCCCCCCTGGATATGCTGCCTTGTCTGCGGCATCCGCCTCCACCTCCCTTCCTTTTTTCATCACAGACTTAATATACCGCCCTATTTTTGGGCGCAGGGCAGGGCGTTTCCGCCCTGCCCTGACAGCAAAAAGGCGCCCGCTTTCCTCTCCGGGGCGCCTTCTGGGTATGCAAATCTAAGCCGGCCTGACTTTCTGCCCTTGGCCGGCAGGATTTGTTATGCGGTTTTCCCGTAAAAGGGCTTGCATTCCACTTTCGTTTGTGTTACCATGCTTACAAGTTCTTCACGGTTTCCTCGTGGAAGTTTTTCTTTTCTTCCACTTTTAGGACAACTTATTAACTTTGTCTATTTTCCGCCTAAGAAATCAGCCCCAGCCGCTCCAGCTGCCGCACATGCTCCGCCCCGGTGGAGATGAGGTAGATCCGCGTCGTCTCGATGCTGGAATGCCCCAGCACATCCGCCAGCTTCGCCACATCACGGCTCGCCTGGTAGAACGTCCGCGCAAACAGGTGGCGCAGGTTGTGGGGGAACACCTTGGAGGGAGCCACCCGGGCCTGCTTGCATAACGCCTTCATCTCCGCCCAGATCTGGCGGCGGGAGACGCCCTTTCCGCTTCTGGTGAGGAAGACCTCGCCGGAGGTGATTTTTTGCTTTTTGGCGTATTTTTGCAGCTTACGGCATAGCTTGCCGGGCAATAAAACCGTCCGGATCTTCCCCTTCAGCGAGATTTCCGCCCGGCCCGCCCGCAATGCCTCGGCTGTGATGTACTTCACCTCCGACACCCGGATGCCCGTGGCGCAGATCGTCTCGATGAGCAGCGCCAGGCGCGTCTTCCCCAGGCCCTGCGCCGTTTCCACCAGCCGCGTGTACTCATCTTTTGTCAGCTCCCGGCCTGTGCTCCGGAACAGCCTCCGCTGGATTTTCA
>CAJTJA010000064.1 GCA_910576845.1 uncultured Oscillibacter sp.
GCTTTGCAATCTTCCTCGTCCATGGGCTTGATATCCTTCTTCACCATGCGGGGCAAGATACAGGCATCGGAGGGATTGAAACGGAGATAGCCCACCGCCACGGCCTGTTGCAAGGCGCTGTGGAGCACGGTGTGGATGTTCCGCAGGGTCTTGGGGGATAGACCCTTGCCGCCCTCGTCAGGGGGCCTTACAAGGCTGTTATAGAAGCCCTGGATGGTGTGGGTATTCAGAGCTTCCAGCTTCACCGCCCCCAGAGCGGGCTTGATGTGGTTCTTGATGTTGCCGATGTAGTCTGCCACCGTGTAAGGCTTCACCCCGCCCAGATAGTCATGCGCCCAAATATCCATCCACGCGCCCACGGCCATGCGGCAGGGGGCGGTGTAGGTGCCAGCGTCCAGGGCGGCGGTGGCCGCTTTCAGCTTTTGGGCAACTTCTTTCTGTGTCTTGCCCGTGATGGAGCGTTGAATCTGCTTCCCGGTGCCGGGGTCAAAGCCCACGGTGTAGCGGGCCTCCCAGTAGACATACTCTTTCCCGTTGCGGGTGACGGTCTTTTTACGAATGGTGCCTGTGCCGCTGGCGGCGCGGGCGTTTTCTTTTTTGCGCGGCATTGTGATAAATCCTCCTTCCAATAAATGCCGCGTCCGATACACTGACACCATAGTATACCGGGCGCGGCGGTTCGTCAATCTATTTCTGCAGTTATGCGGCGGAAACGCCCAGGAACTTCAAAACGGCCTCCTTGGACACCCGGTACTGGTGGCCTATCTCTACCGCCTCAATGCGGTTACTGTGTATCAGGCTGTAGGCGGTGTTTTTGCTGATGTCCAGCACCTTTGCCAGTTGGGTGACGTTCATGATAATGGGCACTTGGCTGAAATCGGTATAATCCATCAATGGCCCTCCCCTTCCAGAATGTAGTCGGGCAGGTAGTAGGACTGGAACACCGTCGCGCTGTTGCCACAGCCATCGTTCATGACAAAGCGGCCCTGAGCGGTCTTGGGAATCACTTCATTCGCAATGGTGGAGCCGAGCACGATTTCAGACAAAATCTTGTCGGCCCGTCCGCAAATGCGGGTGTCGATATTGGAGCGGACGAAGGAGGGGATGACCTGGGAATCGGGGCGCTGGGTGGAAAGGAACACATGGAGGCCAAAGGCCCGGCCCTGTGCGGTGAGCACATTCAGCTTGGCGGCGATTTTGTCAATGAGCTCCTTTTCCTCCTTGGTGTGGCCGGACTTGTCCAGCACAAAAGCGGCCTCGTCAGTGGCGAACACCATGCGGGGCAGAAGCTGGACGGGCTGGGCCCTCTCAATCTTGGTGTTGTACTGCTCAATGTTGGAACAGCCCTCCTCCCGGAACAGCTTTTTGCGCTCGTCCAGTGCCTCCATGAAGGTGTCCAGCAGTTGTACCAGCCCCTCCAGGTCATAGACAAGGCGCACGCTTTTTCGCCACCACGGGGCGCAGAAATCAACGCCGCCCTTGAAGTCGGCAATGGTCACTTCCATGCCGTGGGCCACACACTGAAACAAAAGGAACTTCAAGGTCACGGACTTGCCCGAGTTGGTGGACCCGCCAATCATCAAATGCGGGGTATACCGAAGGTCCAGCATGACAGGTCCCATAGCGGACAGGCCCAGGAGCAGGACCGTGTGTTCCTGGGGGAGTAATCCCCTGTGGTAGCGCAGGTCCGTGGGGAGCATGGTCATAGGGGAAGCGGCGGACAGTTGAATGTGCTGGTGGTCGATGCCGTAACGAATATCGGCAATGGTCATGTTGAGGCAGGTCTGTATCTTGTCGGCGCTATCCATCCAGGTAGTCAGGGCAATGCCGCAGGATTCAAAGGTGTAGATTTTGACGTTGGGGTTGTTGGGGTCCCTCTCAGTGGAAATCAGCGTGGGAGCCTCGCCAGCGGAGTTGACCAGGCCAGCCCGGAGCAGGTTGTCCTGCACCTTTCCGGCCTCTTTTGGACCGCCCACCGCCCACAGGAGGGCGGGTGGGGCGGCCACAGCGGGAACGCCAGTGACCAGCACCGCCAGCAGGTCGTTCAGCGGGGCCAGCAGGTCGCCGGGAGCGTAGCCCAGGAGCTTGTGGCGGGCGGCATAAAACACGGTCAGGAGCGCGTAGAAGGGCACGATGGGTACGGCCTTGGCCGGATTCTCCCGGATAGCGCCGACACCGCGCAGGAGGCGCTTGCAGGTCTGTTTTATCTTGGTTTCCAGCGCCAGGGATTCTTGCTTATCATGATTGGTACTCATAAATCATCAATCCTTTCATTCGGTCGATTTTATAGGTGCTAACGGCGGGTTCTTTTCCGATATGATTTTCACGCCGCTATAAATTTCGCTTTCAAATTGTTGGTGGGTCTGGAGCTTTTCCGCGTCGCGGAACTCGTCATAGGGGATAGGCTCTAAGGGGATAATGTCCGGCTTTTTCTTCAAGCCACGGGAACTGAAATACCATTTGCCAAAAATCTTGTCCTTGGCCTTGGTGATGTACTTGGTGACGTAGTGGATGGCGCGGTCGTATTCTCCGTCCAGGGGTACGCAGGTGGAAAAGCCCCATTTCCAGTCCAGCACATTGTAAATGGGCCGGCCCTCGTCATCGGTGAGGCCACGGCCGTTCTCTGAAAGTGCACGTTCAATCTGAACGGCACCGAGATTGCAGAGGCCGTGCATATGGAGGGCGGGCCTGTCCTCCCCCTTTTTGCGCTTGTGGTATTCGGGGATAAGGACGTATTGAAAACCCTTACGCTGGGTTGCGTTGCTGAGGAAGGTCTGGAGCTTTCTCGACACAGTTTCCGCGTCGTAGCGGTCTATCAAATTGCCGTTCAGGGTCCAGGTGAAAAAATAGGTGAACGGGTTGAGCAGGGCAATATCGGTGACGCTGGCCCGCGCCCGCCGCTTGCTCTCCGCCTTGGCCCGCGCGGGGTCCTTGGCAGGTGCGCGGGGATTGCTTTCCCGATCCGGCGGTTCGGAGCGGTCTGCGTCATTGGAAGGGGGCGGCTCATGGGGCGGGGTGTTGCAGGGGGGCGGCGGTTTCCCCTGGTCCACAGGGAACAGAGGGCGGTTAGACACCTGCACGACGGTCTTTGACGGGTACGATTTGATACGGGCGTTGGTGTATAGTTTGTCTTTTTGGAGGGCTTGGGCGGTGCTCATTTGATGGCTGAAAACCTCCTTTCAGGCGGGTGAGTGATGGCGATTTGTTGTATATATCAAGTAGGAGGCCCCCTTGCGGGGGTCCTCCCATGAAGGAGTTAAGCCTTGATGCGGGTGATGTTGTCGGGCTTGCGGTAACGATTGTAGGACACGTTGACTTCATCGCCGACCTTGGGGACGTAGCCGCAACGGGCCAGCTTGTCGTCCGTCATGTAGACGCACTCGCAAGCCTCGCCCTCCACGTCCTGGCCGCTGGTCAGGGGAGAGGTGAGATAAATGCGCATACCGCGAATCTCATTGCCCTGGTCCCCTTTGAAATTGCTCCGCTGATAACCGATGATTTTCATTGTTGTAAATTCCTTTCTGATGTAATTTTTGGAGTTAAGCAGATATGTGTCGCCGCTGTCGGCGCCCTTCACGTTTAAGCCCGCTGTAAGGTTGGCTGACTGGGGTACTCTACGCGGCTCCAGCCCCGCAAACAAATGGATATCATGCCTCCTTTCAATCGTACACGCGCATAGGCGCGGCCCCAATCGTTGGCCCGCTGTTTACGGGCAAGCCCACCGGGGATGGCTTGCCGCGTTTCGTCCCACGCGGCGGGGGCACAGGTTTTCAAGGTACAAGTTGGCAGATTTGGCAGTAAGGCGAATCGGGCGAAAAAAGCGAACCAGAATACAAGAGTTCCCTTGGGTGCACTATCCCTTCAGATAGTCACACCGTGTTGAAAACCTTGTGATTCTGATTCGCCTTTTTTTACAACCTTTTGGGTTGGGCCGTGAAACGAGCTGCCACCCTCGCGTCACTATAGCACAGTATAGCACAGCAAGGGGGTCTATGTAAATTGACGAAAAAACAGAAAGAAATTTCAAAAACTTCAGTATTTTCGTCGAAAAAACGTCGAAATTTTCTGATATTTTTTTGCGTTTCGGATACCGATAAAAAATGCGGCAAAAATTGGCCGTTTTTTGTGCGATTCGACTATTTCGGCAAGAGAGGCGCGGGCGTGTTTATGTCCTCCAACTCCCAGCGTCTACCGGGTAGCACCCCCTGTCCAGCCTGTCAAGGCGGCAAAAATTTTCCAGAGGGCGGAAATTTTTTGCTGGTGGCCTACGGCCAGCCTTGACAGTCCGAACAGGGGGCGCGGTCGGGGGGTAAGCTCAGCGCGAGGCGCTGAGCTTCGCCACACTAAATTCTGGGGGGTCTGCATTATGTCGAAACCGTTCTCCAAAATGTCCCGTGCCCTTTCTGCATTAGAGCACATTTACAACAACCTCAACACTGACTTCTTTGATGGGGAGTTACCTGTACCTATCATCACCGTTCAGAGCAAGCCTGGAAGCATGGGGCATTGCACAGTGGCGAAGGTTTGGCGCAAAAAGGAGGACAGCGCCTATGAACTGAATATCGCCGCCGAGGTCTTGAATTACCCCATTGAGGAAACACTTGACACCCTGCTCCATGAAATGGTGCACCTTTATTGCCGGGAAAACGGAATTAAAGAGGTTTCCAGAGGTGGAAAATATCACAATAAGCGATTCAAAATGGAAGCAGAACGGCGCGGGCTCGTGTGTATACCGTGCGGGGCCTATGGCTGGAACACCACCCCGGAGGGCAACGACAGGTTGATACAATATGCCCTTGATAAAGGATTTTCTGAAATCACGTTAGGCCGAAGCACTCTGCTTCCTATGCGCACGGGGGCCGCTGGAACGCCCCAGGCGGGGGCCGGGAACGTTCCGGGGGGTAAGAGGCCATCCAGCACCCGCAAGCTGGTGTGTCCCTGCTGTGGGCTTTCTGTACGGGCCACGAAAAAAGTAAATATCCTGTGCGGGGACTGTATGCAAAAAATGGAGGAAGCGGGATAAGGGGAAAAATGAAAGTGCACTTACAATCGGAAAAGGGCGCTCCGTTGTAAGTGCACATTCAGAAAATCCAGGCGATTCTTTTTGAAAAGGGTTATTGCAATCCTTGGTGGTTTGCGCTAAAATGTGGTTGGGAACATAATAGCGGGCGGGCCATAGGGTGTTACCAGCACCCTACGGCCCCGCGTGAGCAGACCAGGTGCTCAACACGACAACATAAAGTTGCATCCCACGACCATTATAGCCGTACCGGGCGATTTTTGCAACCGGGAAAGCGGTGGTTTTGTGTGTTCGCGTCTTTTGCGGTGTTGAGTTTACATAGCTCAATGCCGCTTTATGTTCCCGGACGAAACCCGTAAAAGGGGCGGGGACCTCAAGCAACCCCCGCCCCAGGGTTGACCGGGAATATTTTCAGATTGGAGAAAGGAACATGAAGAAAAATCGAATATTGGCCGTTGCGTTGGCGCTGGCCCTGGCTGTGGGTATCGCCCCGGCCTATGCCGCCGCCCCCAGGTTTTCAGACGTGACCACTGACCATTGGGCCTATTCTTATGTAGAAGAAGCGGCGGCGGATGGAGCGGTGAACGGCGTTGGCGGCGGGAAATTCAGCCCCGGCGGTGTGCTCACGGTGGCAGAATGGTCCTGCATTTTGGCCCGTGCTTTTTATGGGAACGAGGTCGAGACGAAGGCAAAGACAACGTGGTACAACCGGGAAGTGGAGGTTTTACAAGAGCACCATATCCTGGGCTTTGTGAATGACTTTCAGCTAAGCGCCCCCGCCTCTCGGGTGCAAATGGCGGAAACCGTGGCGAAGCTGTTGAAGGATAAGAACGTCACCGCCGATGCTTCCAAAGTAGCGGCGGCAAAGACCGAGATTGCCGACCTGGACAGCATCTACCCCATGAACCATGAGGCCGTGGCTACTTGTTGGGCGCTGGGCATTATCAACGGCGTAGGCGGGGGACGGTTCGACGGCAACGGCAATATGGAACGCGCCGCCGCCTCTGCTGTGTACTCCCGTGTCAAGAAGGTGCTGGGTGGAGCTTCCAGCGGCCCGGATAGTCCCGTTGAACCGACCGTGCCGCCCACGACGGGGAGCTTGGTGGGAACTATGTCGAGTGTGCCGCTGAAACTGGGCAAGGCTGACATTGCGACCCATGCCCCCATCACCGATTATTGGTCCCAACAGTCTGAGGAAATCCGCCGCATTTCAGACAAGGATTCCTTCAATGCGGCGTGTCAGACAATTAAAGATTCTGAGATGATTTTGACGCAGGGCGAACTAAATAGCCTGGGCCGCAACCTGTATTACCATTATGCTGTAGTGGCTCAAAAATCCGACGCAACGCAAAAAAATGTAAACGATGCTATGGGGGCGTCCCTTGGGCATGGTGGGATGTACGGAACACAGGGTAGCGGCTATCAGTTTTATACCATTAGACCTTTGCGCACCTCTACCACCTCTGCATCCCGCTTCGCCTCTGCCATTGCACAAATCAATGCCAATCCCAATATGCGTGATGTCGATAAGGCAAAAATTTGTGTCGATGCGGTCTGTGCCCAACTCTCGTACCAGATAAACGGTGGTGCCAGCTGGGACAATGGTGGTACTGTTGGCGACTGTGAAAGCTACGAAATGATGCTTAACCAGTTGCTGTCAGCAGCAGGGCTTCCCAGCTTGGATATCGGCGGTAACGTTACTGGAGGAGCCCATGCTTGGGTTCAGGTGAAGCTGGATGGCCAGTGGTATATCATGGATGGCACTATTACAGAGAGTAATCCCAGCGCGATTGTGTTCACCTTTGCTGAGCATGAGGCCAAGTATGGCTACAGCGGCATCAACGATGCGGATATGTATAAGGTCGCCCGCGCCCTAATTGACACGGCTTACCCCGGCTGAAAATTGAAGTGTATGTTTCAAAAACAAGGCCCGCCCCGGATTTCTCCGGGGCGGGCCCTCTCGTGTCTTGCATGGTTTTGTGTATCGGTGCGGCCAAAGTTTTCCCTTATTTTTTCCCTTATGCGCTTGATTTTAGCTGTGATTGGTTGGGGTTAATTGGTACGTTAAGTGATGGGAAATCGTGAAGATTGGTACTGTTTGGGACACTTTTGGAGTGGTTAAAGCGGGCCTATCATAATTCAAATCTGGATAGCAGCTCCAAGAAACTCCTGAAATCGCTGGATTTCGGGAGTTTTTGTTCTGTTTTGCTTGAAAATAATGTGGGTCAAAAAGTAGGTCAGTTGGGGCGACCCACAACTTGACCCACACGGCGAAATGTCGGGAAAGGTTTAGAGAGTATCGGGCAGGAAGTTTGGCCTTCCTGCCCGGTGCTTTGACTGCATTTCGGAGTGGGCTACATCATCTGGGTCATGAAGTTTCCCATGGTTTCTGCTGCTTGATCCTGCATCTGGCGGGTGGCGTGGGTGTAGGTGCGCAGGGTGAAGCCCGCGTCGTAGTGCCCCAGCATACTGGAAACCGTCTTGATATCCACGCCGTTCTGCAGCGCCAGGGTGGCGAAGGTGTGCCCTTATGGCATAATAGGGACAAATTGGAAAACCCTTGTGGCGCAAGGAGTTGACTGGTTTGTCTTGATTCTTTTTCCAACAAATCTCCCGCAAAAAATAGGCATGGCAAGGGAAGCCAAAAAGTGAGGTGTAACGTAAAGGACAAAGGCAATGTATATCCACCCAGCCGGGAACGTATAGCGTCCCGGCTGGGTGCCTTTTACCAACAGGAAACAGACAATGAACCTCATCTTGCGGCCTTTGTCGGAAGCTGCACAGGCAGACCGGCGCGGATCGGTCCAGGCACCTCATAAACCAGATTGGGCTGGAACCCCTTCAGAGCGGTAGCGAGGAACGGCGCACTTCTATACCCTCCTGCCGGAGTGTATTCGTGCGCCCTACGGGGCTGCTGTCCGGCTCGCTGACGGCTCACCGCTCCAGGCAGCTTGCATCGCTCCGCTCCGTCCAAGGGGCACGCCCCTTGCGCCGCTCTGCGGCTGTCCCCCTGACGCTGTTGCATCGCTTTCTCCCTGCTGATCATGCGAAACATGGAGCCACGCCGTCAGGCGTGTTCGACTGGACGCAAAGCGGTCAGTCTGGGGCTTGGGGGAACCCCAACAAGCTGCATCGGAATATCGAAAACGATATTCCGATGCCCTGCTTGCCTACGCGAATTTCTATTGAACGCAAGTACCATTATTTAGACGTTTATTTTCCTCTATGTGTTGTTACAAAATAGCCGCGTATTTCTTGACTTCATCTTCATTTGCAGTATAATAACATTATTCTACACGCTAAAGGAGAAAACTTTTATGCTACTAGAGTATACAGATAAAACAAGTGGCGTGACAGATGAAGAACTATTGTCAGACCTTCAAGATACATCCAAAGAAATAGGAAAAAAATCTCTTACGATTGCGGAGTACAAAGAGTACGGACACTATAGTCCGACTACAGTTACAAATCATTTTGGAACTTGGAACAATGCTTTGAATATGGCCGGATTACAAATTTCTAAGCAATTGTACTCAGATCAAGACTTATTTGACAATTTAGCTGAACTGTGGATTAAAATAGGCCATCAACCGTCAAGATATGACCTATCTCGTTTTCAATCTCCCATTTCTTCTGCAACTTATGAACGCAGATTTGGAAAATGGTCGGCAGCGTTGAAGTCGTTTGTAGACTACTACAATTCTCAAGAGGGTCCTGAATTTTGTAAAATTGAAGAAAAACCTACCACCAACCATAAAACTACCAGAAATATCAACCTGCGTATGAGATTTAAAGTAATGTCAAGAGATAATTTCAAATGCTGTGTTTGTGGTGCATCGCCTGCAAAAGATCCTTCGGTTGAACTGCATATTGACCATATTATTCCATGGGCCAAAGGTGGAGAAACTGTGTTTGAAAATTTGCAGACACTTTGCTCAAAATGCAACTATGGGAAAAGCGACCTATTAGATATATAAAGCTGAATTATGTTAGAGAGTGTGAATAAAAACTTTTTGTCTTGGGCTTGACATTTGGGTGTCTCAGATCGTGGAAGCGGATGTGCTCCAGTCCAGCGTCCTTGAGGATCTTCTCGTGGAGCTTTACCACGGAGTCGGGGTAGTACATTTCCCCGGTGGTACTGGAGGGGAACATATACGGGTTTTCCGGGTGCTTCTCGTGCTCCTGGATCAGCAGGTCTACCGCCTCCTGGGGGATGGATACCCTCCGCACCGAAGTTTCGGTCTTGGGCCGGGAGAGGGTGAGCTTCCCACCGGGGTTTTTGATGTACTGCTTGCTGACGGAGATGGTACGGTTTGGGATGTCCAGGTCATCCCAGAGGAGGGCCACCAGCTCACCCTTCCGTAGGCCGCTCACCAGTTCCAGGTAGAACATGGGGAGGACACCTCGGGCATCGGCGGCGTCCAGGTAGGACTTCAAATGTTCGGGCCGGAGGGTTTTCATCTCCACCTTCTGCACTTTCGGGGCGATGCAGTCATCGGTGGGATTTCTGGCGATGAGCCGCTCTTTTACCGCCCGTTCAAAGGCGCTGTGGAGCATCAGGTGGACGCTTCGGACAGTGGTGCTGCTCAGGCCGGGGTTGCCGTGGCCGCTCCGCTGGTTCACCCGTCCATGCTCCATCAGGTATTTGTAGAGCTTTTGGAGGTCGCGGGAGGTCAGCTTTTTCAGCTTGATTTTGCCGATGCGGGGGATGGTGTAGGTTTCGATCATCAGCTTGTAGCGGTCTGCCGTGGCTTGGCGGATATTGGGCAGGGTGTAGAGGTCGTACCAGGTACGCAGCCAGGTGGCCACGGTGTACTCGTCGGTGCGGGTGACGTCCACCTGCTGGGCCTGCTCCATCGCCGCCTTGAGTTTTTCCTTGGCCTCGGCCTGGGTGCGGCCCAGCACGTTTTTGATGATGCGCTTGCCGGTATCGGGGTCATACCCTGCGGTGTATCGGCCCTCCCAGCGGCCATCGGAACGCTTCCGCAGGTTCCCCTCGCCGTTAGCGCGGCGTTTTGTCATTGATTATCAACCTCCATTTCTGATGTCACCGTCATTATCATCCATGCATTCGGCCATCATTCGGACACCCAGCCGAAAGCCAAGGATGAAATTCTCCATGGCGGTGATGCTGTCGATTTCCTGTTGTGATTCGATGAGTTTTGCCAGGATCGTTTGCCCAGCCTCGTCAAGCTGCTCCGTGAGCTGATTTTCGAAGCGGGTTACTCGGTCTGTCGCTCGCCTCAACTCCGAATGGGGCGCCATGTCCTGCGCGTTGGGTGTGATGTTGCCATAATAGAGATCTTCCAAGGTATTTCGCATCGTTTCTGCCTCCTTTGCAGCGACACACCATACCACAGGTCGGCGGGAATAGCCATGGCAAATGAGAAAGATTATCAGTTCAGACATATCTTTTTTCGTTTGCGGTGGCGGGCGTTCTCTTTGTAGACAGTGGTGCAATCCGCATCCCCACACAACGGCGCACAAAGGGGCCGACACCGCGTTTTACTTGCGGTAGGTGTACGGATGCTACTTGCTCTGTAGGCTGGGCACAAACCGCTTCACAGGGGCAGACATGACCGAAACAGTTGGGGCCGCCCCTTGGGGAGCGGCCCCCGATGATTCGGCGTGGGGGCACTATTGTGGGTAGCGTGTGTACAGCGTATACCCAGGCTGTTCCTCCAGCCACCACTTGAAGTACTGCCCTCCCCAACGAGCTTTGTTGTTCAGCCCGCTCTCGGTGACTTTGATGTACTCATCGGTTTTCTTCACCACCACAACTACGTGGCCGCTGGTACTATTGTCGTAGTGGATCAGGTCACCGGGACGGATCTGCTCCCAGCTTGGGTCAGTGATCCGCTTCCAGGGCAGAGTGCCGAACGCGGCATCGGAGCAGAGCATCGCCCAGCCCGCACAGTGGTCGCAGTTGCTGAATGGCCGGTTGAGCGGATCATTGGGGCGATAGAACGCGCCGTAAACTGTGCCCGTGGGGTAGGCTTGCTTCAGCTGCGCCAAGGCGGCCTGCACACTTTCTTCCGTGGGGGCGGATGGCGCGGCGGGGAGTTCCTCCTGGTAAGGCTGGGCGCTGTTGATGTAGACGCTGTTGGAGGCGGCATCATAGGTCACGCCGAAGTCTACCGCCCTGCCGATGTCCCGGAGCTTAACAAAATTATTCCCATGGATGCTGTACGCCTCAAACTCTACCTTCTGCCCATCCGCATAGATGGACTGGCTGCTGGGCCGGGCGGTGAGGTGGTCTGCCGCCTGGGCGGCGGGGCCGCTGAGGGTGAGACCGGCGAGGATGCCGAGCCCCATAAATACTGCTTCCCGTTTTCTGTTCATGGTGATTCTCCCTTCAGATTTTTGTGTGCTACTGGCAAGCAACACAATACCGAAGTGCTGGGGGGAAGTCCAGATTGCAGCATGGAGAAAGACAGGGTCACAAATGAAGCAGATTGCACAGCAAAGGATTCCTCTATTGTTTTCTGCGGCGCAGATTTTACGGGGGTCACATGGTTTGCTCCCAGTGTTGGCCACCGCCGAACTTCTGGCCCATGGCCATTTTTTTGATGGCCTCCCGGCGGCGCTGCTTGCTGTCCGTCCAAGTGGGCGGCGCGGGGAGCTGCCACTCATCATCGTGCTCCAGGTCGGCTGCCACCTGGAACCACCCGGCGGCCAGCTCACCCATCCAGCCCTCGTGTGGCTCCACCGTCTGGGGGCGGAAGCCCGTGGCCTGACGGTAGAGGAACAGTGCCTCCAGGTTTTCCTTGAGGAAGGTTTCATCATGGAGGCTGCTGTCCCGGCACTTGCGCCCATTGGGACAGGTGAAGGTGATGTGCTTCCGGTTCGGAGACCAGCTCACCTCGTAGCCCTCTACCTCCATGTTTTCGATGAAGCTCTCCCGGCTGGTGGCGTATTCCAGTGCCTCGTTGATAGCTTGGATGAGATCCAGCTTCCAACTGTCACCACGCAGGCCCGCCTGGTACTCGCCGGGCTTCATGCGCTTTTTCTTTCGCTGAGGATTGCACCCGTCCAGCACCGGCAAACCATGGGCCAGACAGATTTCATCATTGACCTTTCGGTGAGTGAGAAGGTCATTGTAGCTCTGGTGGAGCTTGTGTCCATCCTTGTGGCTGACGCTGTTGACGACCATGTGGTTGTGCAGATGTCCGGTGTTAACGTGGGTGGCGATCACCACCTCGAAATCCGGGAACTGCTTCTGCGCGAACTCCAGGCCGATGGCGTTGACCTCTTGGGGGGTGATATTGTCCTCCGCAGAGAAGGACTGGACGAAGTGGTAGAACTGCGTCCCTCCTGTTTTGCGGAAGCGTTCCTTGGTCATCTGCATCTCAATGAACGCGGACTGTGGGACGCAGTTGCTGCCAGTGACCAACCACGCATCACCCCAGCGGGTTTTCTTCTCCTGCTTCACGTAGTCGATCACGCCGCGCATCGAACTGGCGGACTGCTTTTTGCACTGGATCGCGGTGAAGGTTGCCATCAGCACACCTCCCGAACCAGCGTACTCACTGTGTCACATAGGCGAGCGTACTCGCCGATCAAATCGTCGCCGCGCAGGACGCTGATTCGTCCCATGTTGGCCAGGGTGGTGAGCTGGTTGAGGTTGCGGCCCTGGGCTTTCAGCTCGGAGAGCAGATCGTCCAGTCCGTCCACCCGGACGATCTCCTTCCCCAAGGCGCAGGTGGTGAGGTAATCCGTGACAGTCATCCCAGCGGCCTTGGCCCGCTGGTGGATAACTTTTTTATCTGCCGGGGTCATCCGGGCGGTGATGATCTCGGTTTTCTTCTTCTGCATTGAACTCCTTTCTCCCCCCTTCAGGGGGTAGGGGGGCCGGGGCAGTGCCCCGGCGAGTGCGGGCGGCGTATAGCCGGACGCGATGCTTGCCCCACCCAAAAGGGTGGGCTTCCGCCCCAACGGGGCGTTCTGCGTTGCCCTCACCCGGCGCTCCCACAGCACTGCGGCGGGGCTGTCCGCATTGCGGGAAGCTGTGAGGAGAAATTTATCCCGCACAAAAATCGAACGGCTGCATTGCCCTCAAAATTGGGCGAAAAAGTGACGGGG
>CAJTJA010000065.1 GCA_910576845.1 uncultured Oscillibacter sp.
TCTGCAGGGACGTCAGCGGCGTTCTCAAATCGTGAGACATCTCGGTGATCATGGTCTGATTGGCCCGAAAGACCGCCACCTCCCGCTCCCGCTGCTCCTTGAAGGCCTGACGCATGGCGTCCAGGCTTTTCGCAAGCCGGGTCAGCTCGTGGTCTCCCTGGAACGTAATGGGGACATCCAGATCCCCGCCTTCCATCGCCTGAATTTCCCGGCTGAGCTGACAGATATAGGCCACAATTTTCCGGCAGCCACGAAGAAAAATCAACAGGAACAACAGGCAGGAGAGGAACAAAGCGCCTGTTGTGAGATAGGAGGACCAGCGGAAGGTGTCGTTTGCGTAGAGGACCACCTCTGCAGAACCGTCGGCAAAGTCAACTTCATAATAGGAGTTCCATCCGTAGAAAGGCGCTTCCTCATTTTCTTCCCATGCCTCTGGGGCCGACGAACTGTATAGCAGGACATTGGAACGGTATATCTCCAGCAAAATCAGCGGCTGTTTTTTCACCCAGCGGGTAAGCTGAGCGGCGTCCCTGGCGGAAAGGCCGTTGTCGGACACATAATTCTGCAAATCCAAAATCCGCTTTTCCGTCAGGCGGGTCTGAAAACCAGAGTCCTCAAAATACCGCTCCAGCAGCACGCCGCCGCAAAAATGCAGGCAGCCAAACAACAGTGCGCTGACCATTCCGGCCAGAACCAGCAGCGCGCCGAACTGAGCCGTTAAACCGGAGGGCTTACGCTTCCACATCGCGGTTCACCTCAAAGCGGTAGCCCTTTCCCCAGACAGTCCGCACCCGCCGGGGGTTCTGCGGGTCTTCCTCAATCTTGACCCTCAATTTTCGGATATGTACCATAACGGTGCCGTTGGAGATATAATAATAGGGCTCGTCCCAAATACTCTCATAAATATTCTGGATGGAGAACACCTTCTGCGGTGTTTCCATCAGCAGGCGCAAAATGCGGTATTCGATGTCCGTCAAATCCACTTCTTTACCGCTTACCCAAACCTGATTGCTCTCCAGGCTCAGGCGGACCCCGTGTGCGGAGAGAATGTTGTCCCGGCTCAAAGTTCCGGCCTGGGCCTTGCCCCGGTAGACGCAGTACCGCCGCAGCAGGGCCTTTACCCGGGCGATCAGCTCCGCATAGGAAAAGGGCTTCGCCAGATAATCGTCGCCTCCGGCGGTGAGACCCACCAGTTTGTCGGATTCCTGGGCTTTGGCCGTTAAAAAGAGAATGGGGACGGCGGAGGTTTTGCGAATTTCCTCGCAGACCCGGAGGCCGGAGAGGCCGGGCATCATGACATCCAAAATCACCATGTCCACCGAGGCGTTCAGCAGCTCCAAGGCCCTCTGGCCGCTTTCGGCCTCTAAAATAGCGTAGCTCTCCCCGGCAAGGAGAATGCGGATGCCCTCCCGGATATCGTTGTCGTCGTCTACAACCAGAATGGTTTGTGTATTCATAGCGGTCAGCCTGCTTCCTGTCTTAAGATGCGGGGATACCTCCCGCGCCTGAAGCGTGGGAGGTATCCGCCATTGTTGAGAGGAGAGAAAGAATGAAGAAGAAATCTATATAAAAAGCGGTCCGTTACTTCCCGCTGTTAACAGTGGGGGCCTTGCCGGGGGCAGGTGCATTTTTATTAACGGAAGGGGCCTTTACGGAGGGCTTCTTCGCATCTGCCTTTTTGGCCGCAGGGGTCTTCTTCTCCGTACCCTTCGCGGCGGAGCCCGCGTCCTTCTTTTCCGTGCCCTTCGCGGCGGAGCTCTGATTTCCCTGGTTCACTGCGGGCGTCTTGCCGGGAGCGGTGGACGCAGGCAGCTTAGCGGCGGGCGCATCGGGCTTCCGAACGGGATTTTTCGGGACCGTAGTCTTCTGGGTGCCGGACTTTTTCTGAGACCCCTTCTGCTGGGTGATGTCCTTCTTCGGGGCCTTCTTTTTCTTGGCGGTTTTCTTCGCCGCTCCACCCTTGCCGTCTTCATTGGTTTCCGCTTTTTCCGTGCCCTTGGAGTCCTTTTTTGTGATGTCTTCAGCGGCGGGGGTCTTGGAACCCTCCTTATCCTTAACGGAGGTATCCTTGAGGGCCGGGTCCTCACCGGGATCCGCGGCGGGCTGCCTGGCAGCGGGAGCGTCGTCCTTCTTGGCAAGGTCCTCCTTCAAAGAGGGGGAGCCCTTGTTGTCTGTGGAAGGCTTTTTGCTGGTTTTTTTGGTCTCCACCTGCTGGCTCTGTTTCGGAGCGTCTTTCCCGGTGCCCGGTTGTTTGCCCCCGCTTCCGCAGGCGGTCAGGGATGTAGCGCAGACCATCACAGCCAATGCGATGGCGGCGGCGCTTTTGAACTTCTCGTTTTTCATGTTTAGTACTTCCTTTCGTTTCGTCGTTTTAGGGATACCTTAACGCTCGTGTCCCGAAAGGAGCCTGAGACCTGCGAGGAGCAAAAGTGGAACCGCCAAAGCCAGTCCAAGCAAAGACCAATTTCTGAGGGTTCTTTTTTCTCGTCGTTCATGTACGGACTTCCTTTCGTCTGGTTGTTCAGGAGCCTTGGTGTTCCTGATGCTTCACAGTCTAAAGGGAAGTTCTTAAGATTTTAGGACTAAAGTTCTTAAAGAATCTTAAGTTTGCCGGAGGGGCTGAAGGAAGGCCGAGCAGGTGGGTTCGGCAACCTGAGCGAAGTTGATAAACGCCAAGTCCGTTTGAAGAGCTTCTCTCAGCAGTTCCGTGATCCTCGCCCTGTGCGCCTCCGCACAGTATGCCGCCTCAGAAAAAAGGCAGAGAACAAAGGCGGAGCCCTTCAAAGCCCCCTGGACAGCACAGCCGCAAAAAACCTCTTCGTCATATATGGCATACAGATTCTTCTCATAGCACAGCAGATGGAAATAGGAAATCTTCGTCTGACGGGCGTGAGCCCACATCAGACGGCGGGACTCCATATACTCTTTATGTCCGCCGGCCTTTTCAATTCGCAGCATGATAAACCTCCTTATTTTGGTTTTCTGTCTAATAGGATACGCTGGGATTCTTAAAAGCGTATGAACGAAATTCTGAAGATTTCTTAATGTTCGGCACGGAGGCATCATCCGCATTGACAATCGGTATGATCGCAGATATAATGGGGATGAACTTAAACAGTTGTGTCACCGGAGGACAGAGCGCCGTAGCGCTCGGGGATCGTAAGCAATTGCTTGCAGGCCGCATGTCAGATAAGGTGTCGAGTGCGCTCGGATGTTACTTTTATGTAATGTCCGGGTTTTCATTTTTTATGGAGGGTTCTATGAATTCTGAGATTTTCGAAAAACTGCCGCCAACACAACTATTCTTTCGCTGCGCGGTCCCGTCGGCCATTACGATGGTGTTTGGCGCGCTCTACCAGATTGTGGACGGCGTGTTTGTCGGGCGCTACATCGGACAGGATGCCCTGGCTGCTGTCAACATTATCATGCCGGTCATCTTGGCGGTCTTCGCGTTTTCTAATATGATCGCCACAGGCGCGTCCGTCAACCTGTCCATTCTCCTGGGAGAAAAGAAACAGGAAGAAGCCTCCCGCGTGTTTACGTTCTCCCTGAAAATGATTTTTCTGATTTCCTGTGTGCTTGGAATTTTGGGCGGAATCTTTGCGGAGCCTTTTATCAAATTGATTTCGCCCGGCGCTTCTGAATATGCCATCCGGTACGGGGTGGATTATCTGCGCGTATATGCGGGCTTTTCTCCCCTTCTGCTCTTTTATTTCGCAACCGATAATTATCTGCGGGTTTGCGGAAAAGAAAACCTGAGTATGGGAATCAATATTGCGACACAGGCCCTCAACATCATCCTTGATTTCATCCTGATCGCAGTTTTGGGTCAGGGCGTATGGGCGGCGGCATTCGCAAGCTGCGCCGCCATGGCCCTTGGCTCGCTGACCACTCTTTTGCTTTTCAAAAACAAACGGATGGACCTTTACTATACAGGTGGCGGTATCTCCTCCGCCAAATTCCTGCGTATCCTGGCCAACGGCTCCAGCGAATTTTTCAGCAACATTTCATCGTCCATCATGTCCGTTATTTTGAATCTCTTTCTGCTGAAATTCGGCGGTACGACAGCGGTGGCGGCGTTCTCTGTAGTGATGTACGTTGACAGTATAGTAGGAATGATAAACTTTGGCGTCTGCGACGCACTCCAGCCGGCAATCAGTTACTGCTACGGCGCGGGACTCATGGAGCGGGTAAGGGCGATTTTCCGCCGTGTTCTGGCGGCAGTTACAATTACCTCATTGGTCGCATTTATCTTTATGTGGTTTGCGGGGCCATCTGTCGCGCCGCTCTTTATCAAACAGGAGGATGCCGGACTTTTGAGCGTCAGTATTACTGCGATCAAGCTGTTTTCATTTTCCTATTTGACAGGCTGGGCGGATATGTGCTTCTCTTCCTTCTTCACAGCGCTTGACCGGCCCGCTCGTTCGCTGCTGGTATCCTTCTTTGGAACCCTTGTGTTTCCTGTCGCATTTTTATTCATTCTATCGTCCATATGGCAGTTGAACGGCATCTGGCTAATGCCAGCGGTTGCAGGCGCCGCAAGCGGGGGGCTTACAATTGTTCTGGCCTCGACAATGAAAACTGAAAAAAGCGTGGCACGGCATCCGCAGAAGGGTCACAGAAACGCTGATGCTCCGTGACTGGAAGACGGCGGCAGAGGAGCACCCTCTGCCGCCGCTTTATTGTGCTATATACGCGGTATATCCTGAGCCTCCGTCAGCGGCAGCGCCACCGTTACCCGGAACTGCCCGTCCGTTTCTTCCGCATGAAAGATCCCGCCGTGATACTGGAGAATCCGGCGGCAGGTATCCAGTCCGATGTTGGTGCTCTCCTTTTTGTTCCGCTGAGGGGAAACGGCATTGGAAAGCTCCAGCCGCGCCGTATCACCCTCCCGCCGGCAGATTAATCGTAGGGGCCGCGTCCGGTCTGCATACTTTCGAAGGTTGGAATACAGGTTATCAAAGGCCCGGCGGATCAGGTCCAGATTGACCTGCACCGCTCCTTTCAGTTCTCCAAAATCGCAATCCACGGAAAATCCCTCGTTTTCCAGGGAAAAAGCGTATTCTCCCCAGAACTGCTGAAACAGCCCGTCCGCGTCTGCCGTCTCCATGTCCGGCTGCTCCCATTCGGAGGAGTAGACCAGAAAATACTCAAACAGCTTGTCCGCCATGTCCTTGATCTGGAGCGTCTTGCCAAGGCTCTGACGGACGAAATGCTGCAATTGTTCCTCACTCTGATACTTCCCGCGGTCCAGCAGCTCCAGATACCCAAGCAGGGAAGTCAGCGGCGTCCGCAGGTCATGGGACATGGCCGTCACCAGCTGGGAGTTGGCGGAGCGCATCTGGTCCTCCGCCTCCTGGTGGGCCAGAATGGAACGGCGCATCTGGTCCACGCCGGCGGCCAGCTCCCCCAATTCGTCCCCGCCCTTTACGGTGACGGGATACTTCAAGTCTCCCCCCGCCAGAATATCCAGCTCCCGCTTCAAACGCTTGATGTCCCGGAGCTTCCGGTGGACAAAGGCGATGAAGCACAGGGAAAACACCGCAAAGGAAATCAGGCCGGAGAGGATCGCGGCCCAATAATAGAGAATATCCTCGGCGTAGTAATACAGAAACGCCCGCGTTTCCGTTCCGTCGCCCAAAACCAGGGCGTATTCTCTGTCGGGACTTTCCCATGCGGGATCAAACTCCTCCAAAGCAGGCTCCTCTTCCCCGGAAACAGATGAATCATAGAGAACTGCGTCATTTTGATAAATCGTAAGAGCTACCTGATCTCCCTGGCTGCACCACAGGTTCAGCCGGTGGAGATTTTTTGCCGTCACCTGTTCCCGCGTCACATAACTCTGGAGGCTCTGAAACTGCTGGTCCACCATTTTGTTCATGAAAGCTTCACTGTACACGGTCCTGTCCAAAACCTGCGTGCTCAGAGCAAAGCAAAGGAAAAACACCGATGCCGCCGCCAGCAGGGACAGCAGCACGCCGCCAAGCAGCTGGGCGCTGAGGCTCCCGGATATGCGCTTACTCAATGCGGTACCCCTTTCCCCAGACCGTGCGGATGGTCCGGCAGTTTTGAGGATCGTCCCCCAGTTTGCGGCGGATGTTGCGGATATGGACCATCACCGTGTTATTGGATGTGTAGAAATACGGCTCGTTCCAGACGCTCTCGTAGATGTTCTGCGCGGAGAACACCTTTTTCTGGTGCCCTGCCAGCAAGAGGAGAATCCGGTATTCCGTGTCCGTCAGGGAAACCTCTTTTCCGCCCACACAAACCCGGCACTGTCCGGGATCGATCTCAATATTACCGCAGCAGCGGATGACGCCGCTTTCGCTCTGCTTCGCCCCGTAGACGTAGTAGCGGCGCAGCATAGCCTTGACACGGGAAATCAGCTCCGTATAGGAAAAGGGCTTCACCAGGTAGTCGTCCCCGCCCACGGAGAAGCCCATGGTCTTGTCGGAGTCCTGCCCTTTGGCGGTCAGGAACAGGACAGGCACAGCCGAACGCCGCCGGATTTCCGCACACACGGCGTAGCCCCCCAGGCCGGGCATCATAACGTCCAAAATCACCAGGTCCACAGAGCCGTCCAGCAGCTCCAGAACCTCCCCTCCGCTGGACGCCTCCGCCACTGTATAGCCCTCGCTGGTCAAAAGCAGCCGAAGGACCTCGCGAATCTCCGGGTCATCGTCGGCAAACAGGATCTTCTTCGTTTCCAAAACGCGGCGCCTCCCACACATGAATTGCTATACGGCTATTATAGCGGCTGGCCGGGGGATTTGGTAGGGCAGAATTGTAAACTTCAGAATTCTTCAGAATTTTCCCCGGTAAATCTTTAGAAGCAGCCGCTATACTGGCCCTGTTTGAAGCACATTCCAAACCAAGCATTACAACAGGAGGCTGCTTATGGAGCAAAACGCCGAAAAGCTGAAACAAATTTTGACCTACACTCTGATTTTTCTGCTTCTGTTTTCAGGAATCTTTCTTGTAAGAGCTTATCTCCAAGGTCATTTCAATTCCCCGGAATCCCTGCGGACCTACATCAGCGCCTTCGGCGTATTCGCTCCGCTGATTTTGACCGCCATTCAGGTGATCCAGGTCATCCTGCCTGTGCTGCCGGGCTTTCTGGGCTGTATTGTGGGGGCGGGGATGTTCGGCGCGGCGGGAGCCTTCTGGTGCAATTATATTGGCATCAGCGCCGGGTCTATTATCGCCTTCCTGCTGGCCCGCCGCTACGGTACAGGTCTGGTACAAAAAATGGTGCCCTTGGAAAAATATCAGTCCTGCGTGGAATGGGTCAACCAGAGGAAGAGCTACACGCTGGTGCTGTTCCTGGCGATTCTGCTGCCTCTGGCTCCGGACGATTTCCTCTGCTGGTTCTCCGGGCTGACCGGAATGTCCGCCAAACGCTTCGTCTGGATCATCGTATTGGCCAAACCCTGGTGCATTCTGGCCTACAGTATCTTTTTCGCTTATTTTGTTTGAATTTGAGGGAGGATTTTATCATGTTGGGAGTCTACAATTACACGGTTCTGCTCACCTACTTCGGAATGCTGACGGCCTTCACGGGCGTTTCCCTGGCGCTCCGGGGCGACATACAGGGGGCGCTGTCCTGCCTGATGCTCTCCGGCGTCTGCGATATGTTCGACGGGAAAATCGCCTCCACCAAAAAAGACCGGACCGTTCGGGAAAAACGGTTCGGCATCCAGATCGACTCCCTCAGCGATTTGATCTGCTTCGGCGTCCTCCCGGCGGTCATCGTCTACACCGCCTGCGGGAAAAGCGAGGCCGTCTTCTACATAGCCAGGTTCTACCTGCTCTGCGCACTGATCCGCCTGGCCTGGTTCAACGTGGACGAGGAGGAGCGGCAAACCGGTTCCAGCGGCCCCAGGGAGGTCTATTACGGCCTGCCCGTCACCACCGCCGCGCTGATTGTCCCCGCTTTGATGGGGCTGTGCCGCCTCTGGCGCTGGCCCTTGCAGATTCTGGCCCCCTCTGTCCTGCTGGTCATGGGCGGGCTGTTCCTGACGCCCTTCCCCTTGAAAAAACCCGCGCTGTTCGGGAAAATCGGGATGCTGCTCTGGGGCGGCGGGTCCTTCCTGCTTCTGCTGGCGGGGGTGGACCTGTGAGCAGCAGCTCTCCCGCCGTCCGTCTTCTGTACGGAACGGTGCCGGGGCGGATGCTTTTGAAGCTGATCCTGTTCAGCCGGGCCGACCGGCTGGCGGTGCGGTTTCTTCACTCCTCCCTCTCCCGCCCTATGGTGGGCTGGTATGTACGGCGGCATAATATCCCTCTGGAAAACTGGCGGTCCTTCCGCTCCTTCCGGGAGTTCTTCATCCGGCGGCGGCCAAACGGCCCCGTTGATATGGAACCCGGCCATTTAATCAGTCCCTGCGACGGCTGGCTCAGTGCCTGGCCTATCCGGGAGGACAGCAGTTTTTTCATTAAGCACTCCCATTACCGTCTGAAGGATCTGGTGCAGGATGAAGAGCTGGCCCGGGAGTTCCAGGGCGGCGATTGCCTGATTTTCCGGCTCTGCCCCTCGGACTATCACCGTTACTGCTACATCGACGACGGCTACCACCGAAAATGCAACTGCATCCCCGGCACGCTTCACAGTGTTCAGCCAATCGCCTGTGAAACATACCCGGTTTACGTTCTCAACCGCCGCTGCTGGACGCTTCTGGTCACGGAGCATTTCGGTCCGGTGATTCAGGCGGAGATCGGGGCTCTGGTTGTCGGCGGCATCGTAAATGAGCGGGAACATACCCGGTTTCACAGGGGTATGGAAAAAGGGCATTTTGAGCCGGCGGGGTCCACCATCCTTCTCCTGTTCCAAAAAGATCGCATTCGGCTTTTGCCGGACTTGAGAGACGTTCTGGCCCACGGAGGGGAGCACCGGGTCACCCAGGGAATGTGCATTGGAATGCGGGAGGGACCGTCATGAAACGAAAACCGTTTCTGCCCGGATACGCCTGGCTACTGCTGCTGATTGTGCCGGTCTGGACAGAAATTCTTTACTATGGCGCAAGACTGCTGAACAGAGGCCGGACTCATCTTGATTTCAGCTGCGGTCTGGACCATCGTCATTTACTCTGTGTGCTATCTGCTTTTCTGGGTTGTAAACTATGTTCTCTGCGCCAGAGGGGAAAAACGGGACGCATACCGGTTTTTCTGTGCGGATCTCCTGGCGAAGGCCGTCTGCTTCTTCCTTTTCCTTCTGCTCCCCGCCACCATGGAACGGCCTGTCATCGACGGGAATTCCCTCTGGGATGACACCCTCCGCTTCCTGTATCAGATAGACGCTCCCGACAACCTGTTTCCCTCCATCCACTGCCTGGTCAGCTGGTTCAGCTATATTGGCGTCCGGGGGCGGAAGGACATTCCCCGGTGGTATCGGATGCTTTCTCTCGCCATGGCACTGGCAGTGTTCGTATCCACGCTGACCACCCGGCAGCATGTGATCGCGGATATTTTCGGCGGGGTTCTGCTGGCGGAGAGCTGCTATTGGCTGGCCGGACGGAAGGCGGTGCTGGAGCGGTACACACAGATTATAAACGTACTTTTGAGGAGGCTTCAAGATGTTGTTCCAATTCGAGAACCGATATGTCATGACTGAGGAAATGCTGCGGGAATATACCGGCAGGGTCATCTGCCAGAACCTTGCGAAAAACTGCGCTCTCTTCTGCGGGCTGTGCGCCCTGCTCTGCCTCGCAACGATTCACTTCCGCCACTTTGGGACCGCCGCCGTCCTGGGTTCTTTCGCGGCGTTGGGGCTTGCCGCCGGGCTGTCCCTTCCCTTCCTGGCCGCCCGTCAGCTTCATTCTGGCGGAAGCATAAAGGCGGAAACCATTGTCGTCCAGTTCGGGGAACGCATCCTGCTGACGGAACGGGGTATCCAGAGCTGGTATGACTACCGTGAGATTACAGCGGTGCAAGTGTTTCGGACCTTTTCTATCCTGAAAATCGGGAAGCAGGACGCCATTGTGCTCTCTCCTGCGGGCTTCAGCCAGGGGGACAATATTTCTTTCTGGCGCTTCTTCCGTGAGAAACGGCCCGACCTTTGGGCCAGAATCGACGTTCAGCAAAAACTTAGGAGGACTGCGGCATGAAGCTCGGGCAGGCGTTGAAAATGGCGGTCCGCTCCATCGGGGCCAGCAAGGCCCGGACGGCGCTGACTATGCTGGGCATCATCATCGGCGTGGCTTCCGTGGTCATTATGGTTTCCGTGGTACAGAGTTCCAACAAGAAGCAGCTGGAATATTTTGAAAAGATGGGAAACAACAAGATATCGGTGGACATTTATTCCAGTATGGTTATCATGCAAACCGGGGACGGTACAAGCATGGCGGTAAGCTCCGGTCCGGTAAAGGATGTGGGGCGGATGCTTTACGATTACTGCGCCCGCCAGCCGGGCCTGATTGCCGGGGTTACAGCACAGGGGTCTGTCAGCGGCCCGATTATCAGCGGACATCGGAACTCCGATAAAATGGAGAACGGCACGCCTAATATCTCCCTCGGAAATGAGAAATTCTCCGTCTGCAATAACTTCCAGATTGCCAAAGGCCGGGACATTTCTTACCTGGACGTGAAAGACTACAAGCAGGTGGTGGTGCTGGGGGCGGCGCTGGCGAAGTATCTCTTCCAATCCACCAATCCTGTTGGACAGAGCGTCACCATCGCCGGGCATCCGTTTACAGTCATCGGTGTCTATGCCGCTAAGGACTCCAGCTCAGAGTACTCCATGGACAACATGGCGGTGGTACCGGAGAGTGCCAACCGCACGCTGAACAAAAATGAACCCATCACAAGCTATGCCGTGAAAGCAAAGTCTTCTTCTGCTGTCCAAAAGGCAATTACGGGATTGAACAGTTTCCTCAAAACGCAAATGGGCGACGGGAATTTCAGCGTGTATTCCAACAGCCAATTTCTTGACGAGTCCAAGGAGCAGAATAAGATGATGAGCCTGGTCCTGGGCGGTATCGCTGGAATCTCCCTTCTGGTGGGCGGCATCGGTATTATGAATATCATGCTGGTAACTGTGTCGGAACGAACCCGGGAGATCGGCGTCCGGCGGGCCATCGGCGCACCCAGGGCCTCCATCATGGCGCAGTTCCTGGTGGAGGCCGCCGTGGTGTGCGGTACTGGGGGCGTCATCGGCATCGGACTCGGGGTTCTGGGGTCCCTGATTGCGGGGAAGCTGCTGTTGAAAATGCTGCTGTTCCCAGACACGGGGCTGGCTGTCGGGGCATTCCTGTTCTCCGTGCTGCTGGGGATCGGGTTTGGACTGTATCCAGCGGCGAAAGCCTCCGGGCTGACGCCGGTGGAGGCCCTTCGGTCGGAATAGATGCTTATTATTTATACATTTCCCTGCTCTATTTGGAAGGGCAGACGCTTTATTTCAGGAATATTAAATATTATAACTTTTCATGTACTGCCAGAGAATTTTGGATCATCTGGAGCGCTGCTGTCATGACTTTTTCGTACTTGTAAACGACCATCTCTTTTAGGATGCCTGCTGTATGTGCGTCGTTCGGATAGGCGAATTAGTTTCCCAGTTTTCGGATGAAGTCAAACGGAAAAATTCTGCCATGCCCTGACAAATTTTTAAAAATAATTGAATTTTTATGCTCATGCCTATGGGGAAATTGACGTTGATACCCTGGAGCATAATGTTCCCACGCTGAATACCGCCTGTACAGCCATTTTGAATCAATGACCCACAACCTGACCCACGTCAGGAAAAATCTGAGCGGAATCAGTGGAGCGGATAAGATGTCAAAATAACATAATCCAGGCACGAAAGGCCCGGATGGAGAGGAGAGGGCGCTCTTGTCCTTCCTATTGAATATTCACACGCATGAGGCCACTGGTTCGAGTCCAGTAGTCTCCACCATCGGCCCGCCGAAACTGTATAGTTTCGGCGGGTTTTCTCTATTTTCTGCAACTTTTTTGTGAGGTTTAATTTTGGCGTTTTGGGCCGACCCACAAGTTGACCCACACGGGAAAAGGATTGATTATCCTGAAATTCGGGATAATTTTGACAGGGTGAACCAAACGTAATGATGTCCACGGGCGGGACCTCGCCGCCGTGGAGCTGGGTAATATCGCCCAGGT
>CAJTJA010000066.1 GCA_910576845.1 uncultured Oscillibacter sp.
GCCAGCCAGCCCGCCGGTTCCGAGACCATCGTCACCCTGAAGGCCGGCGAGGACGAGTTCCTGTCCAAGGAGATCGGCCAGGCCCACTACGACATCGACCAGAAGGTCTGGGCCATCATTGACCAGGACAAAATCAACGTCTATAATAAAGAGACCACCCGGCTCATCAAGCGCGCGGTCTAAGCACCCTCCTTCCTCCCGGATAGGCAAAGAGGCGCACCCCCGGCGGCGGGCCCGCCGCCGGGGTACGGGCTAAGCTCCCGTTTCCGCCCCCTTGGCTATATAGATTCCAGCATCACTATTTCCCCAAAACGAAAGGAGAAGATCTGATGAAGAAGAAACTCTTTGCGCTGCTGATGGCCTTATGTTTGGTCCTCAGCCTGGCCGCCTGCGGCGGCGACAAAGGCGGCGACAGCGAGCCTTCCGGCGGCGCCCAGCAGGGCGATACCCAGCAGGGCGATGCCCAGCCCTCCGGCGGAACTCAGACTATTCCCATCGGCTACGACATGGAGACCGGCGAGAACTACTATGGTCCCTACTATGACGAGTGGAGCGACATGACCGACGAGGAGCTCTATGAGATGGCCAAGACCCAGGATACCACCATTACCGTCTACGCCACCTCCTCTAAAATGCTCAAAGCTGAGGAGCCTTTTGAGGAAATGTATCCCGGGCTGGACCTGGTGGTGGCCGACCTGGACTCCGACGAGGTTCTGAGCAAGGCTCAGATTGAGAACGAGACCAACAACATCACCGCCGACGTGCTTCAGACCAAGGACGTGAACGGTGAGGTCTTCCACGAGTACTATTCCAACGGCGTCATCGAGCCCTTCTATCCCCGCGATATCTGCGCCCACATCGCCGAGGAGAACCTGAAGTACAGCTATCCCCTGTACTCCTCTCAGGCGTTCTGGTACTACAACACCGAGGCGTTCCCTGACGGCCAGCCCATCAAGAGCTGGTGGGAGATTATTGAGAAGGACGACGCGGGCAACCAGCGCTTCGCCCTGTACGCCAAGGAAATCGGCCAGGAGACCGCGTATCTCTCCCTGTTTGCCAGCTTCATCAACAACGCCGATGAAATGGCCCAGTCTTACAAGGATACCTATGGCAAGGACCTGGAGTACACCTATGACGCTTCCAGCTTCGCCTTTGAGGTTCCCGAGAATAACGCGGGCGTAGAGTACCTGTGGCGCTTCACCCAGGCCAAGATGACATTCATCGGCGACGGTGACGAGCTGGTGCTGGCCGTTCACAACTCCACCAAGGACCGTCCCGCCCTGGCCCTGGCTTCCGCCGGCAAGATTGAGAACCGTGACGAGTCCGGCTACAACATTGCCTGGTGCATCAACCTCAGCCCCTACACCGCTCTGCTGAACACCGAGTCCATGTTCGTGGTCAAGGGAACAGACAGCCCTGCCGGCGCCCGCCTGTTCATCCGCTACATCACTGGCGGCGCTGACTGCCAGAGCGGCGGCCTGAAGCCCTTCACCAAGATGGGCAACTGGCCCCTGCGGGACGACTTCGTCGATGAGAAGAACCCTGCCAAGCTCTCTGAGCTGGGCGCCCGGGCCAATGACCTGGTCTCC
This sequence comes from uncultured Oscillibacter sp., assembly GCA_910576845.1. GTDB lineage: Bacteria > Bacillota > Clostridia > Oscillospirales > Oscillospiraceae > Oscillibacter. The sequence continues at coordinate 1,590 of CAJTJA010000066.1, forward strand.
ATCTACGACATTTATCCCGATGTGCAGGATATGTGGCTGTACTGGCTGAGCCAGAGCCCCAACAAGTAATTATCGCCGCGCTTCACAGCTGAGCTGGGCGGGCGGCCATCTGGCCGCCCGCTCCTTTTCCAAAGAAGCTGTATTCACAGGCGAGAATCAAAGCAGGCTTCCCGCCTGTGAATACAGCTTCCTGGTTTTTTGGACTTTTAAGGAGGAATCCCATGGCAAATCCCATCCGGCAAAAAGAGATTGACGAGCGGGTAGGCAAGTTCGCCGATAAATTCTGGGGCGCGTTTCAGATGACGGAGAACGGCAGGATAAAGAGTACAATCCTGCTTTATTCCTTTTGCCTCTGCTGGGTTCTGCTGGCCCTGTACGGCGGGTGTTACGCTCTTTTGATCGATCCGCTGGAGGCTATGCTTCAGGGCATGCCCGTCCCGCTGATAAACCTGGTGGAAACATTGGTTCCGGCTGCGGCGGGGACGGCAGTGGCCTCTTTGGTTTGGCTGCTGCCCAGTGACAAGAGACTGCTTCCGGCCAGCTATGTTTGGCTGACGCTGTTGATGCTGGTCTGCCTTGTCACACTGGTAATTCTCATGGGCTGGGGGTATGCCGGACTGATCCTCCAATTTTTCGGGATGTTCGTGCTGGCCCCGCTGGTGCTGGGTTTGGGCACATCCTTTTTGGTTTATTATTTATATTGGAAAAAAAGGCCCCCTGCCGTAGACCCGGCAAGGCCTTGGAAAAGGCAGTGAGAGTTTATGATTGATACCGTATTGTTTGACATGGGCGGGACTCTGGAGGATATCTGCATTGATGAAGCCAGCAAAAAAGCCTCTGCCGAGGGTGTTCTCCGTATCCTGGCGGCACATGGTTACTCCCTGTCCCTGGACATCCCCGCTGCCATCCAGGCCTTTGCGGAGGGATGGGACCGCTATGCCGCCTACCGGGGGCCCACTAACCGTGAACTGAAGCCGGAGGAAATTTGGGGCAACTATGTTCTTACGGAGCTGGGACTGAATTTTGAAACCGTAAAGCCCTTCTCTGAGGAATTGGCCCATATGTGGGAGGTCACCCATTATCACCGCCAGCTCCGGCCTAAGGTAAAAGAGATGCTGGAGGGACTGAAAGGTCTTGGAATGAAGCTGGGCGTTATCAGCAATACCGCCAGCCTTTATCAGGTCTTCCGTATTTTAGAGGAGTACGGCATCCGGGATTATTTCCAGGACGTGACTCTTTCCTCCGTTACCGGATACCGCAAACCGGACCCCAATATTTTCCTGGTTTCTCTGAATCAGATTCGCTCTGATCCGAAAACATGCGCTTATGTGGGAGATACCTATTCCCGGGATGTGATCGGCCCTCAGAATTTGGGCTTCGGCGCAACCTTCCACATTCATTCTTTCCTGACCCAGTCCAGGGATACCGACGTGCCAAAGGATGTTCAGGCCACTTACACCATTCAGGATATTTATGAGGTCTATACTATTTTGAAAGATCAGGCCGGCACGAAGCAGACGGGTTAAAATGAGGTGCTTATGTTTACCTTCAACCATTTCAATTTCAACGTTACGGATTTGACACAGTCTCTCCGCTTTTATAAAGAGGCTTTGGGTTTAGAGCCGGTTCGCCGGAAAGAAGCGGAGGATGGCAGCTTTATCATTGTTTTCCTGGGGGACAGGCGGACTACCTTTCGCTTGGAGCTGACATGGCTGCGGGACCATCCCCAGAAATATGATCTGGGGGAGTGCGAGTTCCACTTGGCTTTGAAGGCCCCGGACTACGAGGCGGCCTATGCCAAGCACAAGGAGATGGGCTGCGTTTGCTTCGAGAACCCAGCTATGGGCATCTATTTCATTACGGACCCTGATGGGTACTGGATTGAGATCATTCCCTGACGTATAGCTGCTAGCCCGGCCCGTCTATATTTTTTCCATTGAAGCGGTTTTCCTGTTTTCCGACAGTCTGGCCGCCAGCCTGAAAGGGCTGGCGGTTTTTCCTTGTTTATAGTATAATCGGCACACTTGAAAACCGGTATAGGGTTTTCAAGACGGGCTTTGCCCGTCAGCACATGAAATGCGCTGTGCGCTGCCTATGAAGTCTACCGCTTGGCCGCTTCGCGGCCTCAGCAGCATAAAATGCCGCTGAGTTGAAAAGGAGACATTGCTTCTTTTCAACTGCGGTGGCTATAAAATGGCCCTGTATAAAAAACGGCGCGGGAGGAAGCTATGGCCAAGAGGATTACACTGGATACGGCCTTCGACCACATTCGGGGCCTGATTGCCCGGAACGACCTGACCACCGCCGGAAAGCTGCTGGAGAAGTATGGCGGCGGTCTGACAGAGGCGGAGCGGAGGGAACTGGAAATGCTCCTTTCCAAACGGCGGCGAAAGCTCCGGCGGGCGGGCCTGCGGGAGGGAGCGGAACGAGGGGGGCAGCGCTTTCTGCTCCGGGGGGACCAGTGGCTCTGGCTGGCGCTGCTGTTTGCGGTCTTTGGATACTTCTGCCTGCTTCCCCTGGCGGGGAAGGCCGTCCAGCGGATTGCCCGGCTGGAGGGTCCTTTCCGCCTCCTGCGGCTTGTTCCGCTGTTTGGATATGCCTACCTGCCCGCCGCCGCGTTTTTTACCTGGCGCTATCTTAAGGCCATCTATCGCTGGACCGCTGGAAAGCTCCGCTCAGAGCTGGCGGAGGTGGCGGAAATTCGGAGTGAAACCGCTTTTTTCCGCAGCCGCTACCGCCCGGACGTCAAGCATTACTACCAGGTTTTCTACGCGGTGCTCCGGCCGGTGGAGCCCGCTCCCTGGAGCCTGACGGAGCGGAGAATCCGCATTTACGCTCAGGACGGATACGGCTTTCATCCCCCCTGGCCGGAGCGGGAGCCGCCCTTCCTCCATACCGGGGACAGAGTGACGCTGTATTACGACCGTTATGGGAGCGGGTGCAGCCTCATTCGCTACACCCGGAAGCGGCTCACCCTGGAATGGCTGAAGCTCCTGGGCTGGCTGGCCGGAGTCCTGGGGCTGGCGTGCCTTGCTATTCCACTGGCTGCCCTTGCGTGGACATGGGTGGAGGGGCTTCGCCTGTTCTTCTGATAAAAAAGGACTGCCGCTCTATGGACGGCAGTCCTTTTTGCGTCTTAGCCCAGGGTGACACCCAGAATCAGAAACACCATCGTCAGCAGGAAGAAGTAAAGAATCAGCTTCCACACGTATTTCACCCATTTGTCGTAGGGGACGTGCCCCAGGGCCAGAGCGCCCATCACCACCGCCGCTGTCGGAGTGATGATGTTTACAAGGCCGGAGGCAGATTGAAAAGCGGTTACCACCAGGTCGCCTTCCACCCCCGCAAAGCGGCCAAGCGGCGCCACGACCGGCACCGACAGGGTAGCCAGGCCTGAGGAAGAGGGAATCAGCACTGTCAAGGGCAGGTAGAGCAGGTATACCAACAGCACGAAGCTGACAGGCCCCGCTCCGGAGAGGGCCTTTTCTCCCCAGTGGAGAATGGTGTCCGTAATCTGCCCGTCATTCATCAGCACGGTGATGCCCCGGCTGATGCCGATAATCAGGGCCACTCCCAGAAGGTCCGCACACCCCGCCACATAGGTTTCGGCAATTGTCTCTTCGCCCATGCGGTCAATGAGACCGATAATGACGCCGGCTGTCAGGAACAGGGCGCTGAGCTCCGGGAACCACCAGCCTAAGACCGGCAGAGGCAGGCCCATCTCGTCAAAGGGGATCACGCCGTAGATCATAATCAGGAAGGTCAGGGTGAAAATTGCCATGATGATTTTTCGCTTGGGGGTGAACTCCACGGTTTCCTCCATATTGGCCTGAATCTTCCCTGCGCCTACCCCCACCACCGACCGGGCGGGGTTCTTTTTCACTTTGGCGGCGTAGGACATGACAAACCAAATTGCCGCGCCTTCAAAGACGACCAATTGAGCGGCCCGGAGGAGGATGCCGTCCCCCAGGGAGACTCCGGCGAAGCCAGCCGCAATGCCCGTAGCAAAGGGATTGACGGTGGAACTGATAATTCCGGCTCCGGCCCCCAGGAGAATGACGGAGATGCCGACAACGGCGTCATAGCCTGCTGCCAGGAAGACAGGGATCAGCAGGGGATAGAAGGCCATCGTTTCTTCCCACATGCCATAGGTGGTGCCTCCTAAGCCAAAGGCAATCATCAGAATGGGAATCAGCCACTTTTCTTTTCCGCCCAGCCGCTGAATAATCCGGCCAACACCGGCATCCACCGCCCCGGTCTTCATCACCACCCCAAGGAAGCCGCCCACCATCAGGATAAAAACACAGACATCCACGGCGTCGTAAAAACCGGAGAAGGCGGCTTTCAGCACCGCTCCTGTTCCCTGGGGACTGGGACTCACGGCGTGATAAGTTCCGGCTATTGGAACCTCGTTTACATACTGGTAGGCCCCCGCCGGTATCAGCCAGGTGGACAGAGCTACCAGAATGATGAGGAGAAACAGGATGGTGTATGCCGTTGGCATACGAAATTTTGCCTTATCCAAAGGGAAGCCCCCTTTATTTCCCGATGGTGGCAACGAGAACGGCTTTGATGGAGTGCATCCGGTTTTCTGCCTCGTCAAAAACCACGCTGTGGCGTCCCCGGAAGACCTCGTCGGTGACTTCCCGGATGTCTACGCCCTTGTCCTTCCACTCCTTTGCCAGCTTTGTCTCAAAGTCATGGAAGGAGGGCAGACAGTGCATATAGAGAACGTCGGGATTCCCGGTGGCTTTCATAGTTTCCTCCGTCACCCGGAAGGGAGACAGCAGCGCCGCCCGTTTGGGAATCAGGTCCTCTTCACCCATGGAGGCCCAGATATCGCCATAGATCATATCAGCATCCTTGAGGGAGCCCATGTCGTCGGTAATCTCAATCAGGCCGCCGTTCTGCCGTGCCTCGGCAAAGACCCGCTTCACCAGCTCCTGATCCATCTGCTGGGCCAGCTCCTGGGGACCCAGGCCTACAAAGTGCATGCCCATTTTGGCTGCACCGATCATCCAGGCGTAGCACATGTTGTTTCGCACATCGCCTGGGAAGACAATCTTCATTTTATTCAGGGGCTTTCTGCAGTGTTCCTCCAGCGTCATCATGTCCGCCAAAATTTGGGTGGGGTGGTCCCAGTCGGTGAGTCCGTTCCACACAGGGACGCCGGCCCACTTTGCCAAATCCTCCACTACCTTCTGAGCATAGCCCCGGTACTCAATGCCGTCGAAGAAGCGGCCCAGGACTTTGGCGGAATCCTCCAGGGATTCCTTTTTGCCCATCTGGGAGCTGCCCGCATCCAGATAGGTGACGTGCGCTCCTTCCTGCGTGGCGGCAACCTCGAAAGAGCACCGGGTTCGAGTGGACGTTTTTTCAAAGAGAAGGACGATGTGCTTGCCCTTCAGGGCGGGTTCACAGATGCCGGCCCGGCGCTTGGACTTCAGATCGTGACCCAGGTCCAGCAAAAACCGAATCTCCGAGGGAGTAAAGTCCTCCAGGGTCAAAAAGCTTCTGCCTTTTAAGTTAATTGCCATAATAAATGCTTCCTTTCATCTTTCAAAATGTTTTAAGACGGATGTTTACGGATTGTCCCGCCAAAGGGGCATGCTCATGCACCGCGGTCCGCCGCGGCCCCGTGAGAGTTCCGCGCTGGGAATGGTGTGGACCTTGATCCCTGTTTCCTCCAGGGAGCGGTTGGTCACATAGTTTCTTGAGTATACTACTACCTCGCCGGGAGCAATGGCCAAGGTATTGCTTCCGTCGTTCCACTGTTCCCGGGCAGCGTCTACCTCGCTGCCCCGTCCGCACTCGATCAGCGTCACATGATCCAGCTCCAGGTGCTCTTTTAGAATATCCTCCAGACGGCCGTCTTCCTGTTCAATTTTCATCTTTCCACCTTCATCCAATTCCATGACAAATACCGTCATGCTGGAGAGAATGTTGGGATGCACGGTGAACTTATCCCGGTCTACCATGGTGAAGACCGTGTCTAAATGCATAAAAGAGCGGCTTTTCGGAATATTAAAGGCCAAAATTTTTCGAAATTGTGTCTTGCTGTAAGTGAGGATGGTCTCCGCCAGCATGTCAATGGAGTCCCCTTTTGTTCTCTGGGAAATACCTACCGCCAGCACCTGAGGGCTGAGGATCAGGATATCTCCGCCTTCCAGGGAAGATACCTCACCCCGGTCATACCAGCGGGGAGCGTGCATATATTCCGGGTTGTGTTCAAAAATGAATTTTCCGAATAGGGTTTCCCGGTTTCGGGTTTCGGTGAGCATTTTGTGGATGGAAACGCCGGTGCCGATGGTGGCAAAGGGGTCCCGGGTAAAATAGAGATTCGGCATGGGATCAACCACGAAGGGATACTCATCCTCCGCGGTGGACAGGAGGTCCGACAGTTTTTCGCTCTCCCCTCGGAGCTGGCTTTTCCGTACGCCTGCCATCATGGTGGATACCATTTGCTTATCCGGCATCCTGCCCAGGTACTCTCCCAGCAGAACCCGGCTGCGCTGGTCTTTGATACCGGACTCGTTCAGGAATTGGACCACCAGGTCCTTCCGGACATCATCACTGGTGATGGAGTTTACTACCAGATCAGTAAGGTAGACCACTTCCACTCCCTGCTGGCGGAGGCATTCGGCAAAGGCGTCATGCTCCTTCTGTGCCTCCCGCAGATAGGGGATATCGTCAAACAAAAGCCGTTCCAAATATTCCGGCATTAAATTTTCCAATTCCTGACCGGGGCGGTGCAGCAGAACCTTTTTCAGCCGTCCGATTTCGGAAGTATTATGGATTCCCGTCTCCAAACAGATCACTCCTTTTCAGCTTTCAACGATTGGGTGCTTGTACCTAGGGTCTCTGAATTTTTGCGTTTCATGCACCGGAGCAGAAATTTTGCGCTGCCTGTCTTGTTTGGAAATTGGCGGAATGCGCAGCGGTAAAAAAATTTAACGCAGAGCGGCAGAAAAAGCCCCGTTGTTTGGGTGTTTTGCCATTTTTCGAACAGGGTCTAAGGGGCGCTTTCAAGAGACATGGGAATTTTAAAGTCTTAAAGAAAAGCGAGGAGGGGAAAAGCGGGAAGGTCATGGAGGCCGCCCGCCATTTTGGTTTCTGAAACTGCAAATCAGGCGTGACAAACTCTTCCAATTATGGTATGATGTCCCCAGACGAAAGAAGGAGGGCACCGGATGTGATCGAGAATCATGGTTTGATTGAATATCTGCTCTCGTCTGCCGGAGGCCTTAAGGGACGGGAAAGTCTGACTGCCCGGCAGATACGCCGCTTCACTGATGAGATGCCGGGCGGTTTTTTCATCTACCGAAGCGACACCAGCGAGGTAATCTATGCCAATCATGCTCTTCTTCGGATATTTGGATGCCAGACTATGGAGGAGTTCCGGGCTCTGACCGGCGGGAATTTCCGCGGTATGGTATATCCTGAGGATTTGGAAGATGTGGAGCGGAGTGTCCAGGAGCAGATTTCTGCCAGCCGGTACGACCTGGATTATGTGGAATACCGGATCACGCGGAGGGATGGCTCTGTCTGTTGGGTGGAGGATTTCGGCCATTTTATTGAAACGGAGAAACTGGGAGGCCTGTTTTATGTTTTTCTGGCTGATGTGACAGAGCGCCGCCACCGCCACATGGCGGAGCGTGCGGCAATTTTGGAGGAAAAGCTTCAAAAGGAGCGGGAACTCCAGGAACAGGCGGAGCTGCACACGGAGTTCCTGGAACAGATGAATGATGAACTTGTCCGCCGTTTGGAGCTGATTGAGGGGCTGAGTACGGATTATGAGTCGGTGTTTCACGCGGATCTGGCGGCAGACGTTATCCAGCCCTATCGGGTCAGCAGCCGGGAGAGCTTTCAGTTTGGAAGAGATTTGCAGGTGCGGCCTTTCACAGGCTTTGCGGATGAATACGCGGAGCGGTGGGTTCACCCGGAGGACCGGGAGCGATTCTGCTGTGCTGTGGACCCGTCACACATAAAAGATACTTTGGAAAAAGAACGGTCCTATCATGTCAATTACCGGGTTTTGCGGGCGGGAGAGCCGGAATATGTGCAGGCGTTCATTGTCAATGTCAGTCCGGAGACGGGAGTGACGCAGATCATGTTCGGCTGCCGGACGGTGGATGAAGAAGTTCGCCGGGAGAGGGCCAGGACGGCAATTCTGGAGGATGCGCTGCGCCAGGCAAAATTGGCGGGAGAAGTAAGGAATACCTTTCTTTCCAATCTGTCCCATGATATGCGTACGCCTATGAATGCCATTGTGGGACTTACTGCTTTGGCGCGGCGCCACTTGGATGACCGGGAACGCTTGAGGAATGATTTGGAGAAAATCAGTGCCTCCAGCGCACATCTGCTCCGGCTGGTAAATGACTTGCTGGAGCTGAGCTGGCTGGAGTCAGGACAGGTCCATATTGAGGAAACGGCCTGTGTTCTCCCGGATTTGGCCCGGGAGGTTTTGGAAGAGGTTTGTTCCCCTGCCGGAGAAAAGGGTGTGGAGATTCTTCTGGCAGGTCTGGAAACGGAGCACCCCAAGGTTTGGTGCGACCGTCCGAAGCTTCGTCAGGCGTTGGTGCGGCTGGCGGCAGGGGCGGCAGAGTGCGTGGGGCCGGGCGGAAGAGTGGAATTGTCCCTTCGGGAGCAGAGTACCACTAGGGCGTATGGTTCTTATCATTTTCAGGCGAAGTGCTTTGGACTGAAGAGAACCGTAAGCGACAGTATGTTTATGCCTTTCAACCGCCGGGAGATTACGGCTGCCGGAGATGCGGAAGGAGCAAATTTGAGCCTGCCTATTGTGAAGCACATCATTGAAGCGATGGGTGGAACCGTTGAGGCTGGACCCTTGCCGGAAAACGGGGGACGTTTTATGGCTTCACTGAATCTGCGGCTTCAGGAAGAGGCGGCAATTCAGATTACCTCTGCTCCGGTTGGGGAAGGGCGGATATTGGTTGTAGAGGACAATGAACTGAACCGCGAAATTGCTGTGGATCTGTTGGAAGAAGCGGGATTTCAGGTAGACACCGCCGGAGATGGGGCGGAGGCTGTAGAGAAGGTAAGGAGTTCCTGCCCGGGGTATTATGCGCTGGTATTGATGGATTTGAGGATGCCGGTGATGGACGGACACACTGCCGCCAGGGCCATTCGGGCTTTGGATAACGCGGAGCTGGCAAAGGTTCCTATTGTGGCGCTGTCCGCTAATACCTTTGACGAGGATCGGAAGCAGTCCGCTGAGAGCGGAATGAATGCCCACCTGGCAAAGCCCTTAGATGTGGACCGGCTGCTGGAGCTAATCTCCGGTATGAGAGGGACGAATGCTTTACCGGGGTAAAATGTTGAAAAACCGCCGCCCGCTTTTGCGGGCGGCGGCTTAATTTTTGAATGGGACGACGGTTCGTACATTTTCAAAAGGAGGAGAATTCCTTGAAGGCGGGAAGAGGGGTTTTATATAGTTGACACACTTGAAAACCGGTAAACGGTTTTCATGACGGGCTTCGCCCGACAGCGCATTTATGCGCTGTGCGCTGCCTATGAAGCCTGCCGCGCAGCTGCTTTGCGGCTTCTGCGGCGGCTATAAATTCCGGTTTACTTTAGTCAGCGCGGATATAAAGACTGCTGTCCGGAATTTGATGCGCAGCTCTCGGATTCCCGGCGGGGAATTAATTCAATACCCGTTCTACCGGAAAGAGCACCCCTGTCTCCAATTCTTCCTCCGCTGTTTGATGCGGATCATTCAGATAGCGGTCTATCGCCGCCGCACAGGACCGCATAGGCCCGGTGAAGGTTTTCATAAGAGCCTTTGTGCTGGACTGCGGCACAGAGAAAGCGGGGCTTGACCGTCATGCCCGGTTTGTCTTGAGCCACTGGTATCTGCCCGATGGCATCATATACGGCAGGATAAATCCTGACACAGTGGAAATGTCACGCGTTTGTGAAAAATTTGTTTTGAAGGCGCAGAAATGTTTGAGAGAAGTTTGATTTGTCAAACTGGAGAGCAGCGGTTCTTTAGCTTGGATTTGCCTTTTTTCCTGCCCTGAGCGTCATAATGGCGGCCTGAGCGCGGGTGCAGAAGGCGCTGGGATTGCTGCCGTCGGTGATGCCACTGTCTTTGGCCTCCTGAAGCTCCGGGGCCAGCTTGGAACTCACGGCCCGCTTCCCCAGCGCCGCCTGCATCCGGTCTGCCA
>CAJTJA010000067.1 GCA_910576845.1 uncultured Oscillibacter sp.
AAGGTGCACCAGTTCTGAGCTGGGTGTATCCAGGGGATACACCTGGTTCAGAGAAAACCCTCAGCAAGGCAGTGAATTGCAATTTGTGACGACCGGGCCCGTTGGTCAAGTGGTTAAGACAGCGGCCTCTCACGCCGTTAACATCGGTTCGAATCCGGTACGGGTCACCAAGCTTTTTAAAAGAAAAAGCACTTGACAATTGAATAAAAGCGTCATATAATAAGTTTGTTGTCTGGGTCTTACCCAGTTAACATACGGCGCAAGTCCGAAGTTCCTTTTCCTTACGGATTTTGCGGCGAGCAAGTTGGTGCTGATTAGAACGAGGGTCCACCCGTTCCCATTCCGAACACGGTAGTTAAGCTCGTTTCTGCCCACAATACTTGGCTGGCGACGGCCTGGAAAGATAGGTGGCGCCAACACAGGACAGGTTGTTTTGACAGCCTGTCCTGCTTTTTGCTTTTGGGAAAGACTTGCGTTATTAATATCTTTCTTTAATTGAATTAGTGTGTTGTTTTTGTATTTGTTCAACTGTAGCAGTTTTGTGTTGGCTATCTAGCAGGATCATCTTGATATCCCTTTTTGACAGTTTGCAGTCAAGATGGAACTTGTACACTCGGTTTTGTGAAAAGTGGACTGTGTTGAACCGACGTTCAGGGAGGCGTCTTCTCAATTCTTTTTGCGCCGGAGAAAAGTAAGTGGGCATATTTGACTAGCTGTCAGCCTGCTTGATTCACGGTTTGAAGCATACGGGGAAGCTCATCAACAAGTGATGATGATTTTTTCCCCCTAATAGGAAAAATCGCGTCTTTGCTGTTTGGCATAGACGCGATTTTTTGTGAGTGATTACATAAACAAGCATAACAGAATCGGTAGAAAGATTGCTGGTACATAGTTTAGGATTTTCAGTTTTGTAATGCCGATCATATTCATTCCTAATCCCATGATCAGCACAGAACCGACTACCGTCATTTCTGGAATTGTAGTGGGGTTTTGCTGCAGAACAGGTGATATCAGGCTGGCGAGGCAAGCAATTCCACCTTCGATTATAAACACTGCTGCCGCTGAGAGCATTACACCGATTCCAAGGGAGGATGCAAAGACAATGGAGGAAACAAAATCCAAAGTAGACTTGGTAAACAGCATCTCGTGATTTCCCATGAGACCGTCGTTCAGGGCTCCCACAACAGTCATGGCTCCTACGCAGAAAACCAGCGTAGCTGTGGTAAAACCTTCCCCCAGAGAGGGACCGCCCTGTCTATTTGCGTGGAATTTCTTTTCAAGTCTTCCGCTAAAACGATTCAGATAACCGTCCAGATCGCACAGTTCGCCAATAATAGCGCCAATAGCAACAGAAATAATGGTAATGAGCGAGTTGCTGCTCTCCAGCATTCCTGTAATGCCGATGAATATTGTGCAAAGACCCAGACCTTTCATGATAGTGTCACGAAGCCGTTCAGGCAAAATGTTGCCGAGCAGCAGGCCAATCAGCGCCCCAGCAATCACTGCGCAGGTGTTGACCAATGTGCCAACCAGCATAAACCTCTCCCTCTTTCTCTATTTAAAGTTCTAATGCACATTTTGAGAAAAAGGGCCGGCAAGAGCCGGCCCTTTTTGCGTTTAAATGAACTCCTGTTGTTGAGTATTTTTCTTAGGGTGCTGCCCTGCAATATTTTGACACTCTATAAGGCGCCATATTTTTGGAAATGCATCAGCCGATAAATTTTAGTCCGGATTCATTCCGTTGAACAATCACGTTTTCGATAAGGCCATTTTCCCAGTTGTTGTAAGCTTCACTGCGCAGGGTGTCGGCAACCTGAGACTGCCAGCGGTTTAAAGAATTGACACCTGAGAAATACATGACGTGGGAGCCGTATTGGGTGTCTACTACTCCGGTATCACCGGCTTGCCGGCCATCATCGAAGCACCAGTCATTAAATTCGCTTACCATTCGACCTTGGTAAACCTCTCTATAAAGACCGCCATCATACTTGGAGCCGTCAACGGACTCTTTCATAGCCAGCTCGGCAAAAGCGGACTCGGTAGCTTCGCCAGACTGCCACTGAGCCAGCAATTCTTCAGCCTTGGTATGGGCATCTGTTTTTAATTGGGCCTGTTCATCACCATAACCCTCGTCGCTGTCGGTGAGAGTGGCGGTGCCCAAGGGAACCAGAATATGGCGGACATCAATGGTGGAAGCCTCATCCCGCAAGCGGTTGTGGAAAATCACAGCATAAAGAAGGTTGCCATCCTGCAGAACGGTGGAATCACCGCTCTTGCGGCTGCTGTCATACAGCCATTCACTGATGACGCTGCCAGCATTATAGGTGCCGCTTTCATTGCTGGTGTAAGTGCCGTTCTGCTCTTCTGCCAGAGCCTTCATATCACCGCCGTTGCTGACGTCGTCCAGAATTGCCTGAGCGGTGTCTTGAGCAGCCAGCAGCGCGGCTGCGGATTCCTCCGCAGTGGGCTCTGTGGTGTTGCCTTCGCTGTCTGTAGTACTCTCGGCGGCACCGGAGATGGAAACACTCTCATAGGAGACAATATCATAACGATTGGGATCGCTGTTATAAGCCTCCTCCAGCTCACTGCCGGAGAAACTCAGGCCGTTTTGATAAGCGTCGGCATAGGCCCCGTAACGCAGCACGCGCATAAGCTGTTCACTGTAAACCTTTTCCGTAACGCCTGCGCCAAAGCTGAGCTTCAGGTATTGGGATACAGAAACGCCGTTTCTCGCCGCTTCCGAACGGAGAGAAGACATATTATCTTCATACTGAGCCTGAACTCCTGCGGGAGTCTCAAAGCCCTCGGCGTCGGCAGCTTTTAAGGCAGCTTGGATAATGCTCATGTTCTTTAAGGCCTGCTCCAGAAAGTAATCGTGCCATGTCATACCGGAAGCCGTGGAGCCGTCCTCTGTACTGTCTGCGCCAGGAAGCTCAAGTCCCAGCATGGAGGCAGTCTCCGCGTTAATCGTCTGACCCTTGAGGGATGCGTTGGTATTCAGCCCCAGATAGCTGAGGAAATAGGCATATTGGCTACTTGTGACAAAATTGCGGTAGGCGCTTTGATAGTAATAACTGACTTCGGCGGCACTGTAGTTTTCTCCATCAATAGTGGCGGCCGGCGTTATTTTGGGGATCAGATCGCTGCGCCAGACGGCGGAGATAATTACCACAATCAAAAAAGCGGCGGCGATGAGGCCGTAGAGGAGATTGCTCCGCTTTTCCTCTTTGCGCTGCTGTGCCTCACGGGCGGTCTTGGGGTTTGTCTGGCCACCGGCGGCCTGACGGTTTTGCTTTTCTCTCGATGCGCTCATTTGTGTTTCAGTCCTCTCAAGTTTTCAGTTGCATTTTTCCATACAAAGTATTTTGAAGCCTGTGCCAGGGCAGACTCCGGTGCAGAAGCTGTATTTACGCACCTGCCTATTATAGCGGAAGACGGACGATTGTGCAAGCCTAAAATCCGTTTAGCAGGGGGAAAAGGCTGAGAATTCATGGTTTTTTCATCAAATCCCGGAGGTGATTCGCTAAAATGGAGACTTAACAGGAAATTATGATATCGTCAACGCTGTTGAAAAGAGGTAAATACTTCTTTTCGGCTGTGCTGATTATAACCCGCCCGGCTGAAAAATCCCTGAAAATCAAAAAATTTTATGGCGGAGATTATTAAAAGAGTAAAAGTAGAGGATAAGGCTTTTTTCATTACAAGGTTTTCTGTTTGCTGAAAAGAGCGGCCATTTTATCAAACGAGTTTGACAAAATGGCATAATAGTACCCCGCGAGAGCCGTGTAGACCTCGTTATAACCTGCACCTTCAAGGACAGGTGGGTCGCCTCCAGCACGCTTTACCGCTTCCAACTTCCAGCCGCGAACGGCAGCCGGGAGGCCTGCGAACCACGGGCTGATCCAGCGTCCCTTATAACGAAATGTGGGTTAAAAAAAGATCTATCACGCACCCCGCAGGGTACTTCTTTAATTTGCTGCAAATGTGAGACGGCTCCGGCCTATTCCTCGCCGTCGAACAGGGATTCCATAAAGAGATCGTATACAGCTTCCAGCTCCTCGTCAGAATCGAGGGTGGAGAGAATGTCTTCGCCGTCCTCGTGAAGAACCTTCATAATGACCAGTCCGGCATCGGGGTCGTCCTCCTCGCCCTCCGTCTCAGCGGGGAAAAAGGCCTGATACAGCTGCCCGTTGTATTCCAAGGCATCCATGAACTCCAGAACCAGTTCATTTCCATCCTCGTCAGTAACGGTTAGAAAAGTAGGGCCAAAATCTTCACTCATAGAGGACCTCCTTTTTTGAGCTTAACTGTATTTTACACGGAAACTTCTCCAATTGCAAGAGCAGAAATTATGAAAAAGACAAAAAGTTGACAGTGTCATCGGGAGTTAGTCTGCCCAAAAACCATAAATCCATGCGATACAGCAACTTTTTTTCAGCGAAATCCGACATTTTCGATATTGACACGGATGGTACAATAGAAAATGGGAAGTTTCCTGAAATTTTTGGAAGCCTTTCCATAAATTTGTTTTGACCGCTTTCGGAGCCCGAAATTGGGCTGTTGGAGGCAAGTACCCCTGGTATTGGATGACCAAACTGCGGACATCACGTACCTTTTGGGTAAAGGAGGTATTTGTTACTTTGGAGGAGCACGGAAGAAGAGAGCAGCCGTCGCCGCAGTCTGCCCGGCGCAGGAGGCCCAGGAAGTCTTCCCCGGTCCGGGTGGCTCTGGGTGTTGTGAAGTGGATTTTTATCACGCTGTGGACGGTTCTGCTGATCGGCATCTGTACAGCGCTGATTGGCCTGCATTTTTTTAAGGAGTATATTGATACGGTGGTCACCCCTGCTGTGGAAGTCCGGGCAGAGGATTACACCATGAACCTCAGCTCTTTTATTTACTATCAGGACAAGGAGTCGGGGGCATGGAAGGAGCTCCAGAATATCCATGGCCAGGAAAACCGTATTTTGGTGGGCTTTGACCAAATACCGGACTACCTGTGGCAGGCGGCTGTTGCCATTGAAGATGAGCGGTTCCTTCTCCATGAGGGTGTGGACTGGAAGCGGACATTGGGCGCCGTTAAGGAATTGGTTACAGGAGACGGCAGCTACGGCGGCTCTACGATTACCCAGCAGGTGCTGAAAAACATGACCCACGACAACAAGCCCTATGTCAACCGGAAGGTTCGGGAGATTTTCCGGGCCCTGGAATTTGAGAAGAACTATACCAAGGATTATATTCTGGAGCTGTATCTGAACACCATTTATCTGGGCCAGGGCTGCTATGGCGTGCAGACGGCGGCGCAGTACTACTTCGGCAAGGATGTCAGCGAACTGGACCTGGCGGAGTGCGCCTGCATCATCGCCATTACCAATAACCCCTCTCTCTATGGCCCCATGTATGACGTTACCTATACCCGGGAGGACGGTACAAAGGTCACTCCGCGGGAACTGAACAAGAACCGTCAGGCTGTGATTCTGAACAAGATGGCGGAGGTCATTAATCCTGATACGGGTCTCCCCTTTATTACCGAGGCCCAGCGGGATGCCGCCAAGGCGGAGGTTCTCCACTTTTCTGATGGCTCCACCTCTGCCGAGGAAATTGTGGAAAAGGCCGCGGGAGCGGTGGAGATCAACTCCTGGTTCGTGGACCAGATTATCTGGGATGTGTCGGCGGATTTGGCAAAGTCCATGGGTATTGAGGAGGAGGAGGCCCGGACGCTGCTGTATAACAGCGGCTACCGGATTTATACCACCCTTGACCCGGAGATTCAGGCCATAGCCGAGAGCGTCTATGAGGACCGGAGCAACCTGGATGTGACGTCCCGGAATGGCCAGCAGCTTCAGTCCGGCATTACGATTCTGGACCCTTACACCGGCAATATTGTGGCCATGGTGGGCAAAGTGGGGGAAAAGGACCGGAACCTGGGCTGGAACTATGCCACGGGCCGGCGGCAGGTGGGCTCTTCCATGAAGCCCCTGACAGCTTATGCTCCGGCTCTGGACGCCGGAACAATTAGCCAGGGCAGCGTCTTTGACAATTACCCGGTGCAGGAGCTCAACGGCACCCCGTGGCCCAAAAATTCTCCAAATACCTACACTGGCTTCACGACGGTTCGCACCGGCATTCAGAAGTCAATCAACACAATTGCCGTTCAGGCCCTCCAGTCCGTGGGAGTAGAGGAGGCATACCGTTTCGCAACAGAGAATCTTCGTCTCAATAATCTGGTGGCGGACGATATGGCTGTGGGCGCTTTGGGTATGGGCGGCCTTACCCGGGGCCTGAACACGGTGGAAATGGCGGCGGCTTATGCCTGCTTTGTGAACAACGGCATCTATAATGAGCCCCGGACATACCTCCGGGTCACCCGGATGGATAACTCGGGGAACGAGGTGACGGTGCTGGAGAACGAAGGCGAGAGCCATGTTGCGATGAAGGAGACCACTGCTTATCTGATGACGGATATGCTGAAAAATGCGGTGGCCGCCGGCACAGGTTCTTCTGCCAAATTCAGCGGGATGACCATTGCGGGAAAGACCGGCACGACCAACAAAAATTTTGACCGTTATTTTGTGGGATTCACGCCCTATTATGTGGCGGCGGTGTGGACAGGTTATGATGAAAACGAGCGGATCAGCTATAACGGCAACCCTGCCATTACCATGTGGAAGAAAGTCATGGAACCGATCCATGCGGAGCTCCCCAACAAGGGCTTTGATAATAAGCCCTCCACGGGGCTGACAAGCATTACCGTCTGCCTTGACAGCGGTATGCTGCCGACGGATGCCTGCCGGGCCGATCCCAGAGGAAACCGTGTGGGTTCCTTTGAGGCGGCGGTGGGCACCGGCCCTACGGAAGAGTGTACCATTCACAGAATGGTGGGGTACTGCACCGAGGGACACTGTCTTGCCGGGGAGACATGTCCGGAGTCTGTGGTGGAGCAGCGGGCCTATCTGGATTATGTCCGGGAAGATTATGGCCCCAGCATCAAAGCGGAGGACGATCCCTATCTCATCAGCACCCTGGAGAAGGCAAAGGAGCCCTCGGAGACCAATCCCAGCGGCGGCTGCCCGGTTCATGAGGGGGTTCCGCTGCCGGACCCGGATATTCCCGTTGATCCTTATGAGCCTTATGATCCCGACACCCCTAATTACTCCAGTCCGGAGGAGGACCCGGGCATCTACATTCCTCCTGAGGAAAGACCGGGTTACTCCGGCGGAAATGGAGGAGGGGGAACGGCCGCGCCGGAGCCCCCTGCCACTCCGGATCTGCCCCCGACGACGCCCAGTGAGCCGGTTGAGCCCGTGACTCCGGCCCCCAACCCCGACGGCGGCGGATTGTTTGACGACCTTTGGAATAATGCCTGACTGAAAAGCGCCGGGAAATCCCGCCGGCTGCTTTTTCGGAAGGGAAACAGATGCGGAAGGAACCCTCAGTGGGTTCCTTCCCTTTGTCAAAAGAGCTTTTTCTACAGCCCGAGCGCCGCGGAAGCGGCGCTTTTTTTGCGGAAAAGGGCGCCGGGCGGTCCCCAGATTGCGACCGCTTTCCCGCATCTCCTGTCCTATAATATGAGTCAGCCGGTTTGAAAGAAAAGAGCTGAGAAGGGAGGCGCGGACTTTGACCGTCATTTACATAGACAGCGTTTTTGCGCTGAATGCTCTGATGGATTACCTGCTCCTTCTCTGCGCCGCCCGGCTGGCGGGCCTGCCGCTGCGGAGAAAGCGATATTTTCTGGCTGGCCTCGCAGGGGGGGCCTACGCCGCGGCGGTGTTTCTGCCGGGGCTTGGCTTTCTGGCGGCCTCTCCGGCAAAGCTGGCATTCGGGGTGCTTATGAGTCTGATCGCTTATGGCGGGGAGGAAAAGCTGCTGAGGCTGACGCTGCTGTTCTTTGCTGTTTCCTGTGCGATGGCGGGCTGCGTGCTTGGCTTGGGATTTTTGGCGGGTGGGGGCATGCCTGTAGTAAACGGGGTGTTTTATACCAATGTGAATACCCGTGTTTTGGTAATTGCGGGGACAGCGGCCTATGCTGTCTTGTCGGTGGTCTTCCGCGCCTCGGCGGGTCATTGTGTGAAAGGGCTGCTGCTGCCGGTGCGAATCTGCCTTGAGGGGCGGACAGCGGAGCTGACGGCTCTCTGGGACAGCGGCAGTGGTCTGCGCGCTCCGGACGGAAGGCCGGTATTGGTGGCGGCTCCTGGCGCTCTGGATGATGTTTTGCCGCGGAAAGCGGTGGAACTGCTGTCGAGGTCGGGGCTCCAGGCTCCGGAGGAACTGCTGGAGCCTCTGCGGGCCGCCGCTCCGGAGCTGAGACCGAGACTGACGCCTTATCACACAGTTGGAGCAGCGGGAGGGCTGCTGCTGACGGTTCGGACGGATTGGACAGAGATTGATGGGACCCGGTATCCGGGGCTGGCGGCAGCCCTGTCTCCCACGGCGCTGGGGGTAGGTTACACAGCGCTGTGGGGCGGAACGGCGGGGAAGGGAGGAAGAAATGGGCATCTATCAGAAAATCCGGCGGTGGCTGTCCCGGCTGGGCCTTTGGCCGGAGGCGGAGGTTCACTATATTGGCGGCAGCGACACGCTTCCGCCGCCGCTGACCCGGGAGCGGGAGGCGGAACTTTTAAGCAGCCTGGACGAGGCGGCCCGGCAGGAGCTGATTGAGCACAATCTGAGGCTGGTAGTTTACATTGCCCGGCGATTTGAAAACACGGGCATCAATATTGAGGATTTGATTTCCATAGGGACCATCGGCCTGATTAAGGCGGTGGGGACATACCGCACGGACAAGAATATCAAGCTGGCTACCTACGCTTCCCGATGCATTGAGAACGAAATTTTGATGTATCTCCGCAAGAATGCCTCCCGGCGCGGAGAAGTCTCCTTTGACGAGCCTCTGAATACCGATTGGGACGGCAATGAGCTGCTGCTTTCCGATGTGCTGGGCACGGATGAGGATATTGTAATGCGCCCCATTGAAGAGGACGTGGACCGCTCCCTGCTGGCGGCGGCAATCAATACCCTGTCTATGCGGGAGCGTCAGATTATCACACTTCGCTTCGGATTGGGGGGTGGGAAAGAACAAACGCAGAAGGAGGTGGCGGACCAGCTCGGTATTTCTCAGTCCTACATCTCCCGGCTGGAGAAAAGAATCATCAACCGTTTGAAAAAGGAAATTCTCCGCCTGTCTTGACAATTGGAAACAGGTATATTATACTAACATCCATGTAAACGCAAGGATGGGAAGCAGTACCCGGTTTGCCAAGGCCCAGAGAGGACGCAGTTGGTGAGAGCGTTCGCGCGGCGGCGGGGGAAGTCGTCCCGGAGCGGCGCGGCCGAAGGGAGAGTAGGCTGCGACGGAGGCCCGCCGTTAGAGGGGAGGGGCGTGAAAGCGCCTATGAGCGCACAGCTCCCGGAAGGGAGGCGTGAAATCAGGTGGTACCGCGGATTTTGATTCGCCCTGAGCCGGAAGGCTTGGGGCGGTTTTCTTTTCTTTCCGCTTTTTCCGGGAAAGTCCGGAGGACTTCCGGAACCTCCCGGCGTGGCGGATTGGATGGGCGGCGAAGTTTGTCAGGCAGGAGGACGGAGATGGAATTCGAAATCAGCTTGGATTACACCATAGAGGACTTGGAGGCGTACTGGCAGGCCTTTGTCCGGAAGAAGCCCGGAACGCCCGCGCAGAAACAAGCGTCTCCCAGGATGCACCGAAACGCGGGATTGGTATTTTTGACGCTGGGAGCGCTGATCTGGATTTTGATAGCGCCTCTGGCGGCCTTGCCGGAGCTGATCGTGGGCGGACTCCTCCTGTACTCCGGCTGGTATTTGGGAAGGCCGGGAGCCGCCTCCCGCTGGGCCCAAAAGAACTGGAAGAAATTGCAGGAGAGCGGGCGGCTCTATCAATGCCGCTTCACGGAGGACGGTGTCTGGGTCCACGACAGCAAAAGCGACCACCGCTATAATTATGAGACCCTGGAAGCCTTATGGGAGGATACAAATTGCTTTTACCTGGTGCTTTCCAGGCGGTTGGGGTCCTATATCCTGAGAAAGGAGCGCTTTACCGCCGGGGCTCCGGAGGACCTGCCGGGCTGGTGGGAGGAACGGACCGGCAAGCCGGTGGGGCGGGTCCTGTGACAGGAGGAAATCAGATGGAGTTTCTTTTTCAAATCACCAATTACAACGACCCGGCCCTGGACGCCGAGGCGGCGGAGCTGCTCCGCCAGCGGCTGGAGGCTCGGAGCCGCCAGGTGATGCCGGGAATGTGGAATGTCACGGACAAGCTCAATGCCCGCGCCGCCAAGGGCCCGGGCCCGGAGCGGCGGCGTTACCGGGTTTACGGCGTGGCGTTGCTTGCCCTGGGCGTGTTCGCCCTGGTCCCCGGATTGATGGAACCTAAGATTCCCAGCCTGATTGCGGCGGGCGGTTTCGCGGCGGTGATGGGCGTTTGGTGCCTCTGCCTCCGGGAACGAACGCCGCTCCGGCCCCCGTCCTCCTGCAAAAGGGGGGCGGCGGAACTGCTGGCAGGCCGCCGGGCCGTGGACTGGGAGAAAGCGGCGGCGGCGGTCCGCTTTGACGGGAACGGCATGACGGCTTCCGCGCAGAAGAACCGGGAGGCGGTCCCCTATGGGGACATGACGGGAATCTTTGAAACGGCGCGGCTCTGGCTGCTGGTCTATGGCGGGGAAAAGGCCCTGCTGCTGCAAAAGAAGGATTTGGCTTCGGGGGAGGCGGCGGCATTCCTGCCGTTCCTCCGGGATAAAATCAATAACAAAGCGTATCGGTAAATTTTTAATATACAAATTGTATTGTGCAAAGGAGAACTGACATGAAAAAGGAACTGCCCAAGGTGTATGAACCCCAGCAGGTGGAGGGCCGCATCTACGAGATGTGGGAGCGTGCCGGGTGCTTCAACGGCGATCCGGACCGCTCGAAGAAGCCCTTCTCTATCGTGATGCCGCCCCCTAATGTTACCGGCCAGCTTCACATGGGTCATGCCCTGGACTGCACCCTCCAGGACATCCTCACCCGCTTCAAGCGGATGCAGGGATACGCCGCCCTCTGGGTCCCCGGCGTGGACCATGCCGGCATTGCCACTCAGATCAAGGTGGAGGAGGAGCTCAGGACCAAGGAGGGCCTGACTCGTTACGACCTGGGCCGGGAGAAGTTCCTCCAGCGGGTCTGGAAGTGGAAGGAGGAGTACGGCGGGCGCATTGTGTCCCAGCAGAAGAAGATGGGTGTGTCCTGCGACTGGTCCCGCTCCCGGTTCACCATGGATGAGGGCTGCTCCAAGGCTGTCCGGGAGACCTTCTGCGAGCTCTACGACAAGGGTCTCATTTATAAGGGAAGCCGGATTATTAACTGGTGTCCCCACTGCGTCACTGCCCTTTCCGACGCGGAGGTGGAGTATCAGGACAAGCCCGGAAGCCTCTGGCATATCCGCTATCCCCTGTCCGACGGCTCCGGCGATCTGGTCGTCGCCACTACCCGGCCTGAGACCATGATGGGCGATACCGGCGTTGCTGTGAATCCGGAGGACGAGCGCTTCAAGCACCTGGTAGGCAAAACCTGCATCCTGCCCATTATGAACCGGGAGATTCCCATTGTGGCCGACGAGTATGTGGAGCTGGGCTTCGGCACCGGCGCGGTGAAGATGACCCCCGCCCACGACCCCAACGACTTTG
>CAJTJA010000068.1 GCA_910576845.1 uncultured Oscillibacter sp.
ACGGACACGCCCAGGAAGATGGTGACGATGTTGATGAGCTCGTTCTGCACGGTTTTGCTCAGGCGTTCCACCACGCCGCACTCACGGAAAAGGTTGCCCAGCATCAAACAGGCAATCAGGGGAGCGGCGGAGGGCACCAGCAGGGCTACAAAGATCGCGACCATAATGGGGAAGATAATTTTTTCGGTCTTGGAGACCTCCCGCAGGGGCTTCATAACGATCTTCCGCTCGGCCTCGGTGGTCAGAAGACGCATAATGGGGGGCTGAATGACGGGAACCAGAGCCATGTAACTGTATGCCGCCACGGCAATGGGACCCAGGAGGTGGGGAGCCAGCTTCGTTGCGCCGTAGATAGCGGTGGGACCGTCCGCACCACCGATAATGCCGATGGAACCGGCCTCGGCGGAGTCAAAAATTCCGGACATGCGGCAGCCTACGAATGTCATGAAGATGCCGAGCTGGGCAGCGGCGCCCAGAAGCAGGCTCTTGGGGTTCGCAATCAGGGGACCGAAGTCGGTCATGGCGCCCACGCCCATGAAGATGAGGCAGGGATAAATGCCGAGCTTCACACCAAGATACAGAATATCAATGAGGCCCGCCGTGATGGACTGGCCGGCGGTGGCTGTGGCCAGCACCGCATCGGAAACGCCTACGGCAGCCAGCTCGTTGATAAATTCCTGCGTTACCGGCGCGCCGCCGATTAAATCCCAGTGGATATGACCTCCGGCGAAAAATATCTCATGATACATTTCCGCACCAGGGAGGTTGGTAATGAGCATGCCGAAAGCAATGGGTACCAGCAGCAGGGGCTCAAATTTCTTCACAATGCCCAGGTAGAGAAGCGCGCAGGCGATGAAAATCATCAGCAGGCACTTCCAGTTGTCTCCCTGGGCAAACAGCGCGAATCCCGAGCTGTTTACAAAATCCAGAATAGCTTCCATGTGTTGACCTCCGGCGCCTTACTGGATGACGCACAGCAGAGTGCCGGACTCCACCGTCGCGCCCTTGGAGGTGTTAATGGAAGCGACCTTGCCGTCGCGGGGGCACATAATCTCATTTTCCATCTTCATGGCCTCCAGAACCATCAGCACGTCGCCCTTTTTCACAGAGGCTCCCTGAGTAACCTTCACATCCAGGATGGTGCCGGGCATGGGGGAAGTTACCTGCTCACCGCCGGCAGCAGCAGGGGCAGGCGCAGGGGCGGCGGCGGGCGCGGGAGCGGCGGGGGCGGCTCCGGTCAATTCCTCCAGCTCAATTTCATAGGCCGTGCCGTTGACGGTGACTCTGTACTTTTTCATGATGCTCTCTCCTTCTTATTCCTTACAGTTTTTTCATGGATACGATGCGGATGCCTGTGATATCGGCGCCGAGTTCCTCCGCAATGGCGGCGGCGACGGCGGCGGCAATTTCCTGGCGGTTTCCCTCCGGGGCGGCGGCAGGCGCCGTCACAACCGGAGCCGGGGCGGCGGCAGGGGCTGCGTGGCCGCCCACGATCTTGCCCATGATCATCGTTAGGACGATGAGGCAGATAAGGCCGACGAATACGACGCCCATGCCCATCAGGCAGACAAACAAGCTGGAATATTCTGGCATATGCTCCCTCCTAAAAAATAGATGCAGAGCTATTGTATCAACTTCCAACAAAAAAAACAATGACTTTCCGGAAATTTTATCGGGGTTTTTTGTGTCCTCTTTTGTATGCTTTCATGTGGGTCGACATGGGGAAAAATTTGTAGTATAGTGGCTCTGCGAAAACAAAATGACCGGCGGATTTGCGCGGCGCAGCCTGTTAAGAATGTGAAAAGGTTTTGCCGGTTCTGCCGGAAAGGAGTTGCCATGCGGTATCAGACTGTCATTCCGGGCCGCTTTCTCGCCCGGCCCAACCGCTTCATTGCTCACGTGGAAACAACAGACGGCGTTCAGACGGTCCATGTAAAGAATACGGGCCGCTGCCGGGAGCTACTGTTTCCCGGAGCGGCCGTCTATTTGGAGAAAAGCGGCAATCCCAAGCGGAGGACCGCCTATGATCTCATTGCCGTTCAGAAGGGAGATATTCTGGTCAACATGGATGCCCAGGCGCCCAACCGGGTATTTGCGGAATGGCTGTCCGGCCTTTTGCCGGAGGAGGCGGTTCTTCGTCCGGAGTATACTTATGGGGGTTCCCGCCTGGATTTCTGCGTGGAGAGTTCCAAGGGGCTTCACCTGATTGAAGTTAAGGGCGTCACTCTGGAGGAGGGCGGGGCAGCCCGTTTTCCGGACGCCCCTACGGAACGTGGCATAAAGCATATCCGGGAACTGCAAAGAGCGGCGGAAGCGGGACTGGGAGCCACGCTGTTCTTTGTTGTCCAAATGGAGGGGATGAGGAGTGTTGCCCCCAATGACGAGACCCATCCGGCTTTCGGTGCGGCGCTGCGGGAAGCGGCGGCGCATGGAGTGGGAGTGTGCGCCTGGGATTGTGCCGTGACGCCGGACAGCCTGACGATTCGGCGGGAGGTGCCGGTGCTGCTTTAGCGGGAGAATTTTGATGACATCTGCCGCTTAAAAAAAGACAGGCGTTCTGCTTGGCATCCCGGCCTTTCCTGTGGGAAAGCCGGGGGGACGTCAGATTAAGCGGCTTACCGGCTTTGCTTCAAATGTTTGGGCATAGCGGCGCTTGAGCGTTTCCAGGATATTTTCAGTGCCCGCCTGGGGAGTAAATACTCCGAAAACAGACGGACCGGAACCGGACATGGCGGCGGCCAGCGCTCCATGGCAAAAGAACGTTTCTTTGATGCCGTCGATGATCCGCCGCTCGCCTGGTTCAAGGGCCGATTCGAAAACATTGTCCACCTGATCCGCAATGTCTTTTAAATTCCTGCGCTTCAAAGCGGCGAGCATGCCGTCTATATTCGGGCGGGGGCGGTTCTCTTCAAAGCGGAGACGGGCAAACATCTGGGGTGTGGGAAGATCGAAATCCGGCTTGCAGATCACAAAGCGGCAGTCCGGAAGAGGAGGCAGGTCCGTCAAAATCTCTCCCCGGCCCTCCGCAAGGGCTGTGCCGCCCCGGACACAAAAAGGCATATCGCTGCCGATCTGCCCGCCGATGGCCTCCAGCTCCGCCCTGTCCATTTCCGGAGCGTACTTCTCCCGCAGAAGGCGCAGGAGGGCCGCCACATCGGCGCTGCCTCCGCCAAGGCCGGCAAAGGCGGGGGTCTTTTTCTCCAGCGACACCCGGAGGC
Organism: uncultured Oscillibacter sp.; assembly: GCA_910576845.1. GTDB lineage: Bacteria > Bacillota > Clostridia > Oscillospirales > Oscillospiraceae > Oscillibacter. Next base: position 3,219 of record CAJTJA010000068.1, read on the forward strand.
TTGGCATAGGCCTACCCAGGGCCGCAAAAAACGCCTCTGCCGCCCGCTGTTCCAGGCTCTTTTTCCCGTCGGGGATAACAATGCCCCGGGCGGACAGGGTGAAGCCTTCCGGCGCTTCCTCCAGGGTTACGGTGTCGCACAGGCTTACCGTCTGCATCACCATACGCATCCTGTGATAACCGTCCGGCCGGCGCCCCAGAATGTCCAGGGCCAGATTTATCTTTGCCGGGGCTGGCTGCCTGTGTTTTTGCATATCCATATAAATTCCCCTTACCCCTTAGCGTCATGTTTTGTGAGATTACAGACTGGTTTTGCCGTGGCGCGCGGCGGTCCGCCATGAAGACGGGTCAAAACCCCATATCGGCCAGCTCCCGGACCAAGCGGACATAAAATTTCCCGGCGTCGAACCCGGGACGCCTGCGCCGCCTTCCCCCTACGCCGTCCTGATGGGAGATGCCCTCCAGGGTCCCCCGCCAGCGTCCCCAGACGGCGGATTCCGGAGAGACCAGGCCGTCCGTAGGGGCATCGGCCTTTGTAAGCCAGAGCTGCAGGCGGTCCATAATGTCCCAGCCCGCTTTGTCCAGCCGGGCTCCCCAACTTTGGTAATAGACCAGAGTGCTGTCCGGGTTCTCCCGATTAAAGCGCTCCATGGATTCCGGGGTCAGGGCCGCCAGCGCCAAGAGGAAGTTTGGGTCCTGGTCTCCCCGGGCCCGCCAGAAGCTCTCCAGCCCCCGGCCCGCCAGCTTGCAGGCCTGCTCCCGCCCCAGCCATTCCGCCGCCGCCCGGGAGCCCCGGTGGGGAGTACAGATCGTGGTGAGGGAGGCGGTCTTGGAAGCGAAGCCCAGTGTGGAAATCAGATACCGGGCCTCCAGTCCGCCCTTGGAGTGGGCCAGAAAATTCAGCTTTTCACTTCCGGTTTCCTTCAAAATTTCTTCGGAGCGGCGGAGGAGGGCCTCTGCGTTGCCGGGGATGCCTCCCCAGGCGTCCTGACCGCTGAGAAAGACCCTGGCCCCGTGGGCGCGGAGAATGTCCGCCGTCCGGCCCCAGTAGGAAAATATCCAGTCGTCCCGGCAGTTCAGCCCGTGAATGAGCAGAAGCGGATAACGGGTTTGGCAGTCCGTCATGGAGAGGCCTCCTTTCTGGCGGGCGGTATAGTGTTTATTGTCAGTATACCACGACAGAGAAAAATAAAAAAGTCCGGTTTTCTCAAAATCCAAGCCGCGTTTGCCTATGAAAGGATTGACATTTTCCTAAATGCCCGTTATCATAAGAGAATCTGCCCGGGGCGGTTCTTCCGCTGGTGGGTTTTGCAACGAAACAAACGAGAGAGGAACGAGAATCTTATGAAACGGGAGCGTTTTGGGTCCCGCCTGGGCTTCCTTTTGGTAAGCGCGGGCTGCGCTATCGGCATCGGCAACGTTTGGAAATTCCCCTATGTCACCGGGGAGAACGGCGGCGGCGTGTTCGTGCTGTTTTACCTGGTCTTCCTGGCGGTCATGGGCGTGCCGGTTTTGACCATGGAGCTGGCGGTGGGCCGGGCCAGCCGCAAGAGTGCTGTCCAGGGTTATCAGGCCCTCCAGAAGCCGGGCAGCAAGTGGCATATCCATGGCTGGTTCTGTGTGGCGGGCTGCTGTCTTTTAATGATGTATTATACCACCGTCTCCGGCTGGATGCTGGGCTACTTCTTTAAATTCGCCGGGGGGACTTTTTCCGGCATTTCCGGGGATGCCGTCGACGCGGTGTTTTTTGATATGCTGGCCAATCCCTGGGAGATGACTGCCTGGATGGTCATTACCGTGCTGGTGGGTTTTCTGATCTGCAGCTTCGGCCTACAGAAAGGGCTGGAGCGCATCACTAAGGTGATGATGCTGGGGCTGCTGGCCCTCATCGTTGTGCTGGCCGTCCACAGTCTGACGCTGCCGGGCGGCATGGAAGGCGTGAAATTTTATTTGCTGCCTGATTTTGGCCGGGCTATGGAGGCCGGAATCGGGAATGTTATCACCGCCGCTATGAATCAGGCGTTCTTTACCCTGAGCCTCGGCATTGCCGCCATGGAGATTTTCGGCAGCTATATGAGCCGGGACAACACCCTTACCAGCGAGGCGGTGCGCATTTGCGTACTGGATACGTTTGTGGCCTTGATGGCGGGACTTATCATTCTTCCCGCCTGCTTCTCCTTCGGCATGGAGCCGGACCAGGGGCCTACCCTGATTTTCATGATTCTGCCCAAGGTGTTTTTGAATATGGCGGGCGGCCGCCTTTGGGGGGCGCTATTCTTCCTGTTTATGACCTTCGCCAGCTTCTCCACGGTCATCGCCGTCTTTGAGAATCTCCAGGCCAACGCCATCGACAACTTCGGCTGGAGCCGGAAGAAGGCGGCCTTGGCGAACTGCGTATTCATCCTCATCGCCAGCATGCCCTGTGTCCTGGGCTACAACCTCTGGAGCGGCCTCCATCTCATCGGTGGCCGTGACGTGCTGGACAGTGAGGACTTCATCGTCTCCAACCTGCTGCTGCCTCTGGGCTCCCTGGTGTATCTGCTGTTCTGCGTCAGCAAAAAGGGATGGGGCTATGACCGCTATCTGGAGGAGGCCAACGCCGGAGAAGGCATCAGGATGCCCCGGTGGCTGTGGCCTTACTTCCAGTTTGTGCTGCCGGTGCTGATTCTGATTATTTTAATTCAGGGATTGCTGTAACGGTTCGGCTATTTTTCTGTAAACCCATATCTGTAAACCCATAAAATCGGCGGCGGGGAAATCCCCGCCGCCGATTTTAGCGTCAGCAAATTCATTTGTTTTAGGCGCTGTTTAAAAAATAGCGAAACATCCAACTGCCAGATATTTTTCCGCTGTGCTGCATTAAGTTTTCTGGCCGGCCTGCATAAATTTGCTTTGACCGGCAAAGAAATCTCCCGCTGCGGAGCATTTCCCCATTTTCAAGCAGATTCTAAATCCCCAGCGGTTTTCTGCCGCGGCAGACGGTGCTGCGGTTATGACACGGACCGCAGGAGCCCAACGCGTGTCTTGCACAGAGCTGAGCGTTGAAATGGCCAGATAAGCACGAATTTGCGCTTGTTCAGCTTCGTTTATACCGGTATTTATGCTCAGAATGCGACTTTTAAGCAAAGAGCCACCAGACAGAGGATGACGGCGCAGGGAACATAGATATACCGTCCCACGTTGTACCAAATGGCCCCGGGAGCTTTCCTGGCTCCTTTGCCCACTTCGTCCAGCAGGTCTTCCCGCCGCATAATCCAAAACCAGGAAACTGCTCCCAGTGTTGCGCCGATGGGGATGATATAGATGGACACGATGTCCATCCAGGGACCCCATTTGAAGATGGGCTCCATATGCAGTCCGATTCCAAGGCATACCACACACAGCAGAATCAGCATGACATTCCGGCTCAGCCGGGGGAATTTGTGCAGCAGGGACTCGCCCACTGCCTCAAACATGTTTTGCAGGGAGCTGACTCCGGCAAAAATCATCGCCACATACAGGATGACCGCAAAGAGCCGCCCCAAAGGAATGTCTTGCAGGATTCTCGGCAGCGTGACAAAAAGCAGGGAAGGCCCCGCCCCAACATCCAGGCCGTATGCAAAACAGGCCGGGATCATAACGAGGGCGGCGACGAGGGCGGCAATGGTATCGAAGAGGGCGGTCCGCTTAGCCAGGGCTGCCACGTCCTCCGCCGTGTCCAAATACGCGCCGTAAACGATCATGCCGCTGCCGGTGATGGAGAGGGAGAAAAAGGCCTGTCCCATGGCCCAAATCCAAACCATGGGGTCAAGAAGCTCCTCCCACCGGGGGGAGAACATGTAGCGATAGCCCTCCGAGGCGCCGGGAAGAAACGCTACCCGCACTGCCAGAATAATAAAAATAATGAAAAACACGGGCATCATAATTTTGTTGCTTTTTTCAATGCTTTTGGCTCCCAGCAGCAGTGTCAGCAGAGTTCCGACCACCACGATGACATGAAAGGGAATTACAGAGTAGTCTGTCAGGGAGAAACTGTCAAACCAAGCGGCGGAATCCACCGTCATTAATGTGCCGGTTATGGAGCCTGCGAAAGCCTTCAACACATAAGCGATGATGACCGCATAACCCAAGGCAATGCACATGGACCCCGCCAGCGGCAGCCACCCGAGGAGCCCTCCAGCTTTGCCCATGCTCTTTTTTCGGGTAGACCAGGCCATACCGTAGGCCCCCAGAGTTCCGGTCCGGGCACGGCGGCCCACAGCGTATTCGGCAGAGAGACCCACCGTGCCGAAAAGAATGATGAATACAAGATAGGCGATGAGGAAAGCTCCTCCACCGTAGCTACCCATTTTGGCGGGAAAGCCCCACACATTGGCCATGCCTACCGCGGAGCCCACCGCCGAGAGGACAAATCCCCACTGGCTGCTGAACTGCCGCTTCTTTCGGTCTCCACCCATTGATATGCTCCTCCTTGCAGTTTTCTTATAGTTTAAGCCCTGCTCTACGCTGAATTTTTTGGCCGGGCGGCAGCCCGCCTGCAAAAATTTTCCTTGACTGGCAAATAAATCTCTCGCCGCTGAGCACCCCGCCAATTTTCAGACAAGGCTTAAGTCATCTTGAAAAAATAGGCGGGTCTTGCAGCAAGGCCCGTCGCTTTTGGCATTTGCGGTTTTAAAGCATTGTAGCACAAGTTTCCGGAAAAGGAAAGCCCTTTCTGGAGAAAAAGAAATCTGCCGTATACCTGGGGGCGCAGAAGGACCATACATGTGGGCTTTGGCGTCAGACTGGCGGAAAGCGGGAAAATGGATTCGGCGAAAGGAAGGGTATGTGCGGGACTCGCCGGCAGGCGCGATTCCGAGAGCCGCCTTATGGTGGCTTTTTAGCGCAGAGATACCCGGGAGAGGGGGCTGTATCATAAATTCGTCAGTTAAAGCGCTATTGAAACCGGCAGATTCCGGAGAAGCAGCCGCTGCACGGCATAAAAGCGCCCGCCGCTTGTTGCGGCGGGCGGATGGCTTGTGTTTAGAATCGCAGGAGCGGCAGCACCGTCTGCTTTTGGAGAAATAGACGGTGCTTGAGAGGACGCCGAAATAAAAATATCATGTCTCTTCCTGCGGTTGTCAGGCGGGGAAATCCTTTATGAAAATTCAGACTTTTCTGAAAGAACGGCATTGTTCCGTTCTTCCTCTACTAACTGCTCCAGCAGTTCCACTGCTGTGACAATCATGTTGTCGCAGTGGGCGGTGACTCCCAAGCGCCGGGAGGCGGGATTTTTTTCCGTTACACCGGGCCGGGCCTGAAGCAGGTCAGCGCAGCGGGTATGGCCAAAAATATCGAAAAACCGGCGGCGGTATTCCCTGGTAATGCGGTAGATGTTCTTCTTTGCGTCCAGGTCTCCCTGCTGGGAGAAGGGAAAACACAGACTCAAAATCAGTGCGCCGCCGCTGACCGCGCCACAGATTTCCTCATGGCTGCCGCCTATGCCGCCGCCAAATCCGCCCATCAAAGGCAGAAGCTCTTCCGGGGTTCGCCCCGCTAAGTCAGCGCAGGCTCCCGCCACGGACTGGGCACAGTTCCAGCCCTGTTTGTGATATTGATATGCCAGAGCACAGCGATCCATAAAATTATCTCCTCTCAGTTGTGTTTGTTTCAAAGGCTTGCCTTCCGGCGAAGGCCGCGAGCCGGTTTTCATAAGCAGATGACGGCGCAAAGCGGCTGCTTTTGGCTGTCATGCGTCATCTTTTCAGCTGTTCCGCAAAAAGCGGGAGAGGCTTGAAGTAAATGTAGCGGCTGCTTCGCGGCCATTATAACAAGATGCGGCAAAAATAGCAATGGGGAAAATTTCGGAAGACTTTGAAGAAAGGAGCCCTCCCGTTTCGTTCTATTTCCGGCGGAACGTCTGCCTTACATATGATGAGGAGCTGAGACTATGACAGCTTTTTCCCTGAAACTGACAGCGGTGGTTTTGATGACCCTGGACCATATCGGCCTTTATTTTCCGGCAGCCCCGGTATGGTTTCGCTGGCTGGGCCGGGGGGCCTACCCCCTGTTCCTCTTCTGCATGGTCCAAGGCTATGCCCATACCCGGAGCCGGATTCATTATCTTCTGCGCCTCTATCTGATGAGCCTTTTCATGACGGCCTTGGGCCTGTTTCTGGACGCCTGCTTTCCCTCGGAGAGCGGCTATGGGAATCACAATATATTCGTGCCCCTGTTTTTGACGGGGGTTCTCATCAGCGCCGTAGAGCTGTACCAGAGAGACCGGAGGCATGGCGGGCTGCTGCTGGGAGCGTTGGCTCTGTTCCAGGTCCTCTACGGCTTTCTCCCGGCTCTTCTGCCGTTCACACGGGGGCTGAGCGGGGATGTGCTCACCGGCCTGGTTCCCAGCCTGGCGGTGAACGAGTTCGGCTTTGAATTTGTCGCCTTGGGGCTGGCCCTCTACTTCCTACGTGACCGCCGGGAAGCCTTGACGGCGGTGTACCTGATCTTCTGCGTCTACCAGTTCAGCGCCGAGTCGCTGTACGGATATTTCCCTGTCCAGTGGATGATGGTCTTGGCCCTGCCGCTGATGCTCCGGTACAACGGGGAGAAGGGCCGGGGCTGGAAGTGGTTCTTTTATATGTATTATCCTGCCCACACCTGTCTGTTGTTTCTGCTGGCAGGCGCCTTATCAGAGGGGAAATAGCAAAAACAAAACGGGGCGGCTGTCTGCCGCCCCGTTCTATGAACCATGATTATTTTTCCTCAGCGGTGAAATACACAAAGAAGGTATCCCCTTCGCTGCCGTCCTCGCTGCCGTCATCAAAAAGCTCCACGTGGGAAATGGAGAAGTCCTTTTCATCCGCGGGCACGTCGAAAACCAGCATGCCGGTGCGGGACTCGCCTACTGCAAGCTCATACTCAGCGGGAAGCTGTTCATCCGCTACGGTGTCCAGATTGCTGCCGTCCTCGCCTTCGGTGATGGGCCAAGCGAACTCTTCGGTCTCGGCACTGGCACTCCACTGGCCCTGGAAGTCATCATCCCACATGGGGAGAGTCTCTTTAAAGGTGTTCTTCACCGTGATTTCCACTACCAGCACCTTCATGCCCTCCGGGGCGGTATGGCCGTTGTAGTCCATAGTGGTGTATGCGCTGTTCACGCTGAAATCCATAAAGGTAGAATGTATGGTGTCGCCAATGCGGCCTTCGCCATAGCCGTCTTCCGCGTAAACGTCCCCGCTGCCGGAAGAAGAGGAGCCGCCGCTGGAACTGGAACCGGCGTCAGAGCCGGAATCGCCGCCACAGGCGGCCAAGGTTAACGCCATCAGGAGCGCCAAGGTCAAAGAAAGCAGTTTTTTCATTTCAAAAATATCCCCCAGTCTGTGTTTTCTCGTGACTGCTGAAGGCGGACGGCAAAAAGCCTGTGAGAGACCCGCCTCACAGTACAAGAAAATCATACTACGAACTTTCCCGTAAGTCAATATCTGGCGCTCAAAATATGTGTATGCGACGCATAGACTGGAGAAAGATATTCAAGGAGGGAGCGCCATGGGGAGAACGGTATATATCTGGGGAGAAGCGGAGCGCTTTGGCAACTACCGACGCGCGGTGGAGAAGGCCGGGGGCCAAGCAGTTTTCGGCTGGCGTGCGGAGGGACAGGGGGCGGTGTGGGACGCGCTGCTTCTCCCCGGAGGCGGGGATCTGGAGCCCTGGCGTTATGGGCAGGAGAACACCGCTTCCCAGGGACTGGAGCCGGAACGTGACAGGGCGGAACTGCGGTTGCTGGAAGAATTCGTTTCGGCAGGGAAACCAATACTGGGAATCTGCCGTGGTCTTCAGGTTATCAATGTGTTTTTTGGAGGGAGCCTGGAGCAGGATATTCCGGACCACAGCACTGTAAATGGGGCAGACCGGTATCACAGTGTCTGGACGGATTCGTCTCCGCTTTTGCCCCTCTTCGGAAAACGGATACTGGTCAACAGTGCGCATCATCAGGCGGTGAGCCGGGCGGGAGCCGGACTGCGAGTGATTCAACGGAGCGGGGATGGTGTAGCAGAGGCGCTCTGCCATGGATATCTGCCGGTATGGGCGGTTCAGTGGCATCCTGAGCGTCTGGACCCGCCAGCGGCGGGCGAACGGCTGTTCAGGGCATTTCTGTCTCTGGGAAGGTGAGAGAAATTCAAAAAAAAATGGAAAGAAAGATGATGGCAGCTCTTGACACCTGAGAAGTTTCATGGTATTATGTCAAAGCTGACGATTTCCGGGGAGGGCCAGACCCGTCGGTCAAGGTCTGCGCAGGTGTAGCACAATGGTCAGGGCACCAGCCTTCCAAGCTGGGGATGCGAGTT
>CAJTJA010000069.1 GCA_910576845.1 uncultured Oscillibacter sp.
CTTGTCCGTCTTGGTGGTGGCAAGGTCCGGGGACAGCTCCCCGGCGTAGGCGTTTTCCACCCGGAGCATGAAGAGCCCTTTTTCCGCCCGGCAGCGGAGGGTGACGGTCTTGTCCGCCGCCTCTTCCGCCGCCTCCATGGCGTTGTCGACCGCGTTTCCAAGCAGCGCGCACAGGTCTACCTCCGCCAGGGGCAGTGCCTTTGGCAGGGAGACGGTGAAGTCCGCCGTCAGGCCTGTCCGGTTCATGGCTTCCGCCTTGGCGGAGAGGACGGCGTTGGCGGCGTCGTTCTCGCAGAGCCTCCGCCCGCCCCGGAGGGCGGAGGAATCCGCCAGATGGTCGATGTACTGGAGGGCTTTGTCCTCCTCCCCCAATTCCACAAGCCCGCGGAGGGCTGTCAGGTGGTTCCGGAGGTCGTGGCGGAGGGTGCGGACCTGCCGCTCCTCCCGCTGGAGGCCCTGGTAGTAGCTCTCCCGGAGGGAGGCCAGCCTGTCCGACTCCTCCAGCCGCTCGTGGCTCTCCAGCACCAATATGGCGTACAGCAGCGCCAGGGAGGTGAGGAAGACGAAGGGGAGCACCACCACCCCCAGATTCATAATCAGGCCGTGGAGGAGGAAGTCGCTGTAGATGTAATCCGACTGGAGGAGGGGCAGCAGCACCACCGCCAGCAGAGAGCTGAAGGGCATGGCGGCCAGAAGCAGCACCAGCCTCCAGAATCGGGGGGAGAGCTGGGGCGGGCGCTCTGGCAGGCGCTTCCGAACCGTCAGATACAGCAAACACCAGACGCCGGGGCGGATGAATTTATCGGTGAAGTAGAATACGTTGTCCAACCCGAAGTGCGCCATGGCGGGGGCGTAGTAGGTATCCAGAACGGCGTTGACGGGCATGATCAGGCAGAAGAAAATGACCGTCACCGCCAGCCGCCCCTCCCGGTCCCCCTTGGAGGCCAGCATGAGCAGCGGGACAAAGGCCAGCAGGGTGAAGAGCAGGTTTGTGTCCCCCAGCCAGATGATCTGCCCGGAAATGATGGTCAGGAAAAAAATCAGCCCGATCCGCCAGCCCCGGCGGGGCTTCACCGGAAGAAAGGCGGAAAGAAGGCGGCAGAGAAACCAGCCGCTGGCCAGCCCCAGGAGGAACCAGGGCAAATTGGAGAGGCAGGCCGTCATATACTCCGCCAGCCGTACCCAAAAGTTCAGCACGCTTTCCACGGCCTAGCCCTCCAAAGCTGACCGGGCCAGGGCGGCCAGGGCGGCGGAGCGGCAGGCCCGGCTGACAGGGATGGCCTCGCTCTCCACGAACACCTGACTGCCCTCCATCCGGTCCACGGCGGCGGTCCGGACCAGATACCGCTGATGGACCCGGACGAAGCCGTCCCCCACGTCCCGCTCCACATCGTCCAGCTTACCGTAAAAGACATAGGTCCGGTTGGCGGTGACGCAGGTAACCTGCCTGCGGTCGGAGGAGAAATAGAGAATCGTTTTCTTGGGAATCCGGTACAGCGTCTCCCCGCTGCGGCAGAGGAAGACCATATCCTCCTCCCGGAGACGGGTCTCCGCGGCCCGGTCCAGCACGCCGTCCAGCTGCGCCGGCTTAGGGGGCTTCATCAGATAGCCCAGGGCTCCCACGGAATAGCCGTCGAACACATAGTCCGTGTACCCGGTGACAAACACCAGCAGCAGTCCCTCGCCCGCCGCCCGGAGGCGGCGGGCGGTCTCCATGCCGTCCAGCTCCCCCATCTCGATATCCAGAAACACCAGGTCCAGCTCCCCGGCGTGGTTCTCCAGCCAGCGGAGGAGGCCCTCCCCGGAGGAGAACTCGAAAAAAAACGCTTCCCCGCTCCGCCGCCGCTCCAGGGCCCGCTCCAGCGCGGCCCGGAGGGCGACGCGGGCCTCGGCGCTGTCGTCGCAGATGCCGATCCGCAGCATCGTATCAACTCCTTATTTTGTCAGGGCTGCGGCCGCACAAACGCGAAGCGTTTGCGTGGCCGCAGCTGTCTTTTCCGGCTGCCCCGCAAGGGGGGAGAAAATGATATAAACCCAATATAGCAGCCATTTTGCGGCTATTATAGCATAGATTTTTTAGTGCCTCAAGGCTCAACAGCGCCCAAATATCAAAGTTTTCAACCCGTCTGAAGCCGGTAAAGTCGGAATCAATAATAGCAAGAGGAGATTTTTATTCGTCCGGCTTCACTTTCTGTTTTAATGGATGCCGTTGGCGGCTCCGGGCAGCTGCCCAAAGGCTGTGCGATGCCCCCAGATTTGACAACGCAGGTGGGAAAGAAAAACCTGGAGAATTTTTCTCGACCTTTTCGAAAATCTATGATATGATATGGACCCGTAAGACGTCTCTGTTATTTCGCGTTGTGAAATGCAGTGATTCACTTCCCGCCAAGAAAGGACGAAATGACTATGTGGGCTGACACGAGCGTATTTTATCAGATTTATCCTCTGGGCTTTTGCGATGCGCCGAAGGAAAATGACGGTGTTCTCACGAACCGGATTCAGAAGATTGCCGGTTGGGCCCCGCATATTCAGAAGCTGAAGGCGAACGCGGTGTATCTTTCCCCCATCTTTGAGAGCGACCGCCATGGCTACGACACCCGGGATTACAGGAAGGTTGACTGCCGTCTGGGAACCAACGAGGACTTCGCTCAGGTGGTGGACACCCTCCATAACCATGACATCCGGGTAGTGCTGGACGGCGTGTTCAACCACGTGGGCCGGGGCTTTTGGGCGTTTCAGGACGTGCGGGAGAAGAAATGGGACTCCCCATATAAAGACTGGTTTCACATCAGCTTTGACGGCAACTCCAACTACAACGACGGTTTCTGGTACGAGGGCTGGGAGGGTCACTTTGAGCTGGTGAAGCTGAACCTCCGGAATCCGGCAGTCGTGGACTACCTTCTGGACTGTGTGAAATTCTGGGTGGAGGCATTCGGCATCGACGGCCTCCGGCTGGATGTGGCCTACTGTTTGGAGCCTGACTTCCTCCGCCGCCTGCGGCAGTTCTGCGACGGGATAAAGCCGGAGTTTTTCCTGGTAGGGGAGACTCTCCACGGAGACTATAACCGCTGGGTGGGCGAGGGCCTGCTTCACAGCTGTACGAATTATGAGTGCTACAAGGGGCTCTATTCCAGTCTGAACTCCATGAACCTCTTTGAGATTGTCCACAGTCTCAAGCGCCAGTTTGGCCCGGAGTCCTGGACTCTCTATAAGGGCAAGCGCCTCCTTTGCTTCGCCGATAACCACGATGTGACCCGGGCCGCCAGCATCCTGGCGAACCCCCGCCACCTGCCTCTGATTTACGGTCTGGTCTTCGGTATGCCGGGTATCCCCTGCCTGTACTACGGCAGCGAGTGGGGCGCCCTGGGGGAGAAGTCTCAGGGGGACGATGCCCTCCGCCCTGCTTTCCGGGCGCCGGAGTGGACGGAGCTCACAGATCAGATAGCCGCCATGGCGTGTGCCCATCGGGAGAGTGAGGCGCTGTGCTATGGTGATTTCAAGGACATTGTTCTGACGAATCACCAGACCATCTTCCAGCGCCGGACGGACAGCGAGCGGGTGCTGGTGGCTGTCAACGCCTCGGACACACCCTACACTGCCCATTTTGACGCGGGCTGCGGCCGGGCGGTGGACCTGATTACCGGGAAGCAACACGACTTCGGCGGCGGCAGCGAACTGCCCCCTTACAGCGTGGCCTTCTGGAGATGTGAGCGGTAGCCGTGAAAAGACGGCTGCTGCGCTGAGGCTTAGGCCCTGTTTGAAAAAAGACAAAACGCCTAAACGACGGATCTTTTTCTGTCACTCTGTGTTAAAGTTTCTTGCCGGGCGGCAGCCCGCCTGCGAAAATTTGCCTTGATTGGCGATTGGACAGCCCTTGGCGGCTCTGCCGCCTTACGGATATCACATGCCCTCTGGGTAAACAATCTCTCGCCGCTGAGCATTCCGCCAATTTTTAAACAAGGCCTAGTCCAGACGGTTAAAATCGCGTTTCGGTTTTAACAGGCCCTGGTTTTCCTGCGTGTTCGCTGCCTTATCTTGGGCTTTTTCGGCCTGGAATTCTATATTCTCCCCTTATAGCCGGTTTTCGAAGCCGGTGTCTGTTTCTCGGCTCTGCCTCCGCTTCCCCTGAAAGTTCTGTTCCTCCTCGTTGTCCCGGTGAGAACTCTCCTGGACGATGCTGCTGGCGGCGCTGCCGGACCCGGCCGCCGCGTTTTTCACTGCCCCGATTTTTATGGCGCGGCGCACGATTGGCAAAGCCCGCAGAAGCTCCCGCCGAAAGGCGGGAGCTTTTTTTATTCCAGACCGCTCCAAGTGCTTCGTATTTTCCCGGCGGAGAGGAGCGCAAATTCATTCTTCCGGAACCGGATCAGTCCCTCCTCCTCCATCAGGCTCAGCTCGTGGGACAGAGCGCTCCGGTTAACGCAGAGAAAGGCCGCCAGCTCTTCCCGGGAGAAGGGAATCCGAAAGGCCGCGGTCCCCCGCCGCTCCGCCTGCATGGTGAGATAGACCAGCACCCGCTCCCGAAGACCCCGCTGAGATAAGATCGCCAGCCGGTAGTGTTTGCGGAGGCTGTCGTCCGACAGAACCGCCAGCAGGTTCCGCCACACCGCCAGCCGCTCCGGCTCGGGGAGAGTCCCCGGTTTCAGCAGCAGGGACGTCGGGAACTGGAGGACATGGAGTCCGCCTGCGGCAATGGCGTAATAGGGTGAGCGGCGGCTGCGGGTGAAGATCAAATCCGTCCCCAGGGGACAGCCGGGCCCCAGGGCGTCCATAAGGCTGCTGGTACCGTCGGAAAAAATCTGAGAAATCTGGGCCCTCCCCTGGAGGACTACGCCAAACCAGTCCACCCGGTCCCCCGGTGTAATGAGGACCGACTGCTTTTCAAAGGCCTGAGGCTTCCCCTGGGGTAGAATATCCCGCTCCAGAGTTTCCGGCGGAAGTCCCTGGAACAGGCGGCACTGCCCCAACACGGTCAGTGTTTCGTTCATATCTCCTCCTCCTTTCTCCTGAAAATTATAGCAGAGAAATGTTGTTAAAACAACTTATTTTCCGCCGGGTTTCTTTTATAATATTTTTCAATACACCGCTGGAAGGGGAGGGAGGCCCATGCTGGACCGACATGCCAGGAACATCACCTATTTGCGCCTCTCTGTCACGGACCGCTGTTCCCTCCGCTGTAGGTATTGCATGCCTGCCGGGGGAATGCCGGAGCGGAACCATGACGAGATTTGTTCCGTGGAAGAACTGGTGGAAATTGCCCAGGCCGCTGTGGACTGCGGCGTCAGGAAAATCCGCCTCACCGGAGGAGAACCCTTGGTCCGCCGGGAGATTCTGGAAATCTGCCGCCGGCTTGCCGCCATTTCGGGGGTAGAGGAACTCTGCCTCACAACCAACGGACTGGCCCTCCCCCAGATGGCAAAGCATCTCCGGGGGGCGGGTGTAGGCCGGCTGAATGTCAGCCTGGACACCCTTCGTCCGGACCGTTACGCCTATATAACCCGGGGAGGCCGTCTGGAGGATGTCTTCCAGGGCCTGAAGGCTGCGGCGGAGGCGGGGTTCACCGGAACCAAGCTGAACGTAGTCTTGATGAAGGATTTTAACGATGATGAGATTCCGGATTTCCTGGAGCTCTCCCGTTGCTGTTCCATTGAGGTCCGGTTCATTGAACTTATGCCCATCGGAGAGGGGAGCCATGCCCGGTTCCTTCCGGCGGAAACGGTGCTGGAAATAGCCCCCGGTCTCCTTCCCGTGGAAGGTTCCGGCGTGGCCCGGCGGTACCGCTTTCCCGGCGGAAGGGAAACGGTGGGGCTGATTGCGCCTATGAGCCGCCGCTTTTGCGCCCAGTGCGACCGTATCCGGGTGACGGCGGACGGGAGGCTGAAGCCCTGCCTCCACTCGGACCAGGAGATTCCCCTCCGGGGCCTTCACGGGGAGGCCCTCCGCCGAACCATTCGGGAGGGCGTCTCCGCCAAGCCGGAACGGCACCACATGGAAGAAACCGGCCGCAGCGAGGCGGGCCGGAACATGCACCAGATCGGAGGCTGAAGAAATGGAATTGACCCATCTGAACGAACAGGGCCGGGCCCGGATGGTGGACGTGACGAAAAAGGACGTTACCTTCCGCCAGGCCGAGGCTGAGGGCCGTGTCCATATGAGCCGGGAGACCGTGGAGCTCATTCGGACCGGCGGGGCCCCCAAGGGGGACGTGCTGGCGGTGGCCCAGGTGGCGGGTATCCTGGCCGCCAAGCGGACCCACGAGCTGATTCCCATGTGCCATCCCCTGCGGCTGACGGCGGTGGATATCTCTTTCACCCTGGAGGAGGAGGCCGTCCGCATCCGTTCAAAGGTGAAGTGCAAAGGGGAGACCGGCGTGGAAATGGAAGCCCTGACGGCGGCCTCCGCCGCGGCGCTGACCATCTACGATATGTGTAAGGCCGTCCAGCGGGATATGGAGATTACGGATATCCGCCTCTGCCGGAAAAGCGGAGGCAAGACCGGAGACTATACAAAGGAGTGGTGAGCATGGCGGAAGTGGTATCCGTGAACATCAGCGAAGAAAAGGGCACGGTCAAGCGGGAAGTTCCGGAGATTGAATTGAAGCTCCGCCACGGCATCCTGGGAGATGCCCACGCCGGAGACTGGCACCGTCAGATTTCCCTCCTGGCGGAGGAGAGCATAAGCACCATGCGCGCGCTTCTCCCTGGGCTCCAGCCGGGGGCTTTCGCGGAGAATATCAATACCCGGGGGATTGAATTGAAAGTTCTCCCCGTGGGGACCCGGCTCCGGCTGGGGGAGGCGGTGGTGGAGGTCACCCAAATCGGCAAGGAGTGCCACAGCGACTGTGAGATCAAGAAAGTCACCGGCAAATGCGTCATGCCCACGGAGGGGATTTTTGCCGTTGTTATAAAAGAGGGGACCGTCCGAAGGGGAGACATCATTGAGGTTTTGAAGGAGCGCGGAGTATGAAACTGATTTCCACCCAAGAGGCCGTGGGCCATGTCCTCTGCCACGATATGACACAGATCATCCCCGGCCAGTATAAGGATGCCCGCTTCCGTAAGGGCCACGTGGTCCGGGAGGAGGACGTCCCCGTTCTTCTCTCCATGGGCAAGGAGCGCCTTTATGTCTGGGAGCTGGTTCCCGGAATGGTCCACGAGGATGATGCGGCGGAGCGTCTCTGCGCCCTCTGCAGGAACGAAGGCATGGACCGGAGCGCCGTTAAGGAGGGCAAGATTGAACTCACTGCCGCCCGGGAAGGGCTCTTCCTGGTGGACAGCCGGCGGCTGAACGCCGTCAACGCCCTGGAGGACGTGATGATCGCCACCCGCCACGGCGGCACGGCGGTTCGGAAGGGGGACAAGCTGGCAGGGACCCGGGTAATTCCCCTGGTGATTCAGGAGGAGACGCTCCGCCGGGCTGAGGAAGCCGCCGGAAGCGTTCCCCTGCTGGAGCTTCTGCCTTGGAAGCTGAACACTGCCGCCGTCATTGCCACGGGCAGTGAGGTGGCCAAGGGGCTGATTCAGGATTCCTTCACCCCGGTGGTGGAGCGGAAACTGACGGAGTTCGGTATCCGGACCGTGGAGCGGCGGACCCCTGGAGACGGTATCGAGGCTGTGAAAAACGCTGTCCTGGAGGTTAAGGCCGCCGGTGTGGATTTGATTCTCTGCACCGGAGGCATGAGTGTGGATCCGGATGACAACACTCCCGGAGCCATCAAGCACGCCGGGGCACAAATTGTTTCTTACGGCGCTCCGGTGCTGCCAGGGGCCATGTTCCTGCTGGGGTATTTTGAGGACGGGACTCCTGTGATGGGCCTCCCGGGCTGTGTCATGTACGCGAAGCGGACGATATTCGATTTGGTGCTTCCCAAGATTGCCGCCGGAGTCTCTGTTACAAGAGCGGACATTGCCCGGATGGGCGAGGGTGGATTGTGCCTGGGCTGCGAGGCCTGCGCCTACCCCAACTGCGGCTTTGGGAAATAGGCGCGCTGCCGGCCTCCGGAAGGCATGGACCAAAACTCGGGATGCGAGGGCGGTATGGCGGCCTCTATGCGCCGCAGGCGCCGGGGAGGATATGGGATAAGAAAAGAGGAGGATATATGATAAGAAAAAACCTGTGCCTGGCAGGCCTGCTGGTCTTCTTTCTCTCCGCCTGCGGCGGCTCTAAAGCGGACGGCCCTCTCCATACAGAAGATGTGGAGCTCACCGTTTTCGCCGCCGCTTCCCTCCAGGAAGCACTGACGGAAATCGGGGAAAACTACCAAACGGACCACCCCAATGTTATTCTGGCCTTTAACTTCGACTCCTCCGGCACCCTCAAAACGCAGATTCAGGAGGGGGCGGAGTGCGATGCTTTCATCTCCGCCGGACAAAAGCAGATGGACCAGTTGGACGCGTCTGCCTCGCCCAGTGTGAATACCGAGGACCTGGATTTTGTGGCCTCCGATACCCGCTTCAACTTTCTGGAAAACAAGGTCGCTCTGGCAGTTCCGGAGGGAAATCCGGCGGATATTCACAGCTTCGGCGAGCTGAAAGCTGCCCTGGAAGCCGGAGAGGTTCTTCTGGCTGCCGGAAACAGCGATGTGCCGGTTGGCCAGTACACCCAGCTGATTCTGGAGTACTTTGGCCTGGACGAGGAGGCCCTTGCCAACAGCGGCGTCATTACTTACGGCTCCAATGTGAAGGAAGTCACCACCCAGGTCTCCGAGGCGGCTGTGGACTGCGGCATCATTTACGCGACGGACGCCTTTTCCGCCGGGCTGGACATTGTGGATACCGCCGCGGCGGACATATGCGGACAGGTGATTTACCCCGCCGCTGCCCTGAATGCCGGCAAGCACCCCGAGGAGGCCCGGGCATTCCTGAACTACCTCCGCACCCCGGAGGCCGGGGCCGTGCTGGAAGCCGCGGGCTTCACGCCTCTGGGATAATCGAAACAGGAGAGCCGCCATGGACTGGTTTCCTCTGTACAACTCCATCCGCATCGCCGCTGTGTCCACGGTGCTGGTGTTTTTCCTGGGCATCTTCGCCGCCCAGGTTACTGCCAAGGCTCCCCGGCTGGCGAAGGGGGTCTTGGACGTACTGCTGACCCTGCCCCTGGTTCTGCCGCCCACGGTGGTGGGCTGGCTGCTCCTGTTGGTCCTGGGGCCCCGGCGGCCCCTGGGGGCGTGGGTGCAGGCTTCCTTCGGCCTCCGGCTGACAATGACATGGCCCTCTGCCATTTTTGCAGCCGTGGCGGTGAGCTTTCCTCTCATGTACCGCACCGCCCGGGGAGCCTTTGAGTCCTTTGACCAGACCCTGGCCCAGGCGGGGCAGACACTGGGGCTCAGCAACACTTATATTTTCTGGCGGGTCCAGATGCCCGTCTGCCGCCAGGGTATCCTGGCAGGGACGGTGCTGGCCTTTGCCCGGGCCCTGGGGGAGTATGGAGCCACGTCCATGGTGGCGGGCTACACTCCAGGCCGGACTGCCACGGTCTCTACCACGGTTTATCAGCTCTGGCGCACTGGGCAGGACGCCCTGGCCCTGCGGTGGGTGCTGGTAAACCTGGGGATTTCCGCCGCTGTGCTGCTGGCGGTGAATCTGCTGGAGCGGAAAGAAGGGCGCGCATGAAACTGACGGTTCAGATTGAGAAGCGCTACGGGGACTTTCTCCTGAACATGGAATTTTCCGCAGAAGGCGGCGCTTCCCTGGCTCTGCTGGGGGCCTCCGGCTGCGGGAAAAGTGCCGCGCTGAAATGTGTTGCCGGAATCAACAGGCCCGACCGGGGGCGGATCACGCTGGATGGGACGGTCCTCTTCGACAGCGGGGCGAACATCAATCTCCCGCCCCAGCGGCGCCGGATAGGATTTCTGTTCCAGGACTATGCCTTGTTCCCCAATATGACTGTGGAGCAAAACATTGCCGCCGCCCTGGGCCGCTCGGACCGGCGGCGCCGGAAAGAGAAGACGGCGGAGCTGATGGCCCTCTTCCGTCTGGAGGGGCTGGAGCGGCTTTATCCCCGCCAGCTCTCCGGAGGCCAGCGGCAACGGACGGCCCTGGCTCGTATCCTGGCGGTGGAACCCCTGGCATTGCTGCTGGACGAGCCCTTTTCCGCGTTGGACAGCTTTTTGAAACGGCAGCTGGAGCAGGAGCTCCGGGAGGTCCTGGACCGCTTTCCCGGCCCTGTGGTCTGGGTCAGCCACGACTGGGGAGAGGCATACCGGAACTGCCCCCGGGTCTGCGTGCTGGAGGACGGGCGGTCCGCCCCGGTCAGGGAGATGGAAAACCTGATGGCGAACCCCGGTACCATCAGTGCCGCCCGGCTGTCCGGCTGCGAGAATGACGTTTCCGTCCGCCCTGGGCCGGCTCCAGAGCTGGTGGAGATTCCGGTCTGGGGACTGCTTCTCCGGATATCCGCTCCCTGGCGGGAGGGGGTCAGGGAACTGGGCGTTCGGGCCGCCTGCGTCCGCCCGGCGAAGCCCGGAGACGTCAACGCCTTTTCCTGCCGGGTGGTTCAGACCGTGGAGGACGCGTTTACCGTCCATACCGCCCTCTGCCCGGAGGGGGCGGCCCCCGGCGCTCCGCTTCTTTGGATGGAACTTCCCAAAGAAGACTGGGCGGCCCTGCCGGACCGGGGGCGCTTTTGGGCGGCGGTCTGCCCGGAGGATTTGATGCTGTTGGAATAGGAGGAACGAACATGTACACAGCCGCGGTTTTGACCGTCAGTGACCGGAGCTTCCAGGGCCTTCGCCCCGACGAGGCAGGGCCTCTGGCTGCTTCTTTGCTGAAAGACGCGGGCTATCGAGTCATCGGAACGGTTGTTGTTCCCGACGAGAGGGAGGAAATTGAGGCGGCCCTGGTCCGCCTTTCAGACGAGCTCCACGCCGCCCTGGTGGTGACTGCCGGGGGCACAGGCTTTTCTCCCCGGGATGTGACCCCGGAGGCCACCGCAGCTGTTTGTGAACGCATGACCCCCGGCATCCCGGAGGCTATGCGGGCTGCGTCCCTGGCCATTACGCCACGGGCCATGCTTTCCCGGGCCGCAGCGGGCATCCGGGGCGGGACATTGATCGTAAATCTCCCGGGCAGCCCCAAAGCGGCCCGGGAGAATCTGGAGGCGGTGCTTCCCGCCCTGGAGCACGGCTTGAAGATGCTACTGGGAGGACCCGCCGACTGTTATAATCAACCCTGCTGAAAAAATTTTTGGATTCTTTTCAACTGTGCTGACGATATTTCCCTTGAAAGGGTATGAGGCCTTAAAGCGGCTTTCCGCTTTGCGGCCCCGATGCCCGCGGGGTAAAAGCAGGCAAGGGAACTGCGCGCTCTGGCTGTCCGGTGTTCGACCGAGCCGGAGCGATGGCAGCGGAGGCTTACCCCGCTTACGCAAAACGCACCCTCCCGCAGGATTGGGAGGGTGCGTTTTCATATACCTTATAGATGCGAGGGACAGCTATGCTCTGCCGTTCCTGCGGCCTCCCGCCGGAGGGCCCGCTCATAGATCAGCTCCCCGGTGATGCTGACGGCGATTTCCTCCGG
>CAJTJA010000070.1 GCA_910576845.1 uncultured Oscillibacter sp.
GTGGCCAGGTAGTCCATGCGGTTGAGCATGTCCTGGATTTCCTGCATGGCGCCCTCAGCGGTCTTCACCAGGGAGATGCCGTCCTTGACGTTCTTCTGGGCGGCGTTCAGGCCGGTGATCTGAGCGCGCATCTTCTCGGAAATGGCCAGGCCCGCGGCGTCATCGCCGGCGCGGTTGATCTTATAACCGGAAGACAGCTTCTCCAGGTTTTTCGCCAGGGCGGAGGTGTTGGTGTTGTAGTTGCGGTAGGCGTTCATTGCCATTATATTGTGCTGGATTCTCATTGTGTTTGCCTCCTTAGCAAAATTTAGTGTGTTTGGACAGTCCGTTGTCCGCTCACAACAGGGTGGGTGGCGCGCCGCAGGATGTAAGGCTGTGGCCTTTAGCCCCGCCTCCTCCGGCGCAGGTACATATTTCATCCGGCTCGTCAGCCGTTTGAAAACGCTTGACCGCTCTTCTCCGGCGGGAACATGTGGTCCAGCTGCCGCCGCAGGGTGCGGACATTGCCGTCCCTGCCGTCCATCTGGCTCAGCAGGGTCCGCATGGCAGTTAATGCCTGGGCCTTGCTCTGATCCCATGGGAGATCCCGTCTATAGCGGCGGGGGGCGCTGAACACGCAGGAAGGACGTTCCCCGCCGGTTCGTTCCAGAACCTCGCCCCGCAGAATGGAAATCTCTCGCGGGGCCTCAATGAGGAGCTTGCAGCGATCCCCGGTCATGCGGTCGAACTGGACCACCACATCGCCGCCAATGGTCAGGTATTCTCCTTGTGCAAGGGCCAGGCAAAGCATGTGCGTCAACTCCTTAACTCCTATGTGGCGGCAGGTTTCCATCCTTCCGCAGTGCGGACGATGCTTCATCGTCATAATATTGTGGACGCTCACAGGGAAGAAAACTGGGTTTCATTCCCTTGCTCCTCCTCTTTCCCACAAAATCTGTGAATTTTGCGGAGTGTTTTGGAGGCGAGCTTCGGATGTGCGCGCACATCGTCTCGTTTCCCAACCTGCCTGTTTGAAAAACGTTGATTGAAACGAACCTGTCATTTTATTTCGCTTCAATCAACGTTCTTCGGCCAGACTATGGGCCTTCACCGGCGTCCCGACCGGATAGCTGAAAGCGGCTGTGGAATTATGCGCTTTGGCGGTTTTTGAAATACTGGGCCAGACCCTGCGCTTTGATGTTTTTGGCGGCGTTGGTGTCACGGTCCTGCACTGCGCCGCATTTTGGACAGTGCCAGAAGCGTTCCTTATGTTGGACAGCGTCCCGGACCGCGCCGCAGGCAGAGCAGGTCCTCGTGGAGGGATAATAACGGTCCACCGAAATGAGCGGTTTTCCCTGACGTTCCAGCTTGTAGCAGAGGCATTTTCGGAACGCTCCAAAGCCGGAGCCGTACAAATTGGTTTGAATCAGTTTCCGGTTCAGCTCCGTCAGATCATCGGCCCGCACGCACACGGCGTCCCAGGCGTTGGCTATCCGCCGGGATTCCTTGTGGATGAAGTCGCGCCGCTGATTGGCAATGTGCTCGTGAAGCAGGCGAAATTTCTGAACCGCTTCCTGATAGTTTTTTGATGCAGGCCGCATTCGGTTCAGTTTCTGCTGAATGCGTCCCAATTGATCCTGAGATTGCTTCAGCCAGTGGGGCGGGTCCACCGCACTGCCGTCATCACTCACGTAAAAGTGAGAAATAGAGTATTTCAAGCCCACGGTGGTCTTCGCTGTGGGGAAGACCGGTTTCAGCTCCATCGCCGTATATTCATACAAAATAGAGGCGTAATATTTGCCTGTACGGGTCTTTTCCACAGTGACGCGCTTGAGTGTCCACCAGGCCTGTGGACGGCGATGAAATTTGGCCCGGACAATGCCGGCCTTTGTCATGCGGATGCTGTTCCGTGTGGTGTAAATGGTAGGGCCGGACGCAAAAGCGTGGTTGCAGGCGGTGAAAGAATTTCGGCCGTCCTTTTTGCGCTTGAACCTTGGGTGGCCAAAGGACTCCGGGGCTTTGAAAAATGCTCGAAACGCCTGTTGAAGCTTGTTATGCTCCTGGATAAGCGCCTGGTTATCCACCTCCCGCAGAAAAGGAGAGCCGTTTTTGTATTTGGCCGGGGTGGGAATGAAGTGCGTGCCGGTTTCCAGGTAGAATCTCTGCTGGTCCGCCAGCATCCGGTTCCAGATATAGCGGCAGCAGCCAAATGTCTTTTCAAACAGCTCCGCCTGTTCCGGGGAGGGATAGAGGCGAATTTTGAGAGTGGTAAACTGCGAAGCCCCGCCGTTTTTGGAGAAACCAGCTTTCGTTTTTCCAGGCATTCGCTTTCTCGCTCCTTTCAAGGCCGGAGCGGGAACAAGAGTATACTTTTATGCCCAAGGAACAGAAGTTCAAATTTTTTTTGAAAAGGGCTTATTTTTTTTGAAAAGCTTCCGATAAAGTTAATGAACGCAGTTGAGAGCGGCGCAAAAAGAGCGGGCACGAAAGTATACTTTCGTGCCCGCTTTTTCGCTTTTTGTAGGTTGTTTTTTAAAGTTTGATATACTCTTTGGCACACTTCAAAAAGGTGTGATGAGAGATTCCCAGCTCTGCTGCGGCCTTCCGGGCGGAAATTGCTCCTTTCTGCCAGCGGAGCGCAAGTCTGCGGAAGCCTTCCGGCATTTCCATTCGCTCCCGCCCGAAGCGAACGCCATTGGCCTTGGCCGCCGCGATCCCCTCCGCCTGCCGCTGGCGAATGTTTTCACGTTCTGCCTGTGCAACGTAGCTGAGGAGCTGCAGCACAATATCCGCAATCAGCATCCCGGTGAGGTCCCGGCCCTGGCGGGTATCCAGCAGAGGCATGTCCAAAACGACGATAGCGGCTCGCCGCTCCTTCGTGATGTTTGCCCATTGGCTCAGAATTTCTGTGTAGTTCCGTCCCAGGCGGTCGATGCTTTTGATTACCAGCACATCCTCCGGCCCCAGGCGGCCCGTCAGCGCCAGATACAGGGGACGGTTGAAATCCTTCCCGGATTGTTTTTCAACGACAATATTTTTTTTCTCCACACCAAATGCCTGCATAGCGGTCAGCTGCCGGGCCTCGTTCTGATCTTTTGCGCTGACCCGGATATATCCGTAAACCGTGCTCACGATCATCTTCCTCCCAAAATGGTTTGAGCGCCGACTGTGTCGAAGCGCTGTCGTCCTCCCCATTTCAGTGTAGCCTGTCCGGCAGGGTCAGTGCAAGAGGCAGGGCGTAAGCCTTTGCCGGAGGCTGCGGGAGAACAGGAGAAAGCGGCGCAGAGCTGGGGAGAGAATGTGCGCGGCGCCGGTAAGGATGAATTTTAAACTGACTCTTTGGGGTTCCGCTGTTTGTGAATATTGAGCCGGATGAAATAAGAGGAGCCGCGGTATTTGGGATTTTTGGTTGTATTATATCGAAAATCATACTATAATGGAAAAAACAAGCGGCTGTGGACGGTATGCGGCGCTGTATAAAGGAGTGATTCGATGGAGAGCAACTTCCGGTTTTTGGAGAGGGATTTTCCTGTTTTGGCTCGGTTTGGAAAAAAGGCCGAGACATATCTCTATTCTGATTCCAACTCTTGCCTGATGAAGCTGGGGATGATCGGTGAGACCATTGTCAATCTGATGTTTACCTATGACAAAATTCCCCTCCCCAGGGATAATTCTGCCGTGGAGCGAATCAACGTTCTGGCCCGGGAAGGATTTTTGAACAAGGATCTGACGGATATCCTGCATGTGCTGCGCAAGGTGCGGAACAGGGCCGTCCATGCGAATTACGAGTCCATATCCGACGGCAAGGCTCTGCTGCAGATGGCCCACAGCCTTTGTGAGTGGTTTATGCAGACATATGGGGATTGGAATTACCAGAACCAAGCATTTGTGCTCCCGCCCAAACAGGAGCAGGTTTCCAGGCAGGACAGGGCGGCGGAAGAGAGAGAGGAAGATCGCCTGATAGAACAGGCGGAGCAGACAGCCGCCTCCTCGGCCCCGGTGGCAAAGGCCATCCGCTGCCGGCAGGCTGGCAAAGCCGCGAATCAACGCCGGAGATCGGAAGCGGAAACCCGCTATCTCATCGACCAGCAGCTCCGCCAGGTGGGCTGGGAGGCCGACACGGAAACCCTCCGTTATTCCAAGGGGACCCGCCCGGCCAAGGGCCGCAATTTAGCCATTGCCGAATGGCCCACAGATTCCAGGCTGGGCAGCCGTGGGCGGGCGGACTATGCCCTGTTTGCCGGCTTGAAGCTGATCGCTGTCATTGAGGCAAAGGCGGAGCACAAGGATATTCCCTCGGTGCTGGACTATCAGGGAAAGGACTACCCTCGCTGTATCCGGGCCGAGGATGCGCCCTATCAAATCGGGACATGGGGAAAATACAAGGTGCCGTTTACATTTGCCACCAATGGACGGCCTTATTTGGAGCAATATCGAACCAAGTCCGGCGTTTGGTTTTTGGACCTGCGGGAGCCCTCCAACGCGCCCAGGGCACTGCAGGGCTGGATGAGCCCGGAGGGTCTTTGGGAGCTGCTTGGAAGGGATGTCAACGAAGGAAACCGGGCTTTGCGGGACATGCCCTATGATCTGCTGCGGGACAAGGACGGCTTGGGCCTCTACAACTACCAGGTTCGGGCGATTCAGGCGGCGGAACAGGCCGTTATGGAGGGAAAACGCACGGTGCTGCTGGCCATGGCCACCGGCACCGGAAAGACCCGGACGGTGCTGGGCCTGATTTACCGTTTTTTGGAGACCAAACGCTTTCGCCGCATTCTTTTCCTGGTGGACCGGACAGCGCTGGGAGAGCAGGCTCAGGATACGTTTCAGGAGGTCAAGCTGACGGAGCTGATGACCCTGGATAAACTGTACAACATCAAGGGATTGCAGGATCAGAACATTGAAAAAGAGACGCGTGTCCATATCGCCACAGTGCAGGGCATGGTCCGGCGCATCCTCTACAATGATGGAGAGACTATGCCCGCCGTCACAGACTATGACCTTATTGTCGTGGACGAGGCCCACCGGGGCTACCTTCTGGATAAGGAGATGAGCGATGCGGAGGCCCTGTATCGGGACCAGCGGGACTATCAGAGCAAATACCGGACGGTAATTGAGTATTTCGATGCGGTAAAAATTGCCCTGACCGCCACGCCGGCCCTCCAGACCACGGAGATTTTCGGACAGCCGGTGTTCAAGTATACCTACCGGGAGGCTGTTATTGAGGGCTATCTGGTGGACCACGACGCGCCCCATAATCTTGTCACCCGCCTTGGGGAGGAGGGGATTCACTACAAGGCCGGAGACGCAGTGACGGTTTATGACCCCGTGACCGGAGAATTGACGAACAGTGAACTGCTGGACGATGAGCTGGATTTTGACATTGAGGATTTTAATAAGAAGGTTGTCAATGAGAGCTTTAACCGCACGGTTTTGGAGGAGATTGCCCGTGATATTGACCCGGAGAATGTGAAGGAAGAGGGAAAAACCCTGATTTACGCCGTCAATGACGCCCATGCCGATATGATTGTGGATATTTTGAAGAATATTTACTCTGAACGGGGCGTAGACAACGACGCAATTATGAAAATTACCGGCAGCGTGGGCGGGGGAGACCCGAAAAAAGTACAGGAGGCCATCAGGCGCTTTAAAAATGAGGATTATCCAAGCATTGCCGTTACTGTGGACCTGCTGACTACCGGAGTTGACGTTCCGCGGATTACTACGTTGGTCTTTCTGCGGCGGGTTAAGTCCCGGATTCTTTTCGAGCAGATGCTGGGCCGGGCTACCCGGCGCTGCCCTAAGATTCATAAGACGCACTTTGAGATTTATGATGCGGTTGGAGTATACGAGTCGCTGGACCCGGTCAACACAATGAAGCCCGTGACCGCCAACCCCGCCGCTTCCTATGCCCAGCTGCTGGACGGCCTGACGGAGCTGCGGGATGAGAACCATGTCAAAAGTCAGGTTGCGCAGATTATTGCCAAATTACAGCGTCAAAAGATCAGGCTGAGAGGGGAGGCCTTGGAGCATTTTGCGGCTATGACCGGTGGGCAGGACCCCTCACAGTTTATCGCGGACATCCTCCGAAGGCCCCCGGAGGAGGCGAAGGACTGCCTGCTGGCTCACCGGGATTTGTTTGAATTGCTCCAGAGGGAACGAACGGAGGAGAAGAGGCCGGTGGTGATTTCCGATGCGGAGGACGAGCTGCTCAGCCACACCCGGGGCTACGGCTCCGGCAGCCGCCCGGAGGACTATCTGGACGCTTTCTCAGAATATGTGCGGTCCAATATGAATGAGATTGCCGCGCTGCGCATTGTCTGTACCCGGCCAAAGGATTTGACCCGGGAGAGCCTGAAAAATCTGCGGCTGATATTGGATCGGGAGGGCTTTACCGTTCAGCAGCTCAATACTGCGATTTCGGAAGTGACCAACGAGGAGATTGCCGCCGATATCATCAGTCTTATCCGCCGCTACGCCATCGGGTCGGAGCTCATCAGCCACGAGGCCCGTATCCGGCGGGCAGTGGACAAGCTGAGGCGGGCGCACAGGTTCACGAAACAGGAGCTGAACTGGCTGGCCCGGATGGAAAAGTATCTGATGGAGGAGTCCGTCCTGAATGTGAGCGTCTTTGACGAGGACAGCCGGTTCAAGAGTGTGGGCGGCTTTGCACGTCTCAATAAAGTGTTCCAAAATCAGCTTGAAAGTGTCGTTTTGGAGCTGAATGAGTATCTGTATGACGACGGAGGAAGAATCGCATGATTGATAATCAATACCTGTATAATTATCCTGCCTATATCGCAAATGATAGCCTCCGGCAGGCGGAGGAGCAGCGAAAAAACTGGGAGCAGCAGAAGAAGATCGGAGATATGGTGAGGGCGGTTCGTGACTATTTTAATGCTGCCAGAGATATTGCGTCTGAGTACCGGCAGCAGGCAGCCGGTGCCTGCTGTGCCGAAATAGTTGCCCAGATTGCCCTTGAGCGGAGGAGAAATGGGGGACAACAATGGCAATGACTACCCAGGAAATTGTCTCCAAGCTCTGGAATCTCTGTAATGTCCTGCGGGACGACGGCATCACCTATCATCAATACGTCACGGAGCTGACATATATCCTGTTCCTGAAGATGGCCAAGGAGACCGGGGCTGAGAGCCAGATTCCCGGGGAATACCGCTGGGACGAGCTGACGGCCAAAAGCGGTCTGGAGCTGAAAAAGTTTTACAAGGACCTTCTCGGACATCTGGGCGAACACGGCGCGGGCCGGGTCCGGGAGATTTATCAGGGAGCCGCTACCAATATTGACGAGCCCAAAAACCTGGAAAAAATCATCGCTACCATTGACGGCCTGGACTGGTACTCCGCCCGGGAGGAGGGTCTCGGCAGCCTCTATGAGGGCCTCTTGGAGAAGAACGCCGGGGAGAAGAAGTCCGGCGCCGGTCAGTATTTTACACCTCGTGTTCTTATTGACATGATGACCCGCCTGATGAAGCCTCAGCCCGGCGAGCGGTGCAACGACCCCGCCTGCGGGACATTTGGCTTCATGATTGCCGCTCACCGATATGTGCGGGAACAGACGGACGATTTCTTTGATCTGGGCGTGGACATTGTCAGGTTTGAGCGGGAGGAGGCGTTTTCCGGTTGTGAGCTGGTTCACGACGCCCACCGCCTGGCCCTGATGAACGCCATGCTGCACGACATTGAGGGGCCAATTTTGCTGGGAGACACCTTGTCCAACTTCGGCAAGCAGATGTCCGGCTTTGATCTGGTGCTGACAAATCCGCCCTTTGGAACCAAGAAGGGCGGTGAGCGCGCCACACGGGATGACTTTACCTATCCCACCAGCAACAAGCAGCTCAATTTCCTCCAGCACATTTACCGCAGCCTGCGGGAGGACAGCAAGGCCCGGGCTGCGGTGGTCCTGCCGGATAACGTACTGTTTGCCGACGGCGACGGGGAGAAAATCCGGGTGGACCTGATGGAAAAGTGTAATCTGCATACCATTTTGCGCCTGCCCACCGGAATTTTCTATGCCCAGGGGGTGAAAACCAACGTGCTGTTTTTCACCCGGGGGCGAACGGACAAGGGAAACACGAAGGAAG
The DNA here is from genome assembly GCA_910576845.1 of uncultured Oscillibacter sp. Lineage (GTDB taxonomy): Bacteria > Bacillota > Clostridia > Oscillospirales > Oscillospiraceae > Oscillibacter. The sequence goes on from CAJTJA010000070.1 coordinate 8,076, forward strand.
TCTGGTTCTATGACCTGCGGACAAATATGCCCTCCTTCGGCAAGACGAACCCGCTGAAAGCGGAGCATTTTGCGGGTTTTGAGGAGGCCTTCGAGGCGGAGGACCGCCGGGCAGTTCAAGATGAGCGGTGGAGCGTGTTCAGCCGGGAGGAGATCGCTGCCAAGGGCAACAGCCTGGATCTGGGGCTGATTCGGGATGAGTCTGTGATGGACTATGATGGACTGCCCGATCCGGCGGACAGCGCCGGGGAGGCTGCCGCGCAGCTGGAGGAGGCGGTGGACCTGCTGAACAGCGTGGCCCGGGAGCTGAGAACGCTGATGGGAGCGGAATGATGGCGAAAAAGAAAGCTCCGGTGCTGACGCCGGAGGAGAGATTGAAACAGGCCCTGGTGCCGGAGGCGGAGCAGCCCTATTCGATTCCTGAGAATTGGTATTGGGTTAAGGCAAAGTTTATTGCAGAAATATATACAGGGAACAGTATTAGTGAAAAAATAAAAGCGGAAAAATATACAGGAAAAATTTATGGACTTCCCTTTATAGCGACTAAGGATGTGGGTTTTGACAATGAGATAAACTATGAAACCAATGTAAGAATACCAGATTTTTCGAATTTTAAGATAGCGCCCCAAAATACTGCTTTATTGTGTATCGAAGGGGGTAGCGCAGGCCGCAAAGTTGGCTTTACAACACAAGATATTTGTTTTGGAAATAAGCTCTGTGCATTTGCAACAAGAACTGTGAGTTCAAAATTAATCTATTATATGCTCCAAAGCCAGTACTTTGTTGACCAGTTTAGCAGAAAAAAGCATGGCCTCATTGGAGGGGTATCCGTCAAGGATTTGGAAGAGATTGGGTTTAGTATTCCTCCACTCGCTGAGCAGTACCGCATCGTATCCCGCATTGAGAGCCTGTTTGCCAAGCTGGACGAAGCAAAAGAGAAGCTGCAAGCCGTGATTGACGGTCATGAGCCTCGCCGGGCGGCGATTCTCCATAGGGCGTTTACCGGGGAGCTGACGGCAAGATGGAGAGTGAATAAAGGGACAAGTTTTACAGATTGGCGCGATGAGCTATTAAAAAATGTTACTACTCGAATAACGGCTGGTGGGGATAAGCCGGAGGACTTTACAGAACTGCAGGATGAATGTCACAAAATTCCAGTAGTTGCGAACGGCGTCAGTAATGATGGTATCATAGGTTATACATCACAGGCCAGAGTCACAGGTGAAACTGTGACCGTTGCGGGCCGAGGAACGATTGGACATGCTATTTTCCGTGCATATCCGTATTATCCTGTGGTTCGATTGATTGTAATTGAAGTTCAAAATTGCTTGGATGCCCGGTATCTGCGGTGTGTGTTCGAGGAGTATCCAGAAAAAGGAACTGGCTCCAGCATTCCACAACTAACGGTTCCTGTAGTGAAAGAAAAGCGCCTGCCTGTTCCCCCTATTGTGGAACAACAAGAGATCGTACGTATTTTAGATAGTCTTTTCGCAAAAGAACAGCAAGTTCTCGTTGCTGCCCAAGCGGCCCTCGCCCAGATCGACGTCATCAAAAAATCCATTCTGGCCCGGGCCTTCCGGGGAGAGCTGGGAACTAACGACCCGGCAGAGGAGAGCGCGGTAAATTTGATCGCGACGCTGCCGCGGGAGGGCTAAAAACTCTGGCGTTGGCGGTGTTGCCCATATTCAAACGGGACTTGATATAAACAGGATGAGCAGCTGAAAAGGTGAAGGCCCTCGTGGCTTCTGCCCTTTTCAGCTGCTTATCCTGTTTCATGACGGCATTTTGTCTATGGAAGCTATTGACATGGATGATGCCGCCGGTTTTCATAAACGGCCCGGTTGATCTGAGCGGGCGGTTTTCCGTTATTCTGCCAGACGGAAAAACCGGCGTGCTCAAAGCTCCACAATGTCCATCATTGCCCGTTCTACGCACAGGGGGGATCCGCCATCCAGCAAAAGAGACAGTCCGGCCTCGCATCCGCTGTCTGTACGGGGATAGAGCACGGCGGCATATTGCAGAGTTTGAGAGCCGCATGCCAGGCGTTCCATAGAGAAACGCAGAGGCAGCGTATCCGTAAACGCTCCGCAGGGCGACTGATGAAGAAGAATGGTTCCTGTTCCTTCCGCCGGGACTGCGGCGCGGACATTCAGCGTGAACTGAACCATATAGGCGTGTTTGAGATCCAGTTGAATCTGGGTAGGAGTGTGCTTGTTCCAGCGGATGTCCTTGCCCAGATGACTCCGCTGCCTCCAGGGTAGACGGCAGCCTAGGTTCCATAGCATTTCCTCCCGCTGTCCGATCAGCTGGAGAGCGTTTTTTTCACAGCACCGCGCTTGACAGGGGGGAGGACAGGGTTCCGGAGGCGGGCAGGGGTTGGGCCGGCAGGGCGGAGGACAAGGGCAAGGGTTCGGCTGGCATGGTGGGGGACAGGGCTCCGGCTTGCAGGGCGGAGGGGCGGGAGAGGGATGCGGACAGAACTCCAGTACCTGATCCAGCTTGTTTTTCAGCAGCATTTGGTTTTGGGTGACTGCCTCAACAAGAGATGTGACGCTTTTATTGACCGCCAGCACGTCCTGGGGACTGGCACAGGGGAAGGTCCCCGGCAAAGTTCCAAGAATATATTGCAGTTTCTCACCCTCAGCGTTGAGGATATGGCTCAGGGCAAGCTCTTCCATGGCGATGGATGCGATAATCATCGTGAGGGCTTCTTCCCGGGTCATGTCCGCCCCATTGGGGGGAAAAGAAGGCATAGACATATTGAAAGACTCCATAGCGCGTCCCGGCTGCTGCCGGGACGGAGATACGCGGCAGGGAATCCGTGCCGCTGTTCTACCCTATGAGAGCCGGAGCGGTTCGGTTCCAATTGGAACCGGCCAAACGGCAGGCGCATAGAATAGTTCGGGTGCCGCAATGCAAAGAATTCTGCGCATTTGCCGATATAATGCATTTTTGTGTGCACCCTTGACTTGAAAGGAGATTCTCGATTATGTCTCTGCCCAGCTTTCCTGTTGTTAACCCGCCTATTCAGCGGGAAGACGCGGTAAATCAAATTCTCTCCTCTATCGCAATGGAGGAGCTCGGACTGAGCCATATCCTCAACGCTGAGGGTGAGAAACTGCAATATATTCTGGGGACCCTCCCGGGACTCAGCGGTCCTCCCGCCACGGTCAGCGATGTGCTGGCTGCCAATGAGAGTGTCCGCAATATGCTGGAAACAGCCGTGCAAAATCAGCTCTTCCTGAAAGCAAAAATGCAGGGAGCTCTGACGGCTTCCCCCATGCAAGGCCCCACGGGTCCCACTGCGCCGCTTATTTATGCACAACAATAACTCTTGCTCGGAGATGGGGCGTTAAGCCTGCTATATCGCGGGCTTTCGCTCTATCACCGTAAGAATGTTGTGATTGTTCTCAATGTAATCAAGTATGCGTTG
>CAJTJA010000071.1 GCA_910576845.1 uncultured Oscillibacter sp.
TGCGGGCAATGGAAATCCGCTGCTTCTGCCCGCCGGAGAGGAGCACGCCCCGCTCTCCCACATAGGTGTTGAAGCCGTCGGGCATGGCGGCGATATCGTCGTAGATTTCCGCCAGCCGGGCGGCCCGAGCCACCTCTTCCTCTGTGGCTCCGGGGCGGCCATAGCGGATATTCTCCAGGATACTGGCGGCGAAGAGAAATACGTCCTGCTGGACCACGCCCACGTTCCGCCGGAGCGACTCCTGGGTCACCTGGCGCACGTCCGCGCCGTCCAAACGGACGGCTCCCTGGGTGACGTCATAAAAACGCGGAATCAGCTGGCAGAGGGTGGACTTCCCCCCGCCGGAGGGTCCCACCACCGCCAGGGTTTCACCGGGGCGGATGTGGAGGTCCACATCGTGGAGCACTGCCAGACCGTCCTGATAGGCGAAACTCACGTGGTCCACGTCGACTGCCCCCTCCACCCGGTCCAGGACCTGAGCGTCCGGCGCGTCCTTCAGGGCGGGCTCCTCCCGCATAAGCTCGATGAAGCGGCCCAGGCCCGCCGTGCCGTTGGCGAAGAGCTCGGCGAAGTTGGAGAGCTTCCGCACTGGGGTGACAAAAGTGGTGATATAAAGACTGAATGTTGTCAGATCAATGACATTCAGCTCTCCCTCCATAATAAGCAGTCCTCCGGCGGCAATGACGGCGGCGGAGAGGATACAGAGAAAGAACTCCATGGTGGCGTTGAAGCGGCCCATAGCCTTGTGAAATGTCCGTTTGGATGTCTTGAAGGTGGCGTTGGAACTGTCAAACTTCTGGAGCTCCGCTCCCTCGTTGGCAAAAGCTTTGGCTGTGCGGATACCGGAGAGGCCGGATTCAATGTCGGAGTTGATGATGGCCGTCTTCTGCTTCACGGCGGCGGAGGCCTCCTGCATGGACCGGCGGCAGGACCAGACCACGGCGAAGAACACCGGAACAATCAGCGTGATGACCAACGCCAGCCGCCACTGAATTGTAAACATAATTGCCAGAGATCCCGCGATGGTGACACCGGAGATGAAGATATCCTCCGGCCCATGGTGGGCCAGCTCCGTAATGTCAAAGAGGTCCGCCGTCAGTCGGCTCATGAGCTGGCCGGTGCGGTTTTTGTCATAATAGTTGAAGCTCAGCTCCTGCATGTGGCGGAAGAGATCGTGACGGATGTCCGCTTCCACCAGGATGCCGAAGGTGTGACCCCAATAGCAGATGACGTAGGTCAAGAGGGAGCGGAGAATGAAAGCCAGGAAGACCACCGCCATTACGGCAAAAAATGTTTTGTAGGCGCTTTGAGGCAGCAGTTCGTACATACACCACCGGGATACGGCGGGAAAGGCCAGGTCGATGACAGAGATCATCAGTGCACATGTGAGATCCATGAAAAACAGCCGCCGGTGAGGGCGGAAGTAGGAGAGAAAAATCTGCAAGGCGGATTTTTGTTGGAAATCCTGAGTGGTCATAAGGAAAGGTCCTCCATTTTAAGAACATAATTTTACATTTTGTAATTATAACACGGTTTTTCCGCACGTGCAAGAAAACATCCCCTGGAGCCTGTTTTGAAACTGTCAAAACGCCGCCTCAGGGCATTCTTTCCCGCTGGAAGATTCTCTGCCGGCAGGCAAATAGATTTGGGTGGGGAGCGCTGGACTCTGAAAAGAGGCATGAAAAGCACGGCTATGTAAAATGCCCTTGCCCGAGGCCGGTAATCCTCAGGCAAGGGCACTTCTTTAACTGCGGTGCAAATATCCGGAGATGCGGTTTCCGTTTAGTCACTCAGGAATTTGAAAGGAACTCACCCTTCATATAGCCGGTGGTAGTTACGCCGCCCACGGCGGTGAACGTGATTTCATACCAGTCGTTCCCCGCGCTGGACACGATCTGGACAGAGCCGCCGTTGGGGATGGATGCCAGAATATCGTAACTGGTGCCTGGGCCGGAGCGGACCCGAACGCCGTTGCCGCCGTTGATGACTACGGCCTTGCCTGTCCGCAGAGAACCGCCGGAGGAAGGCGTGGTGCTTGGAGAAGAAGGCGTGGAGCCGCCGGATGTGGGAGTGCTGGGCGTTGTGGACTTAGCGCTGGTGACACGGACAATGCAGATTGCTTTCTTTGAACCGTCGGTGACGACGACATGGGTAGTGCCGGCGGCCACAGGCGTGACGGTGCCGTCACTTCCCACGGTGGCTATGGATGGATCTTCGCTGATCCAAGTATAGGTGCCGGCGCCGCCGGAGACCCGGAGCTTCACCGGCGTCTCGGAAATGGAGCGGGTAAAATCGGTCTTATTCAGCGTCAGGCCGCGGGGAAGCTCCGCTGCGGAAGCATAACTCATGCCTCCGGAACCGCTGCCGCCGGCCGACGTTCCAGTATTTCCGGAGGAAGTGCCGCCGTTCCCCTCGGGCATTGTACCCGTGTCAGGAGTGCCTGCGTCAGGAGTGCCTGCGTCAGGAGTGCCTGCGTCAGGAGTGCCTGCGTCAGGAGTGCCCGTGCCGGAAGCATCTGTGTTTGGCGTATCCGTACCGGAGGAGCTGCCGGAGGAATCGGGCTCCTCTGTTTCGCCGGGGTCCAGGGCGGGAGTGGTTCCGGGTTTGGGAGAGGGGGGCTCCGCAGGGGTTTGGATATCTGTCTTGCCGCTGTCGTCGGGGTCCTTAGAGAACCTGCCGGCAATTTTGTCGCCATACAGCAGATAAATCAGCAGCAGCGCCATCAGCACGATCAATACGATCAGGATGGGCGTTACGATGCCATAAGAACTCCTGCCGCGGGAGGAGCTTCTGCTGCCTTCCCGGAGGATAGGACGGCGGGCGGGTTCCTGCGGTTCATCTTCCCAGTACTCTTCTTCCTCGCAAAAGGGGCAGTCTTTGTATGTATCGGAATATCTTTCCCCGCAGACGGGGCAGCGCTTCATTGCCATATTATCCTCCCGCGTTGTGAAAATATCGTGAAAGCATATTATTTGACGGGTGCTTCTCAAAAATTGCAGTCGTGTTTTATATCATAGCGTTTTTCTCTACCGCCGTCAAGTGGAAGCCCGGCGAAATTTATGAATTTTCTCAGTTATTCTTGCTTTTTCGACTTAGAGCCATATAATGGAATCAGAGCAAAAGCGGAGCGTCAAAATGAATCGGCGGAGGTAGACAGTATGAGCGCCATTATCATTGGCATCGCCGGGGGCAGCGGCTCCGGTAAGACCACCCTGGCCAAACATCTGAAGGACCATTTTGGCGGTAATGTCACCGTCATTGGACACGACAGCTACTACAAGCGGCAGGAAGGAAAGACATATGAGGAGCGGGCCCTCCAGAATTACGATCACCCGGATGCTTTTGAGACGGACCTGCTGATCCGGCATCTTCAGCAGCTGCGGGCGGGAGAGTCTGTTCAGTGCCCGGTGTATTCCTATGTGGATCACAACCGCACGGATCAAACGGTGGAGATTTTTCCAACCAAGGTTTTGATTGTAGAGGGATTTTTGATTCTCCATGAACCATGTCTCCGAGAGCTGTTTGACATCAAGATTTTTGTGGAGACCGATGCCGACGAGCGTATTCTTCGCCGGGCCCTCCGGGATGTGGAGGAGCGGGGACGGACGCTGCGATCCGTTGTGACACAGTATCTGACCACGGTAAAGCCCATGCATGAGCAGTATGTGGAACCCTCCCGGAAATACGCTGACATCATTGTTCTGGAGGGGGGACATAACCTGGTAGCCCTTGAGATGATTATGCAGCGCATCCAAAATCATATTGATCAGGACTGAGGGAGTACCTTCAGCGGCATGAGGGCCACCCATACAACGGGTGGCCCTCATGCCGCCCGGCATCAAGAATTTGTTAAAATATGGGGTAAAAAGACATATGCGCAAGCGTTTTCGCCCTTGGGAGCCTTGACATTTTGGAGAGAGTTACTATAATCAAACCATGCGATTCTGCCGCCGCGCTTATGGGCCTTAAGCGCGGGGCACTGATTGAGAGAAGGGATGCTGAATGAATCAACACAAAAAGGGCCTGGCGTTGTGGCTGGCGGTGGTTTTGCTGCTGCTGGCGGGTGCTCTGCTCACCGGGTCTCCCGGGCGGACGGAGACCGTGAAGGAGGCCATGCGGGACGCTGTGCTCCACGACGTGAACCGGATCAGCCTCTTTGGACTCAAGGAGGTAAACCCGGGGCTGGTCTCCGCCTTTACGGTGACGCTGCTGCTGCTGCTTGCCGCCGCCTGTATCCGGGTCTTCGTAATTCCGAGGTTTCGCTATGTGCCGGGAAAGCTTCAGATGCTGCTGGAGGAGGCAGTGGGCCTGTTCAGCGGCATGGCGAGAAGCAGCAGCCCACACCGCTGGGGCTTCCTGGGGGCCTATGTGTTTGCTGCGGGAGCTTATATTTTTGTGGGGACACTGTTTGAGCTGTTTGGCCTGCAGGCCGTCACGGTTCACGGCCACCCCGTCACTCTGCCTGCGCCCCTGTCCGACGTCAATGCGGCCATTGCCATGGGAACTTTTTCATATTTGGCAATTCTCTCCGGCGGTATTGCCGGAAACGGCGTCCGGGGCATTGGAAAGACACTGAAGGAATTTTCCCTGCCCATCTCCATGAGCTTTCGCCTCTTCGGCGCACTGCTCAGCGGGCTGCTGGTGACGGAGTTGGTGTACTATTATGTAAACCTGAGCTTTATACTGCCTGTGGTGGTGGGCGTGCTGTTCACCCTGCTCCATGCGCTGATTCAGGCCTACGTGCTCACAATGCTGACGGCCCTGTATTACGGGGAGGTGTCCGAACCCTCACCGGCGAAGAAGAAGCACGGCGCTGCCTGAATGGGATGGAATATTTGAAAAAAGAACATAACTGGAGGTTTTCTGAGATGAGCAATTTGATGAAGAAGCTGAATATCCTGGGACTTGTCCTGCTGTTGGCTCTGGCGCTGGCCGTACCCGCTTCCGCGGAGGAAGAGGAGGCTGCGGAGCCCGCCGCCCAGGAAGAGGTACAGGAGGAATCCGGCGGGAAAACAATGGCCTCCGCTCTGGCTATCGGCCTGGCCGCTTTGGGCGGCGCCCTGGGCATGGGTATCGCCACAGGTAAGGCGGCGGAGAGCATTGGACGCCAGCCCGAGGCCGAGGGCAAGATTCGGACCACGCTGATGCTGGGTCTGGTCTTTATTGAGACCGCCATTATTTATGCTCTGCTGGTGGTCATCCTGATTATCTTTGTGTTGTAAGGCAGGTGGAAGACTGTGAATATCCCCCTGAATATCGACTGGCAGCAGATTCTGCTGCACTGGATGAATTTAGCCATTCTTACCGGCGGGCTGTATTTCCTGCTCTATAAGCCGGTGAAGCAGTTCATGGAAAAGCGGGAGGCTCATTACCGGAATTTGGAGGAAGAGGCAGCCGGGAAGCTCCGGGAGGCGGAGAAGCTGAAAGACGCTTATCAGGAAAAGCTGGACGGGGCGGAGGAAGAAATCCGTCAGGCCCGGGCAAAGGCGCAGGCGGCGGTTCAGCAGTCTGTAGAGGAGCAAATGCTCCAGGCAAGGCAGATTGTTGCCAAGGCCAAGGAGGAGGCCGCCAGCAGCCGGGAGCAAATCATCAAGGAATCCCAACGGGAACTCCGGGAGCTGACGGTGGCTGCGGTGAAGAAGCTGACGGTGAAGGCTGACACGGATATCTTCGACCAGTTCCTGGACCTGGCGGAGGGAGGAAAGTCCCATGAGGACCACTAGAGGCGCGCTGACGGCAGAACTTCGCAGCGCTGTCAGGCCCACGGAGGAGCAGATTCGGCGCTTTGAGAAGTTCCTGGCCGGTAAGTACAAGAGGAAGATTCCCCTTCGCTGGGAGGAGGACCTGGCCCTTCGTCAGGGCTTCCGGCTTCAGGTAGGGGCAGACATGTATGATTGGACCATGCAGGGCCGGGTCCGCCAGTTCCGGGATTATCTGCGCAGCCTGGATGCCGGGGCCGATGACATCCTGCCCCTGATGCGCCAGGCAGTGGAGGATTGGACCGTGGCCGTCAGCCCTGAGGAAATTGGCGAGGTGGTGGCGGTAGACGGAGAGATTGCCGCCGTCAAGGGACTGGACCACGCTCAGTACGGGGAAATCCTGGTCTTCAGCTCCGGCGTCAAGGGTATGGTTCAGGACCTGCGCCGGGAGGGTGTGAGCTGCATCCTCTTCGGCGGCAGTGAGGAAGTGTCTGCGGGCAGTATGGTGCGCCGGACGCTGAAGACTGCCGGAATGCCGGTGGGCGCGGGATTTCTGGGCCGGGTGGTGGATGCCCTGGGCGTCCCCATTGATGGCAAGGGCAAGGTTATATCGGAGTCTCACCGCCCCATTGAAGCCCCTGCCCCCGGCATTCTGGACCGCCAGCCGGTGAATGCTCCCATGGAGACCGGCCTGCTGGCCATTGATTCCATGTTTCCAATCGGCCGGGGACAGCGGGAGCTGATTATCGGAGACCGGCAGACCGGAAAGACCGCTATTGCCCTGGACACCATTTTGAATCAGAAGGGCAAGGATGTGGTGTGCATTTATGTCGCTATCGGGCAGAAGTCCGGGTCGGTGGCACAGATTGTGGAGAATCTGACACAGCGGGGAGCCATGGAGTATACTGCTGTGGTCAGCGCTCCCGCCAGTGCCTCCGCGGCTCTCCAGTATATTGCCCCCTACGCGGGCTGTGCGCTGGGAGAGTACTTCATGCGCCAGGGGCGGGACGTGCTCATCGTTTACGATGACCTGAGCAAGCACGCCATTGCTTACCGGACGTTGAGCCTGCTGCTGGAGCGTTCTCCGGGGCGGGAGGCGTACCCCGGGGACGTGTTTTATCTCCACTCCCGTCTTTTGGAGCGGGCGGCGCATCTGTCCGACGAGCTGGGAGGCGGCAGTATGACCGCCCTGCCCATTGTGGAGACCCAGGCGGGGGATGTGTCCGCCTACATTCCCACCAATATCATCTCCATCACCGATGGGCAGATTTTCCTGGAAAGCGATTTGTTTTTTGCGGGACAGAGACCCGCTGTGAACGTGGGCCTTTCCGTTTCCCGGGTGGGCGGCGATGCCCAGACCAAGGCCATGAAGAAGGCTGTGGGAACCCTCCGGCTGGACCTGGCCCAGTATCGGGAGATGGAGGTCTTCACTCAGTTCTCCAGCGATTTGGACGATGCTACGAAGCGCCAGCTCACTTATGGGCAGGGTTTGATGCGCCTGCTGCGTCAGCCCCGGTATGCCCCCTTGTCCCAACACCAGCAGGTGACGGTTCTGGTGTCCGCTATGGCCCATGTCATGCAGGATGTGCCCCTGGAAAAGGTAGATGCGTTCCGGGCCCATCTGTTGAAAGTGGTGGAGGAAGAAGCCCCGGACCTTTGCAGCCGGATTGATCTCACGGGCCTTTTGTCTCAGGAGGACCGGAAGGAGATTGTTTCCTTGGCAAAACGGGCCCTGGACAGCTTCAGCGGGAAGCGGGGCGGCTGATATGGCGGGGACCAAGGAGATTAAGACCCATATTGAGAGCGTGGGGGAGACCCGGAAAATCACCAATGCCATGTATTTAATTGCCTCCACTAAGCTCCGGCGGGCCCGGCAGGAGCTGGACCAGACCCGGCCCTACTTTGAAGCTCTCCGGGGAGAGATCAGGCGTATTTTCCGCACGGCCTACAATGTGGACAGCCGCTTTTTTTACCCTGTGGGGGATGATACGCCCCTGAAGGGGACGTATGGCTGTCTGCTTATCACTGCTGATAAAGGCTTGGCAGGGGCCTATAACCAGAACGCGATCCGGGTGGCCCAGCAGCTTCTGGAACGGCATCCGGATACGAAGCTCTTTGTGGTGGGGGAGTATGGACGCCGGTTTTTTGATCAGAAAAGGATTTCCATTGAACACAGTTTCCTTTATACCGCGCAGAATCCCACCATGGCCCGGGCGCGAGAGATCAGCGCACGGCTGCTGGACGGCTTCGACCGGGGAGAACTGAAAGAAATTTACGTTATTTATACAGATATGGAGAGCGCTATGAGCTTTCAGGCCCGAGCCGCTCGTCTGCTTCCGTTTCACCGGACGCATTTTGCCGGCGCGCCCCAGGGAGAAGGGGCCATGACGGAGCGCTTTGAATTTTATCCGGACGTGGGGACTGTACTGAATAACATCATGCGCAGCTATGTGACCGGCTTTATTTACAGCGCCCTGATTGACAGCTTTTGCTGTGAGCAGGATGCCCGGATGAATGCCATGGACAACGCAGACCGGAATGCGGAAAAGCTTTTGGGGGATCTGTCCCTCCAATATAACCGGGTCCGGCAGGCGGCCATTACCCAGGAGATTACTGAGATTTCCGCCGGGGCCAGAGCCCAGCGCCAAAAGAAGGGGAGGTAAGGATTTTGGAGCGAGGAATCATTGTGCAAATATCCGGCCCTGTGATTGATGTGGAAATACAGAGCGGGGCCCTCCCTAAATTACGGGAGGAATTGACCGTTGAAAAGGACGGGACCCTCCGGGTGATGGAAGTGGCTCAGCATATCGGAAAGAGCACCGTGCGCTGCATCATGCTTTCCCCCAGCGAGGGGCTGGCCCGGGGTCTTGCCGTGGATGTGCCGGACAGGACCATTGAGGTGCCTGTGGGTACGGCCACTCTGGGGCGGATGTTCAATGTTTTGGGCCAGCCTATCGACGGCGGCGGCCCGGTGCCGGAGGGCACGCCGGTGAAGAGCATTTACCGCAAACCCCCGGCCTTTGACGAGCAGAGCCCGGCGGTGGAGATTCTGGAGACGGGGATCAAGGTGATCGATCTGCTGGAGCCCTATCCCCGAGGAGGCAAGATTGGCCTCTTCGGCGGCGCGGGCGTGGGCAAGACCGTGCTGATTCAAGAATTAATTCACAACGTGGCCACGGAGCATGGCGGCTACTCCATTTTCACCGGTGTAGGCGAGCGGTCCCGGGAGGGAAACGACCTCTGGAGGGAGATGCGGGAGAGCGGTGTAGCGGAAAAGACCGCGCTGGTCTTCGGTCAGATGAACGAGTCCCCGGGTGTCCGCATGCGGGTAGCTCTGGCGGGGCTGACTATGGCGGAATATTTCCGGGATAAAGAACACAAGGACGTGCTGCTCTTCATTGATAATATTTTCCGCTTTGTGCAGGCGGGCAGCGAGGTATCCACTCTCCTGGGCCGGATGCCCTCCGCTGTGGGCTATCAGCCTACTCTCGCCAATGAGATGGGAGAGCTTCAGGAGCGGATTACCTCTACAAAGAATGGCTCTGTTACCTCCGTTCAGGCGGTCTACGTCCCCGCCGATGACCTGACGGACCCGGCGACGGCAACCACCTTTGCTCACCTGGACGCGACCACTGTCCTCAGCCGGAAGATTTCCGAGCAGGGCATTTACCCGGCGGTGGACCCTCTGGCCTCCTCCTCCCGGATTCTGGAGGCGGATGTGGTGGGCGAGCGGCACTACCGCATTGCCCGGAAGGCTCAGGAGATTCTGGAAAAATATATGGAGCTTCAGGATATCATCGCGATTCTCGGCATGGACGAACTTGGCGAGGAGGACCAGAAGACCGTGGCCCGGGCCCGGCGGCTCCAGCGCTTTTTCGCCCAGCCTACTACGGTGGCGGAGAAGTTCACCGGCATTCCGGGCGTATATGTGCCCTTGAGGGATACTCTGGAGAGCTTTGAAAAGCTGGTAAACGGTGAATTGGACCAGTATCCGGAGGCCGCGTTCTACAACGTGGGTACCTGGCGGGATGTGGTGGAGAAAGCGAAAAAGATCGAGGCGGGTGAGGCGTGATGGAAGTTTTTCAGGCCCACATCCTGGCGGCGGACCGGACATTTTACGAGGGGCCCTGTCTTCAGCTGACCATTCCGACCAGCGATGGGGAGCAGGGCATACTGGCCCATCACAGCGACATGATTGCCGCTGTTTTGCCGGGGACATTGCGCTACCAGACGCCGGAGAGCCCCGTCCAATTGGCGGCGGTCTCCAGCGGCATGGTGAAAGTTGAAAAAAACGAGGTCCTGGTGCTGGTGGACTCCGTAGAGCGGCCTGAGGAGATCGACGCTGCCCGGGCCCGGCGGGAGGCCGACGAAGCGAGGGAGGCTATACTCCAGAAAAAGAGCCGTCAGGAGTACCAGCTGGCCCAGGCCAGTCTTGCCCGGGCCATGAACCGCCTGCGGGTTAAGGCCCGTGAAATCCGGTAGACCACAAAAAGCCTGTAACCGTTGAGGTTACAGGCTTTTTTCATCTGCGTCCGAGGGAATAGGCGAAAAATCCGCCGCTCTATGAAGCATAGGGTGACTTTTGTCCGGCGCTGTGAGAGGATGGGGACAGACGCCCAGCCAGGCGCCAATCAAAAATAAGAATGTGCCCTGGGAGGATAAGACCGGGCAGCTGGTCAGGGACGAGGCTGCCGATATCGGGATGGCCTTCGAGCTGAAGAACCTGGACCGGCTTCCGCAAACGGGGGACCTGCCCTTTGCCACCGCCTGGGAGGCGGAGGACGCGGTCCGGACCGTGCTGGACCGGCTGGGCTGCCGGAACTTGGGTGCGGCAACGGTGTATCCCATTTCCCACGAGACTTATGCCGGACTGGACGCCACCACCCGGCGCTGGGACTTTGATGCCCCGGAGCCCAGGACCGCGCTGCCGCCCCAGGAGTGGACCGAGGCGGACGATTGCCATTACCTAACGTTCCGCAGCTGGTACGACGGCCTGCCCATCTGCCGGGAAGGCTTCAGGCGGAATGGGACATGGGCCTGCGCCTACTACAGCGCCCGGGGAATCGAGTTCCTGGAGGTCCTGTCGCCTCTGGAGGTCACCGGGACGGGCACGGAGATTCCCATGCCCGCGGAGGAGGCCCGGGCCCGCATCGCCCAAAAATTTGAGGAGGACCTGCGGGAGCGGGGACACGACGTGGCAGTCCACGAGGTCTCCCTGGAATATGCCTTCATCTCCCGGGCGGCGGAGTCCGTGATCCCCGTCTGGCGGGTCATCCTGGAGGAGGTGGACGCCATCACCGGAATCGACACCTTTGACGGGCAGACCGGGCTGGTCTGCTCCGAGTGGGACTGCTATTTCTTTGACGCCGTCACCGGAGAGGAGTATACCGGCACGCCCATTCTCACCAGCAGCAAATAATCGAAAACTATCTCCCGCCGTCCAGGGGCAGGCAGACCACCAGCTGGAACCGCCCATCTCCGGCCCGGGTCTCCAGGGACCCGCCCAGACGTTCCGCAATCTCCCGCATCCCCGCCAGGCCAAAGCCATGGGAGGTCTTGTCCGTCTTGGTGGTGGCAAGGTCCGGGGACAGCTCCCCGGCGTAGGCGTTT
>CAJTJA010000072.1 GCA_910576845.1 uncultured Oscillibacter sp.
CCCACAGCGCCACCCATCTTCTGGACGCGGCCCTCAAGAAGGTTCTGGGAGACCACGTGCATCAGGCAGGCTCTTTGGTGGAACCGGATCGCATCCGCTTCGATTTCACTCATTTTGAGGCCATTACCCCAGAGCAGCTCAGCGAGATTGACCGGCTGGTGAACGACGCTATTCTGGAGGGCTTACCCGTTATCACGGAAGTTCTGCCCATTGAGGAAGCTAAGCGCAAGGGTGCTGTGGCTATGTTCGGCGAGAAATACGGCGACATGGTTCGGGTTGTGGAGATGGGGGATTTCTCCATGGAGTTCTGCGGAGGCACCCACCTGGACAACACCGCTAAGGCCGGATCCTTCCGCATCAAGTCCGAAGGGTCCGTGGCCTCCGGTGTGCGGCGGATCGAGGCCACCGTGGGCCGGTTGACTCTGGAAACCGTGAACCGGAATCAGGAAATGCTGTTCCATGCCGCCCAGATGCTGAAAACCACTCCCGGTGAGCTGGAAAATCGCATTGAGCAGCAGCTTGCGGAGACAAAAGAACTGCGTCAGGCTCTGGACAAGTTTAAGGCCGAAGCCTCCCTGGGAGAAGCCCGGAACTTCCTCATGAGCGCCAAGGATGTGGGCGGATTGAAGGTCCTCACCGCTCAGCGGGACGGCCTGGATGCGGATGCCCTGCGGAAGATGGGCGACTTCCTCCGGGATAAGGAGCCCGCCGTAGTGGGTGTTATGGCCACGGTTAACAACGGAAAAATCACCTTCCTGGCGGTCTGCGGCAAGGAAGCCGTCGCCAAAGGCATTAAGGCCGGAGACATTATCAAAACCATCACCCCCGTCTGCGGGGGAAAGGGCGGTGGAAAACCTGACAGCGCCATGGGCGGCGGCACGGAAATCCTGAAGCTGGACGACGCCCTGGCTATGGTGGATGATTTCGTCGCCGGGAAGCTGAATTAAAAAAGAAAGCAGCAACGTCAGAAGAAAATTTTCGCTCACCTTTTTCATAAGACGGCGGATGTCCAGGGGGCGCCGCCCCCTGGATGTGAAGGCAGCACCTTCGCAATCAGAAAAAAGGAGATGTTCCAAATGCTGATTGAATTTGACAAAATCGAGCCTACCGTTATCCCCCACATGCGGGGCGGCCAGAAGGAGGCCCGCATGAGGATGCATACCGACTCCATGAACAAGATTATGCGTGGCCGTCTGGTTCCCGGGGCCACCATCGGAATGCACACCCACGAGACCGGAAGCGAAATCATCTATATTCTCTCTGGTAAAGGAAAAATCCTGTACGATGACGGCTGTGAGCCGCTGGAGGCCGGAAGCTGCCACTACTGTCCTAAGGGCCATGCTCACAGCCTGATGAATGACAGTCCAGAAGGTGGTGAAGACCTGCGCTTCTTCGCCGTGGTGGCGGAGCAGTGAGTACCCGTGAGGACCTCCGGCGTTTCTACGCGCTGGAAATCAACCACAGCAGCTTGGGCCTCTCCCCTTGGAAAGACCCGCACCAGCGGTACTTCTGCACTCCGGAGGGAGCAGAGATTTTCAGTGGTCCCGGCGTGGACGGTATCCACTACGTCCTGCTTCCGGAGGATGAGCGGGTCTTCTGTGTGGACCCCATGGCGGAGGAAAGCACCTATGTTCTGCCGGTGGCGGAGGATTTTCAGGAATTTTTGTCCTTTCTCCTGTTCTGCCGGGATGAGAGTCCCCTCGCCCAGCTCTGGCGGCTGAACGAGTCCGAATTCCGGCGGCTTCTAGAGGAAAACGCCCAAAACCGCTGGCCCGGCTGCGAGGAGACCCTTGCAGCACAGTCCGCCGCTCTGACAGCCATTGCAGAGACCTTCGGTTCCAATCCCCGGGACCCCTTCTTCAAAATCAAGGAACTGCATAGGGCCTTTGATCCGGCAGACCTGGTTTTTTCCGATGAATACTATGACGTTTTGGGCCTGGAAAATCCTAGAAACACCACCTCTCCAAAGCCGGAAACTCACTATGTGCTGTCTGCCTCGATCCGCATGAAGACAGGAGAAGAACGGCCATGATTCCGAAAGATCCTCTGATCCTCTTGAGCTTTGTCAACACAAAGCTCCGGGATGAATACCCCAGCCTCACCGAGCTCTGCGCCGCTTTGGACGCCGACGAAGCATCCCTTCGGACTGCACTGGCAGGACTGGATTACCATTACAACCCGGAGCGAAACCAATTTATCTGAACCTGGCATTTCTATCCTACAGAACAAAGGAGGTTTTTTCATGTCCGACTGCTTATTCTGCAAAATTGCCGCTGGAGAAATTCCCAGCAGTAAAGTTTACGAAGATGAAATCTGTTACGCTTTCAAGGATATCGCCCCCCAGGCTCCCACTCACTTTTTGGTGATTCCCAGGGATCACATCGGGTCCGTTTCTGAGATCACAGCGGACAACAGCAGCGTGACAGCCCATATTTTCGAGGTCATTGCCAAGCTGGCGAAGGAGCAGGGGATGGAGAGCTACCGCGTAGTTTCCAACATTGGGGAGCAGGCGGGTCAAAGTGTGTTCCATCTGCATTTCCACGTTCTGTCCGGACGGGATATGACTTGGCCTCCGGGCTAACCATCATTTTCGTTCAAAATCTGCGAATTTTGGACAGGGGGGAAGATTGCACCCCCTGGCGCATTCAGCCCCCATCCGCTTTAGCAGGTGGGGGCTTCACACACTCCGAGGAACGAGGGGAGTTTTTCATGACGCCGTGGTATTTAAGAAAATATGCCGGCAACATATTCCTTCTGCGGAGGGCCTTCTTACGGGCTTGCGTCCGCTCTTTCACCACCAATGACCGCGCCTCCGGGAAGCGCTCTCGCTCCGGAAGGGCCGGAGGCGGAGGGGCCGGCATTTGCCGTCTCCGAGGGTTCCGCCTGGGGAGCGGCAGGCTCCGCGGCAGGCTGAGTCCCTTCCGAATCCATGATGATATCCTGCTGAATCCCCTTGGGCTCCTCCTCCCCGATCTGCTCCCGGATATAGGCCGCCACCTCGTCCAATGTTCCCGCCTCCGCGATTTCTTTGTAGACGCTTCGGTCAAAGATTAGGCCCTCCGCCGTGTCCGCAAAGACATAGCGGACCCCTTCGCTCAGATAGAACTCCGCCAGGTCGGCATAATAGAAGAAGCTGTCTCCCTCCTTCCACCCAGCGTTCTGGTCTGTGCGGACGGGCATGAAGACGGCGTCGCTTCCAACGTCCAGGTCCTCCAAACTCCCTGAAATGGAAGTGGACATGTAGCCCTTGGCCCCCAGCCAAAGGACACTATATGTCTCCCCCGCCGTCAGGTCTCCCCGGATGGAGTCCGTGACATCCACAATGGCCCGCGTGTAATACCGCTCCATGCTCCCGGTATCCGGCTCCACAATGAAATATTGCAGTTCCCGGACGGTCCCCCGGAAAATGACCGTATCCTGAGCAAAAATCTCCTCCGGGGACAGCCAGGCAAGACTGGCCGACATTCCCATCATCGTATCCCCATTTCCGGGGCCCGCCAGCTCTCCGATCTCCATGCCCGTGGAACAGCCAGGCTGGGCCGGATTATCCATCCAGTACTTCGAGCCGTCCAGGCTCCCGGCGGAGGTCCCTCCGCCCGCGTCCGAACCGCTTTCCTCTTTCTCAATCAAAGCCGGCTCGAAGCCGCGCTCAACAGACCGCCATTTCATCTGCTCCCCAAGCCAGGGAGCCGTGCCTGCCACCGCCACCGCCAGGCACGCCGCCAGCACACCAAACCGCCGCCAAGGACTGGTCTGCCTTTTTACGGTCTCAGCCGCCTCAATCTGGTCCTCCCGAACCTCCCCGACGGCGCGGAACAAATCCTCTCTGGTCACAGGTCGTAGCCCTCCTTTCTAAGATACTCCCGCAGGCCCTGCCGGGTCCGGTGGAGCATGGATTTTACCTTTGATTGGCTGAACCCCGCCCCGGCGGCGATTTCCGCCACACTGTCACAGTACCAGTACCGCCTTAGAAATACCAAACGGACGGCTGGAGATACGCCGTTTAAAAAGTCGGAAATAGCTTCCCCCAAGCGCCGGAAGTCAAAATCCTCTTCCAATGGCGTGCCGCCCACACAGTCCGCCAACTCCTCCAAAACCGCATCGAAGCCGCTTCCCCGCCGCCGGGCACAGTTGTAGTCATAACGGTCCAGGGCCGTATTCCGGGCAATGCGCCCCAGAAAGGGCGGAAAACGTATGGGCCTCTGGGGAGGCATGGCGTTCCAGGCTCCAAGCCAGGTATCACTGAGGCATTCCTCTGCGTCCCGCCCGTCCCCCAGCACCCGTCGGATAATCCGGGCGCAGTAAGCGCCGTATTTCTCAGCCGTCCGAAGGATAGCCTCCTCCGACCGTACCCAATACAGGGCTATGATCTCATGATCTTCCATGACGTAGGTTCCTCCTTTGAAAGCTGCTTTCACTTATATAGTCGGAACATTGAGGCAGTTAGTTGCAGCAGAAGGCAAAAAACGGACAGGGAAAAAATTTCCCTGTCCGTCGGTTTTCCGAAAAGTCTTTTTAACAAACCGACAGTCTTTCAAAGCTTTCGCTATGCTCTAAAAAACTTTCATTGCAGTGAAGCAGGACTTTCCAACACTCTTCCTTCGCTTCCAGCTTCTTAAGGCAATCCGCGTCTATCCTCTGTTTATCAAAGCACATCGTCCAGAGAATAGCGGTGAATCTTCCCCGGCCGCTCCCGGCTGCGGGTAGCTACTCCAGCCGCATAACCCGGAAACGTGTCAATCTCATAATAATACTCCCCAGGCTGCAAAGGCGACTCAGAACGCATAATTGTACCCACACCAGAACCACTGCGCTTGGCTCTGGCCTCCCGACGGACCCAACTCTGAAAAAACGCCTCCTCCGTGCTTACGCGAGCTAAACGAACCATCATCCGCTGGCCTACCGGCCGAATGCGCTCAATATCCACTCCCAGTTCCTGATCCGAAATACCCACCAATACCGCGCCGCTGGAATGGCTGATGTTAAAGTGAATATTGGGATGACCTGGGAAATAGGGCTTCCCCATCTGGCTCAACGCCACTTCCGGCAGACTCTTCCAGCCGCATTTCTGCCGCAGGGCAAGGCATAGAATTAAATAGGCACAGAGGGGTTCCCGCTGCTTTTCCACTTCCCGCATACGCAGGAGACGTTCCCGCCGGGCCGAAGGCAGCAGCGGCAATATGGCTTCCCGCTCCTGTTCCGATAAAGGCCGCTCCATCCGGGCCGTCCACAACTCAATGGGCATGGTGGTCCCTCCTTCTTTTTTTCTATTTTAAGCACTTCCTTTCGCCCTGTAAAGCCTTTTCGAAAAGTTTTCAAAAAAATCCTGAAAAAAAGAGGAAATTTCAAAACCGCGGCGTATATAAGAACAATGTCAAAACATTACCTTCAACATCGATTCTCATTTTATCGGTATGACGGGAGCAAATTTTGGCTAAACTGACCGAAAGGAGGGGACAAGCGCATGGCCTTTCCTCAGAGCTTTATGGATGAGTTGACGGCCAGATGCGATATTGTCGATATCGTCGGCAGTTATGTTCAGCTGAACCGAAAGGGCTCCAATCTTTTTGGCCTTTGTCCCTTCCACAGTGAAAAAACCGGCTCCTTTTCCGTTTCACCGGACAAGCAGATTTATTACTGCTTTGGCTGCAAAAAGGGCGGCGGCGTCATCAACTTCATTATGGAGGCGGAAAACCTCCCTTTTCCCGACGCAGTGCGCCTCTTAGCCAAACGGGCAGGATTGGAGGTACCGGAGGAGCAGGGCGACCGGGAAGCCGCTTTCCGCAGACAGAGACTTCTGGAGCTGAACCGGGAGGCCGCCCGTTTTTATCACCGCCTTCTTCAGCAGCCGGAAGGCCGTGCTGTCCGTGATTATCTCGAACGGCGGCAAATCCGCAAGTCTACCGCTGTCAATTTTGGTATGGGAGCTTCCCCTGACGCCTGGGATACACTGCTGAACTCTATGACGGCTCTGGGCTACACCAAGTCCGAGCTGTTAATGGCCGGATTAATCGTAGACAATAAAAAAGGCGGATTCTATGACAAGTTCCGAAACCGCCTTATGCTCCCGGTCATCGACACCAGAGGAGACGTTGTAGCTTTTGGCAGCCGGGTGCTGGACAAGTCCGAGCCTAAGTATATGAATTCCTCCGAGACGCCCGTATACAGCAAACGCCGGGTTCTCTACGGTTTAAACCTGGCTAAAAAAAGCAAGCGGTCCAATATCATTCTCTGCGAGGGTAATCTGGACATTGTCACCCTGCATCAGGCAGGATTTGACAACGCGGTAGCCTCTATGGGCACCGCCTTAACCTCGGAACAGATAAGACTTCTCTCTCGCTTCACGAAAGAACTGGTGCTGTGCTATGATAACGATAACGCAGGTAAAATTGCAACAGAACGCGCCCTGCAGCTTTTAAACGGTTCTGAATTTTCGGTAAAGGTCCTTCAGCTTCCCCGGCGGCAGGCTGAGAACGGAGAACTGGTAAAGCAGGACGCTGATGACTTCATTAAAAATCAGGGTTCCGCTGCCTTTGAACGGCTGCTGGACGGCAGTGAAAACGGCGTGGAATTCCGCATGGCCCAAATTGCCGGAAAATATGATCTGGAAAACGACGAAGCCCGGGTTGCTTACAGCGAAGAAGTCAGCGGTCTGCTGGCTGCTTTGCCTGGAGCAGTGGAACGTGAAATTTACTCCGTCCGCGCCGCTGAGACCGCCCGTATTACGCCCGACGCTATGAAACTGGAGGTCCAGCGGGCAAGGAAGCGAAAACTCACCAGAGAAAACCGGGCAGAACTCCGAAAGGAGCTGAATCCGGCCGTCCAGTCACAACCGCAGGAGCGCTCTTTGCGTTACGACAATATTCGTTCTGCCAGAGCGGAGGAAGGCGTGCTTCGGCTGCTGCTTCTGGATGACCATCTCTTTCCTCCAGATTCCCCTCTGAAGGAAACGGATTTTTCCTCTCCCCTGCTGGGCCGGGTCTTCACCCTGCTGTGGCAGGCCCGGGAAAGAGGGCAAAGCGCAGCGCTCCCATGTCTGGCCGGGGAGCTGACTGCAGAGGAGATGAATCATATTACCGCAGTCTGCCAGCGGCCCGAATCTCTTCAAAACGGACGGCAGGCGCTGTCAGATTACATACGCGTCATACAGACAGAGGCTGAAAAGCGTTCCGGCGGCAAACCGGACCCCCTGTTGGCAGCGGCAGAAAAATATAAAGACAAAAAGGGAGAAAAACGGAATGTCTAATAAACAGGATTTGACCCAGCAGGAGCTCGACCGTCAGGCAGACGCGTTCTTAGCCGCCTCTGAAGCAGAGGCTTCCTCTCAGGCGGCAGAAACGGTCCCCCATATCATGACGGACGAAGAGGCCAAAAAAGCCGGTATTGTCCGTCTGGACGATAAACAGGTCGCTGCGCTTCCTGCCGCCTCCTGGCTTATCGGAAATGAAAAGCTTCGGGAGCTTCTGGCTAAAAGCAGAAAAAAGGGCAAGCTGGAATCCGCTGAGTTGATGGAGGCTGTGGACGATCTGAATCTTGAAGGCGAGCAGATGGATCAGCTTTATGATTCCTTGGAAGCGCTGAATATTGATATCAGCGCGGAAGAGGACCTTTTGCCGGAGCTGCCGGAAGAAGGTCCGGCAGCCGAAGAGATTGCCGGGATGGAAGAAGAGGAGTTGGTCGATCCCAATACCTTGGTCAACAGCTTCTCTATTGACGATCCCGTCCGCATGTACCTAAAAGAAATCGGCAAGGTGGCCCTGCTTACCCCCGAAGAGGAGGTCAGCCTTGCGCAGGCTATGTCCGATGGAAATGAAGCGGCTGAAAAGCTGATGGAGCTTCGCCGCCGCCGGGAAGAAGGACAGCCGGTAGATGCCGCTGAGGAAGCCGTTCTCCGCAAGCAATACCGGGCGGGGGAAACCGCTAAGCAAAAGCTGGCAGAGGCCAATCTCCGTCTGGTAGTTTCCATCGCCAAGCGTTATGTAGGCCGGGGAATGCTGTTTCTGGACTTAATTCAGGAAGGCAATCTGGGTCTCATTAAAGCTGTGGAGAAGTTCGACTGCACCAAAGGCTTTAAATTTTCCACCTACGCCACCTGGTGGATTCGTCAGGCCATCACACGGGCCATCGCCGATCAGGCCCGGACCATCCGCATTCCGGTCCACATGGTGGAAACCATCAATAAAGTCATTCGAGTCAGCCGTCAGCTTCTCCAGGAGCTGGGCCACGACCCCTCCCCTAATGAAATTGCCGCAGAAATGAACATGCCGGTGGATAAGGTCCGGGAAATTATGAAAATTGCTCAAGAGCCGGTATCCCTGGAAACACCGATCGGCGAAGAAGAGGATTCTCACCTGGGAGACTTTATTCCGGATGAGGGGGCCTCGGAACCCTCGGAAGCTGCGTCCTTTACCCTTTTGAAAGAACAGCTGATGGATGTGTTGTCCACCCTGACCCCTCGGGAAGAAAAGGTGCTGAAGCTCCGCTTCGGCATCGAGGACGGGCGGACCCGGACACTGGAGGAAGTTGGCAAGGAATTCAATGTTACCAGGGAGCGTATCCGCCAGATTGAGGCCAAGGCTCTGCGAAAACTCCGTCATCCCTCCAGAAGCAAAAAGCTGAAAGACTTTTTGAATTAACTTTCATTTTTAAAAGAGGCAAAATTTCTTGTCGCCTCAGGGCAGTCTGAACGCGGCCAACACCGAAACAACGGCGGCGAAGTTTCAACTTCGCCGCCGTTGTTCTGCGCTATTACGATTACAGGTAGCTCAGCAAGCGGCCCGCCTCTAAAGCCGCCTGCGCCCGAACTCCGTCGAAATCGACGTAAGGATTGTAGACCGCTTCCAGTGCATCGTGGTTTCGTTTCGCATCTTTTAAAGCGTCTATGGCTTCCTCCCGGAGCAACGCTACCATTCTTGACTGAAAGCGAAGGCGGCCTTTCCCCTCAGTTTCTGCCATAGCATCCAAACGAATACGGCGGTATGGTTTTTTGCCATAGTCCATTCCAGGGCAGGAGGTAATAAAGGCCAAGCCCAAACCCGGAACCAAGAGATGTTCCATGCGTCCCGGATCTTCCGGAGAGAGACAGGCAATGGTATCCCATCCCTTTTCCGACGCTGCGGTGTGAAGTTTAGCCAAGGCTGCACCCGCCAGCTCCCAGCTATCGGTAAACTCATAAACTCTGGGGCAGAGGACGTCTATACTGTCATATCTCCAGATATAACCTTTATAAGTGATGCTGCCAAGAAACCGCCTCGTTGTTCTTCCCTGCTGGCCTCCTCTTGCCCGAAACTCCCGGGCGATAATGCCTTTAATCCGCCGCTCCAAACGTTCACCGTCAAACCCCTTCTCTATCGATGACACCGCATCCAGTTCCACTTGGCGGGCAGCTTTTAAACTGTGATACGCCCGGACGTATGCCGCTTTATATGCGCATGTCCTGGCTTTTACCTCTTCTGAAGCTTTCTTTGCGGCTGTGAGATCATAAAAGCGGCCCAAATCCATGTAACGATCCACAGCGGCAGGATATTTAGGCTCAACAACATGGGGCGACGTTCCGTCCGCCACCGCGCAGCGAAGTTCCGGGATTACCACCCCATCCAGCGAATCCGGGTCCCCTGAGCACCAAAGATATTCTACCGCCGTACCTGCTTCCTCCATAGTCCGGCCGATCTCCCGCATAAACGTATTCTTTCCAACACCGGGACCGCCTTTCAAAATCATAAAATCATATGTATTTTCAATATCCACTATTTCTGAAAATAGATTCTGAAATCCCTCTCCGCTGTTCGCCCCTACAAAAAAATTGGTCACTTGTGCCATATCGGTCTGCCTCCAAAAGTTTTTTACATGCTCAGGCTATGCGGAGAGGACTTGGCCTGACAGCGGTTTTTTGAAAACAGCTCTGCTTCCCTTGCGAAATCCTTTCGGACCTGCCATACTATTTCTAAATCGCTGAGAAAACGCAGTTTAACAGCCAGGCAGCGCCTTAAGCCCTTCCGCCCCCTTTAATGAAGCGAAGCCTCCCCTGGGGGAGGCTTCACTTCACAACTCATCAATTTTTATTCCGTCAATCTGGTTCCTCACCCGGCGCTTTTCCCGGGTCACTCCGGGAACGGTCCCCGTCACTGGTCAGATTTTTTAACCGCCACCGAATCATTGCGCATAATATCCCTCATAGAGATCGCCAGCCCCATCCGCTTCCGCAGCCGCCTTTGCCTCCTCTATGGATTTAAACTTCGGTTCCTGTTCAATAACCTTACTTCCATTCTCGTTAGGCCAGCCCTGAGCCTTCGCTTCCTTTATTTCTTCCAATGTTTTGCTTCCAGGGCCGCTTTCTCCCACTTGAAACTCCCCGATCACATTGTGATCCTTATCATAAAGTGGGATGGTGTATCCGGTCACATGGTTTTCCTCCACCCAGTTCGTATAAGCAGCTGCCTCTTCCGGACTGTCCGCTGCGGTAATATTCGATTCTTTCGTGGAGATATAACCTCTCTCCCCATTGGTACCGACAACAGAAAGCAAGTCCGGGTCATAACCCGTAAGCCGATACCCAAAGGCATTTCCGTAGGTCTCACCCCGGCTGTTTTTGGGGTACCCCCCATCTACCAGCTGGGCTCTCTGCCTCCTTGCTTCTTCCGGCTCCGCTCCTTCAGGTCCCACCGGCTCCGGCGGTTCCGCCGCTTTTGGCTGGGCTGGAGCGGCGGCAGGTTCTGGTTGGGACGCTCCCAGCCCGGCAGGAACTCCGTTCATTTGGTAAAACGTTTCTGGATTCTGCAATACACCATCCCGCAAAATTTCAAAGTGCAGGTGAGGTCCGGTGGACTGGCCCGTACTGCCCACCGATGCAATGGTCTGACCCAGATCCACCGCATCCCCGGTTTTCACCGTTACGCTCCGGCAGTGGGCGTAGAATGTCTCCAGGCCGTTTCCATGATCCAGGCGAACATAATTGCCCTGCCGGGCGCTGAATCCAGCTTCTTTCACCGTGCCCGCCGCCGCAGCGAAAATGGGGGTTCCCTCCGCCATGCCGCCGATATCCACACCGCTGTGGGTCACAACGCCCTCCCCGCCAGGCTTCGTCCGATCTCCAAAAGGATTTATGACTTGTGTGCTCTCCACAGGC
>CAJTJA010000073.1 GCA_910576845.1 uncultured Oscillibacter sp.
GCTCCCGGGAAGGGAAGACCGCCGAGAAAGTGAGAGAAGCTATGCGGGAAAACGCATGACACAAGGGGTCAAAAAAATTTGCAACAGATTTGCAACAACACGCCCCAAAATGGCCCGAAAATATCCTAAAATATGGGAAATAAGGCGGTTCAAAATTGCCCTGAACAGCAAAGCAAAAACCCCTCAAACCGTTCTGTTACTGTTCACAGGGACACAAGTTGAACCTACCCCTATATTTGGTGAGCGGGCGGCGGAAGCTGCCCGCTCACCTCGTTTTTCTGTCCCTACGCCAGCAGTTTCAAGCAGTCCTCCATGGAGGGCAGGGTTGCCATCTGCGGCTGGCGCTCACCCGGCTCCATCGGGCTGTCCAGGTTCCCAATGTCCCGGTAGATGATCCGGACGCTCTGCGCCGCACTGCGGGAATATTTCACGCTGCGCTCCCCAATCTCGATGCGCTGGATGAACAGTCGAGCCAGCTCCGGCGTCAGCTCGTCGATGGTGGTGAACCGCTTGGCCTTCTCAATGAACGCTTCCACGTTGGCGGCGGACGCTTTCAGCTTCTCCAGCCTGTCCTCCTTTTCCGGGATGGCCTCTTGCAGCATCTTCTGCTCGGCGTTATAATCGGCGGAGAGCATCTGGAACTGCCCGGCGGTGATCCGTTGGAGGACGTGATCCTCATAGAGCCGCTTGAACAGCATAGACAGCTCCCCATCCCGCTTCCGCATGGCGTCCAGCTCCTTCTGGAGCGTATTCATCTCCCGGCGCAGTTCCTTGCTGTTCTTCTGGTTGATGTACGCCGCGAACTGCCGCTCCTTCATCCTGGCAAAGTGGGTCACCCGCCGGAGGTCATCCAGCACGATCTTGCACAGCTCATCCTCCCGGATATGGTGTGCGGAACACGCAGCCTTGCCCCGTTTCCCGTAGGTGTAGCACGTGTAATAATACCTCGCCTTTTCCATCGTGCTGGCCCGGTGGAGCACCATGGGCTTGCCGCAGTCCTCACAGAAGGCCAACCCAGAGAAGATATTCGGCTCATCCATCTGTTTCGGGACGCGCTTCTTGTGCTGGCGCACGTCCTGCACGATGTCCCACTGCTCCTGGGTGACCAGCGCCGGGTGGGTGTTCTCCACTGTGATCTGCTCACGCTCCGGTCGGCGGATCAGCTTCTTGTTTTTGTAGGAAAGCGAAGTGGATCGCAGTCCCACCGTATGCCCCAGGTAGACCCGGTTGTCCAGGATGCCCGTCACGCTGCTGCCGCTCCAATCATAGGGCCGGGTGGTGTCCACATGGTTGTGGGACTTCCCCTCTTTTTGGTAGGCGTAGTTGGCGGGCGTCAGGATCTGCTCGTCCGTCAGGATGCGGGCGATTTGGTTGGGGCCTTTGCCGCTGGCGCACAGGTCGAAGATGCGCTGCACCACAGGCGCGGTTTCCTCGTTGGGGACGATCTCCTTGCTGTCCGCCGCTTTCCTGCGGTAGCCGTAGGGCGGCCTGCCGCCGAGACGCTCACCGCGCTCCGCCTGGAGCTTTTTCACCGCCCGAACCTTTTTGCTGGTATCCTTGGCGTGCAGCTCATTTGCCCAGTTTCGGATGGGATTGAAGTCGGTGCTGCTCTCCACCAGGGAGTCCACTCCATCATTGATGGCGATGAAGCGGACGCCCTTCGTGGGCAGATAGAGTTCTGTCAGCTGGCCCACCTGCAAATACTCGCGGCCCAGGCGGGACATATCCTTGACGATCAACGTGTCCACCTCGTCCGCTTCGATCATCTCAATGACCTTTTTCCAGGAAGGCCGCTCGAAGTTCGTCCCGCTGTAACCATCGTCCGCCAGGAATATGGCGTTTTCAAAACCATTATCAGCAGCGTATTTCTCCAACAGCAGGCGCTGGTTTATGATCGAATTCGAATCGCCCATCCGGGCGTCCTCTTGACTGAGCCGTCCGTAGAGAATCGTATATTTTTGGCTTGCCATTTTACTGTTTTCCTCCTTTCTGTCAGCAAGCCGGTACGGTAATACACACTATACCGCACCGGCCCGCCGAAGTCTACTGAAACATCATCCGGCGCGGGTATCTTTTTTCAACTCGGCGTCGATGAGTTCCAGCATTTTGTCTGTGGGTGTGGCGGTGGGGTGGCCGGGGAACACGGAGGAGACGTGGAAGCACTTCCCTCCAATGAGCATCTTCCGTTCGAGGACAAAACCTCCCTCGCACTCTGACGTGGCGGTGTCGCGGAAGATCGTGTTCACTCCATCGCCCTCCTGCCGCAGCACGGCGTTCTCCGGGCGGTAACCGCCCAGCATCCCGGTTGTCATGTATTCCTGCAACTCGGTCATAAAACTCCTTTCTCCCTGGTTCACAGGGTTGGCCCAAAATCATATCCCTGACTGCCGCTGAACTTCTGGCCCATGGCCAGCTTCTTCAGCGCTTCACGCCGCCGTTGCTTGCTGTCCGTCCAGGTGGGCGGCGCGGGGAGCTGCCACTCCGCGTCACGCTCCAGGTCGGCCAGCACCTGGAACCACCCCGCCGCCAGCTCACCCAGCCAGCCCTCGTCCGGCTCCAGCGTAGCGGGACGGAAGCCTGTGGCCTGACGGTAGACGAACAGCAACTCCAGGTTTTCCTTGAGGAAAGTTTCATCGTGGAGGCTGCTGTCCCGGCATTTGCGCCCGTTGGGACAGGTGAACGTGATGTGCTTCCGGTTCGGCTCCCATCTCACCTCGTAGCCCTCCACCTCCATGTTCTCAATGAAACTCTCCCGGTCATCTGCGTACTCCAGCGCCTCGTTGATAGCCTGGATCAGATCCAGCTTCCAGCTGTCGCCGCGCAGGCCCGCCTGGTACTCGCCGGGCGTCATCCGTTTCTTCTTCGCGTGGGACACGGGAGGCGGCAGTATGCTCAGCTTGTGGGCGGCACAGATCTTATCGTTGACCCTTCGGTGCTCAATCAAATCGCTGCGGCTCTGGTGGAGCTTACGACCATCCCGGCAGCTGACGCTGTTCACCACGAAGTGGTTGTGGAGGTGGCCTGTGTCAACGTGGGTGGCAATCAGCACCTCGAAGTCTGGGAACTGCTGCTGCGCGAATTCCAGACCGATGGCGTTGACCTCCTGCGGCGTGATGTTGTCCTCGTCGGAGAAGGACTGGACGAAGTGGTAGTACTGCGTGCCGTCCGTTTTGCGGAACCGCTGCTTGGTCATCTGCATCTCGATGAGCGCAGACTGTGGGACGCAGTTGTATCCGGATACCAGCCTGTCATCGTCCCAGCGCGTTTTCTTTTCCTGCTCCACATACTCGACCACCCCGCGCAGGGCCTTGCCGCTCTGCGTCTTGCTGCGGATCGCGGTGAAGGTTGCCATCAGCGCACCTCCCGAACCAGTGCGCCCAGCGTGTCACACAGCCGGGTGTACTCGCTGAGCAGATCGTCGCCGCGCAGGACGGTGAGCCGTCCCATGTTTGCCAGCGTGGTCAGTTGGTTGAGATTGCGGCCTTGGGCTTTCATCTCAGAGAGCAGATCGTCCAGACCATCCACCCGGACGATGTCCTTCCCGAGCGCGCAGGTGGTGAGGTAATCGGTAACGGTCATGCCAGCGGCCCTGGCCCGCTGTTGGATGGATTTTTTGTCCGCCTGGGTCATCCTGGCGGTGATGATTTCGGTTTTCTTTTTCTGCATTGATCTCCTTTCTCCCCCTTTAGGGGGCAGGGGGAGCCGGGGCAGGGCCCCGGCGAGTGCGGGCGGCGTATAGCCGGACGCGATGCTTGCCCCACCCAAGAGGGTGGGCTTCCGCCCCAACGGGGCGCCTCTGCGATGCCCTAACTGGACGCTCCCACCAACGGCCCACAAAAGCCGAACACCGCGCCTGGGCCGCTCTGCGGGTACATTCTCGCTCTGCACCGCAAGAGCGGACACAGCGCCGCACACGGGCCAACGTGGGGCATCACAGGCGGTGCGGTCACTGGGCGGAAGGGTCGACAGGGACGATATTTCCGGCCCCAGCGCAATCGGCACTATCGGCACGGCGGAGTTCTATGAGCCGCTTCCCGTTGCTCCTGCGTACAACCGCCGTGATCCCAATTCCACTTAGGGCTGCAACGCTTTGCAGAATTTTGCGGGACACATTTTTCGGCGTGACGCCCTCCGAGCCGTCAGGGTCGATGCGCTGTGCCAGCTCGGTGGGAGTGCCGATAAATCCAGCGCTGCCGCACAGCAATTCAGAGAGGAGAAAAATGATGCGGTCACCCAACAGCTCTGGCTGCTGGTAACTGTCTGCCGTCACCTCCCACACGTTGTCGGCGTTGCGGCGCAATTCCAACTCCCTGTACTCGATGTCGCGCCCGATGCAGGACAGCCGTGCCCTGCCGCTGCCCCGCTGCTCCTCCACCAGCGTGAAGCTGGCATCCACCGCGCCGCTGATGGCGGTGGTGCCGGAGATGCGGTTGAACACGTCGTCCGCTTTTTCTTTCCGCAGGTGGTGAATGAGCAGGATGGCGATGCCGTGGGCGTCGGCCAGCTTCTTCAGCGCGGACAGGTCGCGGTAGTCGTTGGCGTAGGTGTTGTCGTAGGTGGTTCCCCGGATCATCTGGAGCGTGTCGATGATGACCAGCGATGTGCCCGGATGCTCCGCCAGGAATTGCCGCAGCTGTTCCTCCAGCCCATCCCCCAGGATGCGGCTCTCGGTGCAGAAGTACACGTTGGGCGGCGCGTCCTCCGTCACATCGAACAGCCGGTTCTGGATGCGCAGCTGGGAGTCCTCCAGGCAGAGGTAGAGCGTCGTGCCCTGCTTCACCGGCAGGCCCCAGACGGGTTCCCCTTTCGCCACGGTGACGGCCAGCCACAGCGCCAGCCAAGATTTGCCCACCTTGGGCGATCCCGCCAGGATGTGTAGACCCTGGGAGATCAGCGTGTCCACCACAAAGTTCAGCGGCTGGAGCGGCTTGCTCATCAGCGTCTCGCCGTCGATGGTGGGCAGGCGGTTTGGTCTTGCGTTGTTCATTTTAAAAACCTCCTTTTCTGATTGGGGCTTTGAACTTCTGCCCCTGTATGGTACAATACAGAAAAAGAATGCCAGTTGAAATAAACAAGTGTTATCCGGGAAAACCGGAAATAACGCTTGCAGACAGGGAGGGCGCTTATGAAAACCGATTGCGGAGTGTATGTGACCATCGCACCCGATGGGACGCTAAAAAGAGACCTCGCCGCAGTACGCGGCAAGATCCCTTTGGAGGATACCACTGTGGAGGATGAGATCATCACATTCTCCGAACTTGATTTTGGCCCATACGCCGAGGTGGTTGACCTCGTCATCACCTCCGCCGCGTTCATCCCCCACCAGGGTCGTTTAGAGGATGCGGACATGAATGTGTTCCAGTTCATCCAGGACACCACCATCGACCTGGTAACCACGATGGAGCAGGACGCCCCGATGTTCGGGACTTTGACCCGCGCAATGATTGAGGACTGCATCCCGGAGGATGATGGGACGGGGCTTTACGTTTACACCACTACCGCGCAGATCATCTCCATCCTGACCTCGGTGATGTATCTCCAGTTCGAGGTCAACGATATCCTGAGCGACCTGCGCCACGGTATCCCTATCGACTTCGAGGGCAGATATGACTATCTGCGTATGCAGGAGCTCACCCAGGTTTTTGAGCCGGACAGCGGTGGGCTGGTCTCCCGCTATTATTTCCGCTCCATATCGGACTACTACTATTTTCTGCTGGTGCATTTCATCTCCGGCAAACCAAACGTGGTGCTGTGCGAGTGCTGCGGGCGGTATTTCATCCCGCAGACAAAACGGAAGACGCTCTACTGTGACCGGGAACTCAAAAACGGCAAGTCCTGCAAGGCGCTTGCCCCCGCGCTGAAGCACAAGTTGGACGCCAGCCGCAAAAAGGTCATTGAGGAATTTGACCGGGCCAAGCAGCGGATGTACAAGCGGTACGAGAGGACGGAAACCTTTGGGGAGAAACCCGCCAACAAGAATTTGAGCTATAACGAATACTACCAGTGGTTAAAGCGGGCAACCGATGCCAGGGATCGGTACTTGGCTGGGACGCTAAGTGAGATGGACGCACTAAAAATTATTGATGTGAAATAGTGAATTGCATACGATGGAAAACCAAGTATTTTAATTTGTGCAAGGAGCAGGATGCTTATGGAACGAAGCACAGAGCAATTCATTGAAAATTTATATCGCAAAAATTATCACAGGCTCTACGTTCATGCCTGCTCGATATTGGGGCAGAGTTCGGAAGCGGAAGCTGCGGTACAGGAAGCGTTTTTAGCGGCCTGTAAAAAGCCGGATAAGTTTATCCGCAGCGAGAGCCATATTGGTTGGCTGAAAAGAGCGGTGGAGAACGAAGCATTACATATTTTGCGGGAGCAAAAGTATTCTGCGGCGCTTTTTATGTCGATAGAGGAGCTTTCTCCTGGCCAGGAACCAGCAGCTTTGGAGGATAGCAGTTTTGAACTGGTCGAGCTTTGCCAGAGAGCCATTTCCAAAGAAGATTTTGACTTCTTCATCAGAATTTCCAAGCACGAATCGACATTCCAGGAAGAAGCCGAACGGCAGGGCGTAAGACTGGCAACTTGCTATAAAAGATTTGAGCGGATTCGAAAAAGGCTGCAGCAAGCATTGGATGATT
Organism: uncultured Oscillibacter sp.; assembly: GCA_910576845.1. Lineage (GTDB taxonomy): Bacteria > Bacillota > Clostridia > Oscillospirales > Oscillospiraceae > Oscillibacter. Next base: position 6,642 of record CAJTJA010000073.1, read on the forward strand.
ATTACAAAAAGTAGCCTTTCAAATTGGTGAAACTGCTGAACTTGAAAATTTTTCTGGAGCGGTGTCGAAAAACGGGCCGCTCGTGGAGTATAGGTTATAAGGGGGACAAAATCATGGACGAGTTAAAAAGGCTCGACAATAATCAGTATGCCTACTTGCGCCAGCTCTCCATTGAAAGGCTTCTGGAACTATTGAATGTTGCACCTGTTCCCGCAAGCTGTCCGGAGGACGAAGCGTATGTAGATGCGCTGGAGGAGGCGATCATTGAGAAAGAAAATGAAAATCCCACAGGATTCTTCCCCGATGTAGACCAGCAATGGGAGCAGTTCGTAACCCAATATCTGCCCGAGATAGAAGAAACCGCGCTTGAACCTGAGCGCATGGAGCACGCCGATTTAGCACAAACCAAACAGCAGCCCCTTGAAGTCCCCCCAAAGCGTGCTGTGACCTTCCGCCGGGTCTGGCGCACGGCCCTGATTGCCGCCGCCGCGGTTGCCTGTATGCTTGCCGTTATGGTGACGGCCCAGGCTGCGGGCGTGGATGTGTTCGGCGCAATGGCCCGGTGGACGGAAGATGTATTCAGCTTTGGGCAGATCCCGCCTGACAGTGAGGTGTCCGACAACATGAACGGTGAAGCTGCTGGGCCGGAGTTTTCCTCCTTGCAGGCGGCGTTTGATGCCTACGGCATGACGGAGGTACACGAACCCACATGGCTCCCAGATGGGTATGTTTTAGGAGAACTTGATGTAACGTACCTGGACGATCCGTTCCAGCAAACCTTTGCGGTATCCTACACGGACAACGAGGGGTATGTAAGCATCAATGTCATGAGCTATGAGGATGAACCTGCCACACAGGTGCAGAAAACTGGCGACCCAGTGGAATCGGTGGTAAAGGACGGGATTACTTTCTACTTGATCCAAAACACAGACAATTGTGCTATTGCCTGGTATACGGATCAGTATGAGTATTATCTTAGTTCAAAAAACGGGAAGGATATCCTGTGGCAAGTTGTAGAATCCATGTTTTCGTGAAGGAGGGCCTTTGTGAAGAAAAAATGGTCAGTTCATATTTTGCCTATGTTACTGTGTATGGTGATGCTGTGTAGTATTCCCGCCCATGCGATGGAAGCGCGGGCAAGCACCCGGATTGCGCACAGCACGGTGACACTTTCCAAGAAAAGCAATGGTGATTTCAGCATTTTCTTTTCGGTTCAGGGTGTCGGAAAGATGGACGTAATTGGAGCCAGCAGCGTGGAAGTTCAGCGCAATACTATTTTTGGATGGATAACGGAATATACGTTCACAACCAGCGATACCCCGGAGATTCAATCGGAAAGCAAATTTCAGCACAACGCTACACTGACCTATTCGCCACTGTTTGAGGGAAAAGAATATCGCGCTGTGGTTATGATTTATGTGAAAGACGCTTCGGGGGTCACCACTCAGCGATTGGAAAGCAAGACACTAAATAGCTAAACGCAAGGATTTCCCCAAATATTACAAACCATTGATTATGAAAGGAGCCAGCTATGAAAAGTCTGAAAAAGTGGGTATTTTTGTTGGTTGCCGTACTTTCGATGCAACTGATATTTACCCCGGCATTGGCTGTAGGCGAAAAATCCGAAAAGGGAAATGATGTGTCTATCAGCAATGGTAGCGCAGAAAAAATGACCATTGTAACTGACATGTATACAGCTACTGTTCCATCTGATGCTGTGATTATTTGCGAAGGTGAAACTACCCAAGTATCCGAACCTCTCATGACAACCACATTTTCAAATGATTCAGCGGTTGTCGAATTCGATTATGATGCAACCTTAGCTGAGATGTACGCACACGTTCTTGAGAATAATGCAGATTTGTCGGAAACGCAGGCCAAGGAAATAGCAGAAGAATTGACAAAAAGAATACAAGCGGCAAATGAACTTGCCACAAATGATAACAGTAGTAATAGGATGGCGAATGGTGATACTACTATTGTAGATCTTGGGTGCATCTCCGAAGGAAAGCTTGTAGACTTGCCTTCGGCAAGATATGTTCCAGATTCCAGAACATCAATTATTAGCGAAGGTTGGTCTGTAAACCCCCATGTAGATAAAAGCACTTTGTGGTCACAATATGTAATTGAATGGAATGGTTTGGATTTATACAAATCCCCTGATTCTGGGTCTATATCTTTCAACGATGAAATTACGGCAACAGTGAACGTCGGTTTTGAGGGAACCGCCGGTTTGACTAAATCGGACGCTTTAAAGTTTGGCCTAAAAGTAACAGCATCGGGTTCTGTAACCTCAAAAATTTCAAAAGGGTTCACGCTAAATGTATCTGCTTGGACAAAGCATATGTTGAGACCGTATATTTACTATTACGTGGATCAATATCAAGGGACATATAGGTATTATTGCTATAATGCGTATGAGCAACGATATTTCTATGTATATGAAACACGCACAGCGGAAAATCGGTACAATATTGAAAAAGGAGTAAGATCTTGGGTGAGAGTTAATTCAGACCACAACTCGTCTGCCGCATCTCCTATACCTCCAACCGGATGGGAATGGTAGTATTCCTCAGAAATAAGACAAATTGAAAAAGCAATTGTATGTGATGTCAAACAAAAAGACATTGAGATATTAAGAGCATATCCATTAGGCCACCAGAATAAGCTATTTCATTACTTTTAAGAGTAATCTGCAAGTTATCCGGGCATAAGGGCCTTGCCGCCCCACGGATGTGAAGCCGGAGGCAGTAAACTCCGTCAACACTACATTGTTCATGCCGCTGGAGTAATGGCAGACCAGCAGCTTCCCCGCTACGTTGCGGCCTACGATCATACCCACATGGGAAGCGTCCGGGTGCAGCGCAAAGTCCCCCGGCTGGGTGTCTGCCAGCAATAACCGCCCGTCAGGTTACTCACACCTTTCCCGAACAAAAAGGATATCAGCGGCAGGGCGTTTTGTCCTGCCGCTGATATCCTTTTTTCCGTACCGTGCTTGCTACCCCCCGGTTCACTTTGTACCCCTGTGGGGTGTAACCCTTGCGGTTCAAGGGGTTTCACTTGGTGGAGACTACAGAACTCGAATCTGTGACCTCTTGCGTGTGAAGATTCGGATGGTAATAAAATCGGCGCTTTTGTGTCCGTTTGGCGCTGTTTGTTCGGGACGGGGCTACTCTTTGGAGCTGCTCCGTCCATTGTTTCCGCCCGCTCGTTTCGCCGTCTGGGTCGGAGTGTGGGTCAGCGGTCGGCAACCACCCGCCGCACGGGGTTTACCCGCCTGAACCGGAGGGCACGCTCAGGGGTCGTCTCGGGGCAATCCTCGTCAAACGTAATTGGCATCATCTTCGCGCGCTCCAGCTCCGCACGTTCCTCCTCGGTAAACGCCAGTTCCTGGATCAGCTTGATCGTGCCATCAGCTGTGTTTGCCATAATAGAGCCCCCTTTCAAAGTTTGTTGCAAGTCTGGCCGAGATCAATCTTGTTACTTCAATGGGTTTGCCATCCTCGGAGGTGGTTTCCCGCTCCGTGTAAACCACAAACAGAATATCATAAGGCTGTGATTTTTCTTTGAGGGTTCCAATTACTGTGACCCCGCCTACGGAGGTATTGCCTATAGTATTGTAGCGATCCTCATCTATACTATGCTCATCATCAAACATCTCAATACGATCATAATCAAAGAAAACACGAGCGGCGGTTTTAAAGGAAATACCATGCTTCTCAATATTTTTGCGGTTCTTTTCTTCGTCATATTCAAAAATAATACCACCAAAAGAAAAGCGAATTGTTCCCCCAGAGTCCATACACACACCACCTCGTGACCTTCCAAGCTATAAATAGTTTACCACGCCTAAGGCAAAAATACAAGAGGAGTAATGCAGAACAGATTTGCGAAACGTAAATGTCCGCCCACCGCTTGCTCGGCGGAAGGGGTTCCCCTCGGCATATGGGCCAGTTCGTCATCGCACCAGCCCGCACAGGGTGTGAGCTTTTACGTCAAACACATTTTCTCCCAATATTGTTCTCAAGCTCGTGTCTCCCGCCCATCGTCTGACGGGCGATCAGCCCACCGTCAGACGGTGGGGTAGTAGAACAAGACGAAGGAGAACACAGATAGAAGCCTCTACCGGGAAAGCCGAAAGCTGATAAAAAGTTCGGCTGCCTATAAAATATTCTACACAGGAATCACAGAAATTCTGTCAGCCCTTGCGGTACTCCCCCGGCGTCATGCCGACCGCCTTCTTGAACACCCGCTGGA
>CAJTJA010000074.1:0-5810 GCA_910576845.1 uncultured Oscillibacter sp.
ACAGCGGGGAGGTGCAATGGATGGCTAAGTGCGAGTATTGCGGCAAAGGCGTGACCTTTGGTATTCAGGTCTCTCACTCTCACCGGCGTTCCAACCGTCCCTGGAAGCCCAACGTGAAACGTGTCAAGGCGATCGTGGATGGTTCCCCCCGCCACGTGTATGTCTGCACCCGGTGCATGCGCTCCGGCAAGGTTACCAGAGCGGTCTAACGAGAATGAGAAAAACTCCCGGACTTATTGTCCGGGAGTTTTTTATTCCATTAGTCAAAAGATAACTACCGGCTCTGCCGGCGGTTAGGGATTGCTCGAAAAGATGATTTGTTTTCAACGGTGCTGACTATATCTGTAAGGCGGCAGAAACGCTAACGGCTATCCAACCGCCGACAGGCGATTTCCCGCAGGAATTCTAACTGGTTTCAAGGGAAATCAACGAAGCATCAGCGGAAAAAATCTGCCAGTTGGCCGTTTCAGCATTTTCAAAACAGCCCCGAAAACTAAAGGCAGCAATCCATTTTAGAAACATCGTTTTCTGCTTTTCTCCACAAATCATTTTTAAACTCTATCTGCATGAGTCTTTTCCCGTCCGGGAGCGCATACTCCAAAGTTTTAACTGCGTGATAGCCGATCTCGAGCATCGCGCTCCTCAACGCCTGTTCTTCTATTTGATAATGTGTGTGCTCCAATATGTCAAACACATGAACATAAGGTGAATCCGACACCCAGTTATTCTCAGCGTTGATCTGAATAACGCATGAAACATATTCCGGCTCCACGTACCTTAGTGCCTTCTGAAAGCATGGACATCCTATATATTCGATCACCAGATTCGCAATAACCAAATCGGCTTTTGGCAGTTGGTCAGCTTCATTAAGCAAATCAATACAAAGGCATTCCAAAACCTCTCTCAACCAGGCATACCGGCTGCGAACCGTCTCCAAGTACAATGGATTAACATCAACGCCATACACTTTTTTGAATCTGTCTCTTGAAATATGCTCAAGGCCATTGCCGCCTGCGATGCCCAATATCATAACTTTTGAGGCAGAATAAGCGTCAATTTGGCCTTTCATGATCTTATTCAACGTTTGCAGCTGCATGACGGAAGCAAGCTGCATATGATTTTCATAATCACTGAGCGAAATTTCTATCCATGGATGTTTCATTCATCTGCCTCCCGTCGAAAAATCCCGGATACCAGACAGGACGCTTTCTGTCTCCATAAAGGCTCAGACCCGATTTGCCAGCTTTTCGCTGTATTCCACCCGGAACTCTTGGAAGTGTCCTTCGTCCAAAGCCTCCCGAATCTTGGCAGTCAGCTCGTTATAGAAATATAGGTTATGAAGCACCGCCAGCCGCAGGGCCAGAGTTTCCTCCGCCTTGAACAGGTGCCGGAGATAGGAACGGGAAAACCGCTTGCAGACGGGGCAGCCACAGCTCTCGCTGATGGGCCGCCCGTCTGTGGCGTATTTGGCGTTGAGGATGTTGACAGTCCCCTCCCAAGTGAAAAGCTTGCCATGGCGTCCATTCCGGGAGGGCATCACACAGTCGAAAAAGTCTACGCCTCTCGCCACGGCCTCAATGATATTGCTGGGAGTACCCACACCCATGAGATATCGGGGTTTTTCCCGGGGCATGTGGGGCTCCACCGCATCGATAATGCTGTACATCACTTGGGTGGGCTCCCCTACCGCCAAACCGCCGATGGCGTAGCCGTCGCAGTCCAATTTCGCAATCTGTTCCATATGCCAGATTCGGAGGTCCTCAAAGGTAGCTCCCTGGTTGATGCCAAACAGAAGCTGGCCGGAATTTATGGTCCCAGGAAGCGCGTTCAACCGCTCATGCTCCCGCTTGCAACGCTCCAACCATCTAAGAGTACGCTCACAGGAAGCTTTGGCATACTCATAGGTAGCCGGGTTCTCCACACACTCATCAAAGGCCATGGCAATGTCGCTTCCCAGGTTGGACTGAATCTGCATGGACTCCTCCGGGCCCATAAAAATTTTCCGCCCATCAACATGAGAGGAAAAATAAACACCCTCTTCTTTAATCCGCCGGAGAGGTGCCAGGGAAAAAACCTGGAAACCGCCGGAATCGGTCAGAATCGGGCCATCCCAACCCATAAATTTATGAAGTCCCCCCATTTGCCGGATCAGCCCGTCTCCAGGACGGAGATGGAGATGATAGGTATTGCTCAGCTCAATTTGGCAATTCACCTCCCGGAGGTCAAAAGCGGACACACCTCCCTTGATAGCGGCCTGGGTACCTACGTTCATGAACACGGGAGTCTGGACCACGCCGCCATGGGCGCAGGAAAACTGGCCGCGCCGGGCGCGGCCCTCGATTTTAAGCAGCTTGAACATCTGTCTCTCCAATCTGTTTACAGGCTGTCAAAAAAGCCCGCAGCTCCGCCTTTTTCTCCTGGGGTATCGCCTTTTTGGGAATCCCCAGTTCCGCCCCCGCCAGGGCGGTAAGCTGGTGGAAGCAGGCAGTGGAATCCACTTCGGCCCGGATACGGAGAAACGCCGTCTCCGCTCCAACCGCCCGGAATGCCTTCGGGGTCTCCAATCCCACCCGGCGGAGATTGTCCGCCAGCTTGGGTCCTACGTTGGGAAGCTCTGTTACGTCCATAGGGAAAGCCCTCCTTACGAAATGAACATGGCGTCTCCAAAGGAGAAGAAACGGTAGCGCTCCTCCACAGCCTTTTGGTAGGCGGCTAAAACATGCTCCCGGCCCGCTAAGGCGGACACCAGCATAATCAGCGTGCTTTCCGGCAGATGAAAATTAGTCACAAGTCCATCCATCACCTTGAAACGGTAGCCGGGATAAATATAGATATTTGTCCACCCGGACATGGGCTCCATATGTCCATCTTCTCCTGCCCAGGACTCCAATGTCCGGCAGGAGGTGGTCCCTACACAGATACAACGGCCTCCGGCGGCCTTGGTGCGGTTAATAAGCTCCGCCGTTTCAGGCGAAATAGTGCAGAACTCACTGTGCATAGGATGTTCCTCAATGGTCTCTTCCTTCACCGGCCGGAAAGTGCCAAGACCCACATGAAGCGTTATATACCCCAGCCCAATCCCCTTTGTGGAAATTCTTTCCAGCAGCTCCGGCGTAAAGTGAAGGCCTGCCGTAGGTGCGGCAGCGCTGCCCGGAATTCTGGAATAAATTGTCTGGTAGCGCTCTCGATCCCGCAGCTCTTCCTTAATGTAGGGCGGCAAGGGCATCTTTCCAAGACGCTCCAGAACCTCCAGAAAAATTCCTTGATAAGTGAAGCGGATCAGACGGTTTCCGTCCGCTGCTTCTCCCAGCACTTCAGCGGTAAGCTCACCGCTGCCGAATGTCATTCGGGCTCCGGTCCGCAGCTTTCGGCCGGGACGAACCAAACACTCCCACACATTGTCTCCCTTGTCAATCAGCAGCAGCACCTCGCAGGCCCCGCCGCCCGGCAGCCGACTGCCCAGCAGACGGGCAGGCAGCACCCGGGAATCATTCATAATCAAGCAATCTCCGGGAACCAGCATATCCGGCAGCTCATAAAAATGCTGGTGGGCAACCGCTCCTGTTTTTTTGTCCAATGTCATCAGACGGGAATTGTCACGCCGGAGGATAGGCGTCTGGGCAATCAGTTCAGGAGGCAGATCATAATAAAAATCTCTTGTTTTCATGTAGTGTCCTCAACCAATGGTAATATCCGTATAATAAAACTCCAGAATCTCCCGATAGCTGTAACCCAGCTCCGCCATGGCCTTGGCGCCGTACTGGCTCATTCCCACGTTATGACCGTTTCCGGTGCCGGTAATTACAAAGCTGCCGGTTCTGTTTCCTCCGCCGGAAGGCTGACTACCGCCGGAAACAGAGGCGATTCCAGAAGAAGAAATCGCGGATGCGGTATTTCCCGCCAGCGTGCCGAGCGTTCTATTTCCGGAAATCACAAAAACTCCCTCCAGGGAAGAGAGCGTCCCGCTGCCATTGACATAGACGCCGGAGCCTCTGCCCCCATTGATGTCAAACCGCATGCTGCTGACGGACTTCTGATAGGTGCTGCTGTAAAAAATGGTCCGGCATGTCTCTCCGGTGACGGTTTTTGTTCCATTGCTTCCCACAAATGTCACCTGTTTTACATTTCCCGCCGGTGTATATTCCGAAACATAAACATCCTGAACCGTGCCCACGGAATACCCCTTCTGATCTAATATCCATGTCAGCTCCGACGCCGTATAAGTAACAGAATAGCTGTTGTTCGGAACGGTGGTCTGCGCCTCATAGGGATCAACTTTTCCTTTCAGATATCCGGTTTCCGTCCCCCAGACATTTCCTCCGTCCTCGGTGGCGCCTCCGTCGGAAGAGTGATAAACCGCGTCCTGCACCAAAGTGCCGTTATAATACAGGCACTCTCCCGCAGTATCTTCCACAGCCCGGTCACTGGTTTCGGAGGGACTGGCTCCGCCGCTGCCATGTCCGTTGTAAACCTGGCAGTCCACGCCTCCGCACACATCAAAACCATTGGCGCTCAAGTGCTTGTTATGGCCCTGAACAAAGGTTCTGGCACAGACTGCTTGGGCCTCCAATGCCGCCAGAGGCCAGCCGCCTCCCATCTCATAGGGTATGACGCCTTTTACATAATCCTCAAGACCAATTACATTGATTACGCTCAAATTTCCACCGGTTACTCTGGGATATTCAAAGCCTCCGCCGTACTTATAGCCCTTGAACCATGTGGATGTTTCCCGCCCGGAAGGCTGAACGCCCAACGACAGCACACCACTGCAGTCAAACTCGAAGAGAATGTTCTCCGTCCTTGTCCGGGTCACAATCACGCCGGTGGAAGAAGCGCGGACAGCCCGGCCCCCATAGCGTCCGGCCGCATCCTCCGCCTCGCTTTGGGAGTCAAAGCTTCCTACCCGGACCACATATTCCCAGTCTATCCAAGCGGGCCAGCCTCCGTCCAGCCGCGCTTGATCCGCCGCCTCTTCAAAAGAGCGGAAACCATCCATCTGAACATGCCACTCCCCCAGGCTCCGAAAGCCTCCTGAAGGCACGGAGGGGGAATAATTTCCGCTTTCATCCATATAAATGGTTCCGGCAGCGGTCATGGAACCAGTAGTCTCCTCCGTCCAGCCCAGAGAAACAAACATACGGTTTTCATCGAAATAGCCAAACTCATAGCCGGCCCCCACCGCATTTTCCAGATTGGCTGAAAACAGGGCCGAGGAGCCGTAGCGCAGGCCAACTTTTACAATATCGTTTGTTACAGCGGAGGCCGGAACAGCCGTCAGGGCAAAAAAAGCCACAACGAAAAACATAGTGAACAGCTTATTTTTCATGGAACCTCCCAATGATCCCCGTCTTGACGTTTTGGTGAAATCATGATACCATACGCACAGAAGACATTTGTCCGCGATTCAAGAACAGTTGTTGCCGTATGCAAGTATTATAATACAAATACGCATTTAATTCAACCAGGAAATCCGAGAGACGTTTCCGGCGGCAACACGGCAGGAGGAGCATATTATGAAACAGTACAAAGTCGGCGTCATCGGCTGTACAGGCATGGTGGGCCAGCGCTTCGTCACACTTTTGGAAAATCACCCCTGGTTTCAACTGACGGCAGTAGCCGCCAGTGCCCGCAGTTCCGGAAAAACCTATGAGGAAGCGGCAGGACCCCGTTGGGCCATGGCTGTTCCCATGCCGGAGAAGGCCAAAAAGCTGGTCGTTCTGGATGCGGAAGCCGACGCGGAAAAGCTGGCGTCTCTGGTGGACTTCTGCTTTTGCGCCGTGGACATGAAAAAGGAAGAAATTCGGGCTCTT
>CAJTJA010000074.1:5820-10828 GCA_910576845.1 uncultured Oscillibacter sp.
ATAACTCCGCCCATCGCTGGACCGACGACGTTCCTATGGTGGTGCCGGAAGTCAATGCGGATCATATCCAAGTGATTGACGCTCAGAGGAAACGCCTGGGTACCAAGCGGGGCTTCATTGCCGTAAAGTCCAACTGCTCTCTTCAAAGCTATGTTCCCGCGCTTCATCCCCTGCTGAAATACGGCGTGGAAAAAGTCCTGGTCTGTACATACCAGGCAATCTCCGGCGCAGGCAAAACCTTTGCGCGCTGGCCTGAGATGGTGGACAATTGCATTCCTTACATCGGCGGCGAGGAGGAAAAATCAGAACAGGAGCCTCTAAAGCTATGGGGCACGCTGGAGGGCGGAAAAATTGTCAAGGCCTCCACTCCCGCCATTACAGCTCAATGCTTCCGGGTGGCCTGTCAGGATGGGCACATGGCGGCAGTGTTTGTAAAATTTCAAGAGGGCAAAAAACCCACGATAGAGCAAATCAAGGCCGATTGGGCCGCTTTTCGCGGTCCCGCCCAGGAGCTGAACCTCCCCTCCGCCCCCAAGCAGTTCCTGCATTACTTTGAAGAGCCGGACCGGCCTCAGACCCGCCTGGACCGGAACCTGGAAAACGGTATGGCGGTCTCTTTGGGCCGCCTTCGGGAAGACAGCCAATATGATTATAAGTTTGTCGGCCTCAGCCACAACACTCTTCGCGGCGCGGCGGGCGGTGCGGTTCTTTTAGCGGAGCTGCTCTGCGCCAAGGGCTATTTTTCTTGAAAAATTTTGAGGAGTCTTAACAAGCTCCGGCACTTTAAAAGCTCCTGTACGTCTTTTAGGCAAACTAGCCAAAAAGGACTTTTGCACGCTGCGGCAGTCTGGTAATTAACCACGTCGAAGCAGCGCCATCAAAATATGGCAGTTATATAAGCTTACGAAAGAGGCGGTTTCCTGCATAACGGGCAGGCCGTCTCTTTCCGTCTATTTTAAATCAGGAAAGGAGCTAAACACTGTGAAGCGGCCAATCTTTACAGGCTCTGCGGTGGCAATTGTTACTCCCTTTAAGTCAGGCGGCGTGAATCTGGATGCTCTGGGTGATCTGCTGGATTTTCAACTGGAGAACGGGACAGACGCCGTTGTCGTCTGCGGCACTACCGGAGAGGCCAGTACCATGACATACAAGGAGCGGGCTGAAACGATTGCCTTCTGCGTCCGCCACGTAGGCGGCCGGGTTCCGGTGATTGCCGGGTCCGGGTCCAATTCCACGGAAAATGCTGTTACCCTTTCCAGGGAGGCGGAGCATCAAGGGGCCGACGGTTTACTGGTGGTAACACCTTACTACAACAAAACCACCCAGGCGGGACTGCTCCGTCATTACCGGATCATTGCGAATGCAGTGTCCCTCCCCATCATCCTCTATAACGTCCCCTCCAGAACCGGGGTCAACATTGCTCCTGAGACATATGCCGCCCTGTCGGAATACCCCAATATCACCGGCACTAAGGAGGCGTCCGGGAACCTGGGGAACGTTCAGCGAACCCGTGCCCTGTGCCCTGATGATTTTTACATCTGGTCCGGCAACGACGATGAGACCGTCCCCATCTGCGCCCTGGGGGGCAAGGGGGTTATTTCCGTTGCTGCCAATATCCTCCCTGCAGAGATGCACCGGCTGACCCAGCTCTGCCAGCAGAATGACTTCGCCGCCGCCGGGAAACTGCAAGTGAATTTAAAAGACATCTGTGACGCTTTGTTCTGTGAGGTAAACCCTATTCCGGTAAAGACCGCTCTCTCCCTGCTGGGCTGGAATGTCGGGGAGCTCCGCTCTCCCATGTGTCCACCCGCTCCGGAGAATTTGGAACACATCAAAAACGTGCTGGCGAAGTACGGGCTTCCAGTTTAAGACAGTTCAAGAAAAACAGCCGTTCGGGAAATTCCGGACGGCTGTTCGGTTATCCGGCCCGCTGTTCTCTCCAGTACTCTCCAATGGCTTGGATGTTCTCCTTCAGAGACCGGTTTTCATCGTAATATTCCTCACACGCCCAGCACTCTAAATCATCTTTGAAGTCCGCGCCTGGCCCACCGGTGCGGAAAACACCGCTCTCCGTTGTCAATAGCAGCTCGCTGTTCTCCAGGAGGCTGTGGACTTCCTCCAGGAAGGCGGCGATGGCTCCCGGGTCATAGCTTTCGTGAAACGGACTGCCAAAGTTGATATCGAAGCTGACGCTTCCCTCTCGGGCCGCCACCTCCTCGCCCGGCCCGCTGAGGGAAAAGAGCTCATATCCATAAGTGGCGTAGCCCTGGTACATGGTGGGGAGATACCGGAGCAGATAGTCCTCACCGTCCACCCGGCAGGCGAAACAGGCCCCCCAACCCGGGTGTGCCTCTGCGAAGGAATGGCTCCAGTAAAGACGGTTGTCCCCTGTGCGGACTCGAAGCTCGTACCAGCCCACCGTATTTTGTTCCTCGTCTCCGTAAACCGTTGCCAGCTCCACAATCTCCGGTTCCCCATCGTGGTCGAAGTCATATCTTCCCGGCAGGGCCTCGCGAGTCTCCTCCCAGACAGTTCCCCGGAGCTTTTCATCCCGGGTCTCCACGGCGCAGGTATAGTACCTCTGCTCTCCTGCGTCGCCGCCCTGGCCGACGGTCAAATCCAAGCCGCCTTCTGATCGCCACACGCCCCAGGGCTCATCATAAGGAAGAAATGTATACTCCGGAATAGGGCTTCCATCCGGCAGGGTAAAATCCCACTCCCTCCAGCCCTCCGTTTCAATTATCGTAATGAAGCACCAAGTTCTGGCGCTCCGGGCCAGAGCGGCAAAGCCTCCCCCCGGAGACCAGAGAATAGATTGGGTGTAAAAGCCGTCTCCTTCCCAGAAAACCTTCCCAGTCTCCGCGTCCGTAATCTGAACCGTATCCGCCGGATAAAGACCTGCCGCGGCGGCGCCCTCGCTGTGTCCCTTCACCCTGGCCAAAAAACGGCCATCCGGTGAAAGCGGCTCTCCCTCCAGAGCGGCGGCCCGAATGGAATCGTCCTCCGGCGGATATTCCGGTTCCGTCTGGGTCTTCGACGGGGATATTTCTTGCTCCGGAGGCTCTATGGTTTTTTGCTGTCCGCAGGCCGTCAGAAGCAACAGGATAAAAACACACAGCAATCTTTTCATGGCTCCGCTCCTCATATACTAAACATTTTATTAAATAAACAGTATAATGTCCCGCTGGGTCAGCCGTAATCTCAAAACCGTTACACTTTTTTACAATCCGGTAACGCGTCCTTCCCATGAAATATAGGAATAATTTCGCAAAAAAGTGTTGACCCTTACACAAACGTGTGCTATACTCATTATCACCTGTGAGCGGGGCTTTTTTATTGTGCGCTTTTTCGCTTTTCAAGCCGCGAGAATCAGGCCCCGGCAGGGAGGCAGTCGGCTTTCCGCAGAGGAAGGTCAATATAAGGAGGTGCCGAACAATGCGAGTAAAAGTAACCCTGAGATGCAATGAGTGCAAGCAGAGAAACTACAATACCATGAAAAACAAGAAAAATACACCGGACAAGCTGGAACTGAACAAGTATTGCCGTTTCTGCCGGAAGCACACGCTCCACAGCGAGACGAAGTAATTGAAGAAAGGGCGTATTTGAACAATGGCAGAAGCGAAGAAGAAGGACCGCGGTCTTTGGTTCCGCGAAATGAAAAGCGAACTCAAAAAGGTTGTCTGGCCTAACAGGCAGACCGTCTTAAAGAACACTGGCACTGTGCTGCTGTGTTCTGCCATCATCGGCGCATTCATCTGGCTATTCGATTTTGCATCGGTTTCCTTGGTTCAGATGATCTTGAGCGTCTTTAGCGCCTGAGGAACGGGAAATGGCAGACAGCGCAAAATGGTATGTCGTCCACACCTACTCCGGCTATGAAAACGCCGTCAAGACCAGCATTGAAAAGCTCGTCGCCGGGCGGAACATGGAGAATATGATTCTGCGGATTGAAATTCCCATGGAAAACGTCACGGAGATTACCGAAAGCGGCGCTTCCAAGGAAGTAGCCCGAAAAGTCTTCCCCGGCTATGTGCTGATTAAGATGATTATGACGGACGAGACATGGCACCTGGTGCGAAATGTCCGGGGTGTCACCGGTTTTGTCGGCACCGCTAATAAGGCCATTCCCCTGACGGAGGAAGAGGTTTTAGCCATGGGTATGGAAAAGCACGAGATCATCGTCAAGTACAATCTGGGTGATCATGTGCGGATTATGGACGGCCCGCTGGCCAGCTTTACTGGTGTTGTCGAAGAGATTGAACCAGAAAAAAACCGGGTCAGCGTTATGGTTTCCATGTTCGGCCGGGAAACCCCGGTGGACCTGGAACTGGATCAAGTAGAAGTCCAGAATTAAGTATTGAACGAAGTTGCGCCTTTTTCGTCAGGCGCAGGTGGGAGGGACGCAGACGGTCCCGCCAGGGCGGCTGTGCCGCCGCACCACATTTTAAATCGTAGGAGGTGCCGCTCCATGGCACAGAAGATTACTGGTTATGTAAAATTGCAGATTCCCGCGGGCAAGGCGACGCCCGCTCCCCCCGTTGGTCCCGCTTTGGGCCAGCACGGCGTCAACATCGCCGCTTTTACCAAGGAGTTCAATGAACGTACCAAGAACGACGTGGGCATGATTATTCCGGTTGTTATCACGGTGTATGCCGACCGCTCTTTCTCTTTTATTACCAAAACGCCTCCGGCCGCCGTACTCATTAAAAAGGAGTGCAGTATCGAATCCGGTTCCGGCGTCCCCAACAAAACCAAGGTGGCAACCATCTCCAAGGCCAGCATTCAGAAAATTGCTGAAATCAAGATGCGGGATCTGAACGCCGCCAACTTAGAGTCCGCTATGAGCATGATCGCCGGGACCTGCCGGTCCATGGGCGTCATTGTCGGCGACTAATCGAATATAACGCAGAGCGGCCGGACCGCCGCTCCATACAGTGGGAGGACTTCGTTCCGAGAACCACTATGAGGAGGAAGTAACAGTGTTTAGAGGCAAAAAATATCAGGACAG